>CAZWTH010000162.1:0-23784 GCA_964636715.1 uncultured Solibacteraceae bacterium | reverse complement strand
CGACAGCAGATGCTCGTGCAGAATAATGGAGAGCCTCTGCGCCCCGCGCAGGTGAAGGAGCTTCGCAGGCAGCAGCCCGCGGCGGTGATCAACCGTCAGGAAGTGCGGGAGATCGGGAACCGGCGGGCTCCGGAGCAGCAGCCGCAACAGCCCCAGGCTGCGCCGGCATTCCGGCAGCGTCCGCAGCCGCAGCAGAATCAGCCGGCCCCCGCGATCCGGCAGCGTCCGCAGCCGCAGCCACAGGGACAGCCGCAGCCACTGCCCCGGCAGCAGGCAGCGCCGCCGGCGCCTCGTGGCGGCGCGGAACGGCCTCAGAGAGAGCGTCCGCAGCCGCAGCAGCGTCAGGCGCCGGCCCGGCGCGGGGCGCAGCAGGACGACAAGAAATAGCCCGTGGGGCGGAGTTTCGGCTCTGCCGTCGAGCTTTTGCTCGACGCGCCCGACGTACTCACCTCACCTAATCGATCAACTTCCGTACTAACACTGCCGGATGCATCGCGCGCTCGCCGGTGAAATCGAGAATCTGGTGGCGGCACGACGTTCCGCCCGCCACCACCACGGTCGAGGGTTCCTTCTCCCGCACCCGCGGCAGCAGCTTCCGCTCGCCAATGGCGCGCGAAACCTCGTAGTGGTCCTTCGAATAGCCGAACGACCCCGCCATCCCGCAGCAGCCCGCATCGGGATCGACAATCTCGGCGCCGGGAATCTTCGCGAGCAGCCGCAGGGCAGGGGGGACCAGGCCCATCGACTTCTGATGGCAATGCCCATGAAACAGAATTTTCGGCGGACCGGCTTTGAATTGCAGGTTAAGACCGGCAGCGAACTCCTCGAACGAAACGCACGCCTGGGCGACTACCTGAGCCCGCCGCTGCTCCTCGCCGCGCAACAGTGACGGCGCATCCTCGCGCATGGCGGAATGACAGCTCGGCTCGCAGAAGATCAGCTTCTTCCCTGCGGTCGCGGCATAGTAGAGCGCCGCCGTGTTCTGTCGCGCCAGTTCCGTCGCCTCACGCAGCAGGCCTTTCGAAATCATCGGCCGTCCGCAGCAATGATTCGGCGCCAGCCCAACCCGCACCCCCGCCGACTCCAGCACTTCCCACGCCGCCACGCCGATCTCGGGATCGTAATAGCTGGTGAAGGTATCGCCGAACAGTAATACGTCGGGCGTCGCGTGATCCCGCCCCCGCAGGCGCGCTTGCAGCGTGCGGCGGCTCAGCGCCGGAAGCGTACGTCGATGATCGATCCCGAACAGCGCCTCATTGAGATGCCGCACCGGCGCGGACCGCATTGCGCGATTGGCCAGCGCCGCCATCGGGCTCATCCGCTCCGCCGCCGCCCGCACGTTCGCCAGCATCTTCACTCCCGGCGGCGTCCCATAGGTCTGCCAATACCCCGCCAGAAATTCGCTCTTGAACCGCGCCATGTCCACGCCCACCGGACATTCCGCCTTGCACGCCCGGCATTCGAGACAAAGATCGAGAGATTCGTATACGCCGCGCTCGTCCAGACCGGCTTCGCTCAGGCGTCCCGTCATCGCGAGCCGCAGCACATTCGCGCGCCCGCGCGTGACGTCTTTCTCCTCGCGCGTAGCCATGTACGAAGGGCACATCGTGCCCTCCAGCTTCTTCCGGCACGCCCCCAGCCCGCTGCACATTTCCACCGCGCCGCCCATCCCGCCGTATTCCGAGAAATCGAAAAATGTTGTGGGATTCGGCGTGACATATCCGGCGCCGAAGCGCAGGTTAGCGGTCAGCCCAGGGCTGTCCACAATCTTGCCGGGATTCAGAATGCCCTGCGGATCGAAAGTGCGCTTGACCGTCCGGAACGCCTCGTACAGCACAGGCCCGAACATCTTTCGCATGAACGGACTTCGCACCATCCCATCGCCATGCTCGCCCGAAAGCGCGCCGCCGAACTCCAGCACCAGATCGGACACCTCATTCGCGATGCTCTCGAATTGGCGGATGCCCTCCGCCGTCTTCATATTGACCACGGGCCGCACATGCAGGCACCCGACGGACGCATGCGCGTAGATCCCCGCGCTCGTCTCATGGCGCCGGATCAACTGCAGAAAACGGTCAATGAAATCGCGCAGCCGCTCCGGAGCAACCGCGGTGTCCTCCACGAATGACAGCGATTTCGCATCGCCCTTCATGGTCATGGAAAGTCCCAGCGCCGATTCGCGCAGGCTCCACACGCGCGCCTGCTGCGCCAGTTCCAGCGCATGGAAGAAGCGATAGCCGTAGCCGCGCTGCGTCAGATCTTCTTCGAGCGCATTGAGCCGCGGCGGCAGATCTTCTTTGCGATCGGCGTAAAACTCCACGCACAGAATCGCGCCAGGTTCACCCTCCACAAACGTCTCGCGCACACGCTGCAGATTGGGACTCAGCTTCGTGTGATTCAGAATGAAGCTGTCCATCACCTCCACCGCCGAAGGCTTATGGCCCAGAATCAGCGGCGTTGCCTCCAGCGCCTCCAGCACGTCGTGGAACTGGATCACGAGCACCGCCTTCTCGCGCGGCAACGGAACCAGATTCAGCTTCGCTTCCAGAATCACCGCGAGCGTGCCTTCCGATCCCACGATCATCTTCGCCAGATTGAACGGTTCTCGCCCTGGCACGAACTCATCGAGGTTGTATCCCCCGACGCGCCTCAGCACTTTCGGAAATCGCCGGTCGATCTCGCCCGCGTGTTCCGCGCTCAGCCACCGCACCGTGTTCTCGCACGTTGCATGCAGCGATCCCGGCTCAGGCCCGCAGCCTGCGCCGAGCCGCGCAATCGAGCCATCCGCCATCACGACTTCGAGCTCGATCACGTGATCGATCGTCTTCCCGTAGAGAACCGAACGCGCGCCGCTCGAATTATTCGCGATCATCCCGCCGATCGTCGCGCGGCTGGCGGTCGAAACATCGGGCGCGAATCGCAGCCCATGCGGACGCAGCGCGGCGTTCAGCTCATCCAGCACAATACCCGGCTCGACCCGGACCCACCGCTCGACGGCATTCAATTCCAGAATGCAATTGAAATATTTCGACGTGTCGATCTGAAGCCCGGCGCCGATGGCCTGGCCCGCCTGCGACGTGCCGCCTCCCCGCATGGTCAGCGGAACCCGGAACTCCGCGCAGGCGCGTACCGCGGCAATCAGGTCGTCCCGCGATTCCACGATCACGGCGCCCAGCGGCTCGATCTGATAAACGCTCGCGTCGTTGGAATAGAGCGCGCGCGTAACGGCGTCGAAGCGAACCTCGCCTTTGACCGTTGCTTCCAGCTTTTCGCGGAATCCGGCCGTCATTCGGTGAGCGCTGCCATCGCCGCCGCCACGCCGCCCTTGCGATGCGGCACCTTCGCGAGTTCCAGCCCCATCTCGACGCCGCAGAGCGTGCCCATCAGCATCAGATCGTTGAAGCTGCCCAGATGGCCAATACGGAAAACTTTCCCCGCCAGCTTTCCGAGCCCCGCGCCCAGTGACATATTGAAGTGCCTCAAAATGGTGGCCCGCAGATCGGTTTCGCTGAAGCCTTCCGGCATCACCACTGCGGTCGCCGAACTGCTGTACTCAGCGGGCAGTTGCGCGAAGACTTCCAGCCCCCACGCCTGCACCGCGCGCCGCGTAGCTTCGCCATGCCGCTGGTGACGCCGGAAGACGTTGGGAAGTCCCTCTTCCTCCACCATCATCTTCGTCGCTTCGCGCAGGCCGTAGAGAAGATTGGTGGCGGGCGTGTAGGGATAGTAGCCCTTCTGATTGATCTCCCGCATTTCTTCCCACCGCCAGAAGTTCTTCGGCAGGTTCGCGCGCTTTCCCGCCTCCCGCGCTTTTGCGCTCACGGCATTGAATCCCAGCCCCGGCGGCAGCATCATCCCTTTCTGCGAACCGGCAACCGCCACGTCGACTCTCCATTCATCGTGCCGGTAATCGATTGAACCCAGCGACGAAACCGCGTCTACCATCAGGAGCGCCGGGTGTCCCGCGGCGTCCATCGCGCGCCGCAGCGCTGCGATGTCGGTGGTGACGCCGGTTGAAGTCTCGTTATGGACCGCCATGACGGCGCGAATCTCGTGCGCGCTATCCTGGCGCAGGCGCGCTTCCAGTTCGCCGGCGTCCGCGCCGCGCCGCCAGTCGCCACCCAGCAGTTCCACCTGCAATCCGAAATTGCGTGCAACTCGCGCCCACAGCGTCCCGAACTGTCCGCAGTCAAATGAGAGAACCTTGTCGCCCGCGCTCAGCGTATTCACCAGCGCCGCTTCCCACGCGCCAGTGCCCGATCCGGGAAAAATCATCACATCGCCCGCGGTCTGGAATACAGCCTTCATTCCCGCTATGCACGCAAACCCGAGCTCGGCGAAATCCGGGCCGCGATGATCGATCGTCGGATTCGCGATCGCATGCAGCACGCGATCCGGCACATTCGTGGGTCCGGGGATCTGCAGAAAATGGCGGCCAGGCTGGTAAGACATTTGCCGACCAGTTTACAATGGCAGCCGAAGATGAAGAAGGCGGGATTGAACTTCCAGAAGGCGCTCAAGATCGCGCAGTCGCTCGGCAACGTCGAGCAATCCACCTCCTACGGTACGCCCGCCATCAAACTGCGAGGCAAACTCATCGCCCGCCTGAAAGAAGATGGCGATTCCCTGGTTGTGGGAACCACCTTCGAAGAGCGCGCGGAAATGATGGCGGCTGATCCCGAGACTTACTACATCACGGATCACTATCTCAACGCTCCCTGGGTTCTGGTGCGGCTTTCGAAGGCGCATCCCGATGCCCTCCGCGATCTTCTCGCCCGTGCCCTGAAGCTCCGGAAGTGACTACCAGCGCAGCAGCACGAGCTCGGAACAAAACGCCGGACCCATGGCTGCCAGGATGCTCCACGTCCCCGGCTCGGGCCGCTTCGCCATCGTCTTTTCGAGAACCATCAGCACCGATGAAGACGAGAGGTTCCCCATCTCTCCCAGAGCTTCCCAGGACGCCCACAGCGCCTCGTCGCCGATCCCCAGCGCCTGCGCCGTTGCCCGCAGAATCTTCGGACCGCCCGTGTGCAGCATCCAGCAGCCAATATCCGCCCGCGTGACGCCGTTCTCGCTGAGCAGTTTGTCGAGGTCGCGCCCCACATTGCCCGCAATCACATTCGGTACTTCGGGCGAAAGCACAATCTGGAATCCGTTCGCCGAAATATCCCAGCCCATGACGCTTTCCGTGTTGGGATAAAACGTCGGCTGCGTCGCTATGATCTCCGGCCCCGCCATATTGTTCTTCGCCGCCGCCGTATCGCTGCCCGCCACGATCACGGCCGCCCCGCCATCGCCAAACAGACCGGTCGAGATCAGATTCGCCATCGACAAATCTTCGTGCTGGATCGTCAGCGTGCAAAGCTCGACCGAAAGCAGGAGAGCATATTTATTCGGATAGGCGCGCACGTAGTCCGCCGCGAGCGAGATTCCCGCCGCGCCGGCCACGCAGCCCAGTCCGAACACCGGCACGCGCCGCATACCGGTCGAAAGCTCCAGCTTATTGATGAGCCGCGCGTCGATCGACGGGCTCGCAATCCCGGTCACCGATACAAAGAAGAACGCCGAGATTTCGCTCTTGTCGATTCCAGCCTGTTCAATCGCGGCCGGAATCGCCTTCTCCCCGAGTTCGATCGCGGTCCGGATCCAGACGTCATTGGCCTCGCTGAATCGCAGCGCCGGATACTCTTCGATCGGCAGCGACAGATAGCGCCCGTTGACGCCCACGTTGCTGTGCAGCAACTCGAACTTCCGCCGCTCGGGCAACCGGTCGCCCCAGTACGCTACAAACGCGTCACAAAGCGCTTTTTGGTCATAGTGGTACTTCGGGAATGCGCTTGCGGCGCCGACAATCCTCATTTCGCGGTAACGAGCCTTTCCAGTTCGTCGCGGTACAGGTGATTGCCCGGATACTCCTTCGAGAGCCAGGTGAGCTTCTGTTTCGCGCCGTTTCGATTATTGTCTCTCAGGTCCGCGATTGCCAGCAGAAGCTGGGCGTAGGGCTTGAAGTAATGCCCCTTTTCCGCCGTAATTGCGCACTTTTCGAGGCCTACCTCGCGGCTGGTCTGCGCGCCGCCCAGACGCAGGAACCAGCGCAGGGCGACGTTCTTCTGGCTCAGCAGGTAATTCTCGATTCCCTGCGCAATGTAGGCGTCGTAAACGTCCGGATGCCTGGCAAGAAGTTTCTGCGCGCGCTCCCGGCTCTCTTTCACCTCGGAGAGCGCCGCCAGATGATGCCGGTCAATCATGGCGTCGTAATTCGCGTGCAGGCCCAGGCTCATCGTTTCGGCCAGCATCGCATCCGGGTCGCCGGGCGATTCCTTCAGCTTCGCCGCGGCCACCTTATCGCCCAGATCGAGCGCCGCATCGAATTTTTTGCGAATTTCCGGATCGCCCTTAGGCTTGTTGATGACGAAGTAGCTCTCGTCTTTCGTCAGATAATCGGACTTCAGAATTCCGAGCCGGTCGAATTCCGTGAAGAGGTAGGCCGCCGCGTCGGAAACCGGACCCATCGCGTCGGTTGGGTTCGTTTTTTCGAATTGGGCGAATGTCTGGTGGGCGCCCGGGAAATTGAGGTTATACATGTCCCGATACCCTTGATCCAGAAGGGTTTCGGCGCTGCAGCTGAGCGGAGCCAGAGCGGTAATCACAAACGTGGCGACCGTGGCCGCAAAGGTCCGAATCAGCATTCCCACTATTGTAGACGAACGCCCGCAACATATGGTTTCCCAAAGCTTTATCTCTCTCGCGCTACAGTAGAAAGTTGATCAAAGCCGTCATTTTCGACCTGGGGCGCGTCATTGTCCCTTTTGACTTCGGCCGCGGCTACAGCCGCATCGCCGCTCTTACCGGTCTGGATCAGGCTGAAGTCCCCGAGCGGATTCGCCCCACCGGCCTCGTTGAGCGCCTTGAATCCGGCGCGATCGAGCCTCGCGAATTCGTCCGCCGGATTTCGGAGGTGCTCGGGCTTTCCTGCGGCTATGAGGAATTCTGCGAAATCTGGAGTTCCATCTTTTTGCCCGCGACGTTAATTCCGGAAGAAATGCTCGCCCGGATCGCGTCGCGGTTCCGCCTCGTTTTGCTCTCGAACACGAACGCAATCCACTTCGATATGATCCGCGCGAATTATCCGCATCTGCGCCATTTTCACGCGCTGGTGCTCTCGCACGAAGTGGGCGCCATGAAGCCTTCGCCGCGTATATATGAACAGGCCGTGGCCGCCGCTGGCTGCCGGCCGGAAGAATGCTTCTTCACGGACGATGTCGCGGAATACGTCGAAGGCGCGCGCCGCTACGGAATCGACGCCGTCCAGTTTGAGTCAGTCGCGCAGATCGAGCGCGAGTTGAAGCAGCGCGGCGTTCTCTAACCATCCAGAAGTCCGCCATGCCCCAGGCAGGCCACCTCCCAGTGCGAAATGCGATACCGCGCCATCATCGGCGGCAGCAGCAGATCCACCACATTGATCCGCGGCGAGCGGAAACAGCCCGGCGCGGAAACCACGGGAATTTCGTTCTTATAACCCAGCAGCAGAAGGTGTCCCGGTTCCACGGGCGCGAGATAGCGTTCGATCGGGCATCCCACCTTCGTCATCGCGAGGCCCACCGTATCTTCCGGTCCCGCCGGCGCGGTAGTAGACGCAATCAGGACGATTTTCGAGCCGCCGTTCACCAGGTACTGGATAGACCTGGCCACGTGCTCCTCCGTTTCGACCGCCGTCACCCCGCGGTGAGAGAACACTCCGAACCGCTCCAGCTTCTGGCGGACAATCGGCTCAAATAATGTGCGGGCTCGTTCGCCATCCAGAGGGTCGCAATAAACCACTCCAATACGGGCGCCATGAATTGGCCGCGCCTGTAAAACCGGACCTTTGTCCCGTAACGCGCTCACGGATTTTTCGAAATCCGTCCGGGAAACCGCAAAAGGCGCGCTTTTTACGGTTGCGATTCGCTGGCCCCGCGCCGCCATGCTGAAGTTCAGCGTGGTGGCGATGACCAGTCCGGATGTGCCGTTCACTTCACGCAGAAGGTCCTCATCTACCAGTGTGCAGACGGTTTCGGTCGCCACCAGATTGGCCCGGCCGCCGGACACCGGCTCGACGCGATAAGAGCCGCAGGCGAGTTCCGCCGTGACGCCCCAAACCGCTTCATCCTCGGGCATTTCGCCTTCTTCCAGCTCCGCCACCCAGACTTCCTTCATGCCCTCCATTTCCAGCGCCCGGATGTCTTCCGCTCGAAGCAGATGGCCTTTCGCCATGAGCTTCTTGCCTCCGGGCCGGAAAATCGGGCTGGAAAGAATTCGTCCCGCGCCTTCCTGAATATCCACAGTTTGAGCTCGCATCCTCTTGCTCCCTTCCGGCCGTGAAATGGTGATGCTGTTCACGCGCGTACCCTCCACGCTTTGTTTAATCCGGCATATTATCGGATTATTCCCGGCGCATCACTTGTTAGTGTGCATAAAATATCACATTAATTAAGCTTTAGACAATATTTTTTCAGCAAACGGGTCCTGTAGGGTCCAGGGTTGTTCCCCGCGCCGCGCGATCGCGTCGCGTCATCGTGTAGTCTTGAGGGCGGAGGTCACCCATGTCTCTTCGTCCCGTGAAGCGGCTCATCCATTCCAAACCCGCCGTCGAAGGCGCGGGCGTCCACCTGCGCCGGGCCTTCGGCTTTGGCAATACATCCGACTTCGATCCCTTTCTCCTGCTCGATGATTTTCGGAATGACGTTCCGGCCGAGTATTTGAAGGGATTTCCGTGGCATCCTCATCGCGGAATCGAAACCGTCACCTATGTCCTTGCGGGCAATGTGGAGCACGGCGACAGCATGGGGAACCGGGGCGTGATCGGGGCCGGTGACGTCCAGTGGATGACCGCCGGTAGCGGCATCATTCACCAGGAAATGCCGAAGGGCGATGAGGCCGGGCGTATGCACGGCTTCCAGCTCTGGGCCAATCTGCCCGCCTCGCTGAAGATGACAGCGCCGCGCTATCAGGAAATTAAATCCAGTAATATCCCTGGTATTACCGACGACGACGGAACTTTTGCGCGCGTGATCTGCGGGAATTTCTGGGGAAAAACCGGCCCCGTCGATGGCATCGCCGCCGAGCCCACGTATCTCGATATTTCCGTGCCGCCCGGCCGCCGCAAGTCTCTGCCGGTGGAGACCACGCGTCATGCCTTTGCCTATGTGTTTGCCGGGAGCGGCAAGTTCTGCAATGCCTCCGGCCCGCTTCAGGTCCCCACAGAGCCCGCTGCCTGGGCGGACACCACGCCGCCGGCCGAAGCAGGAAACCGTTCCCTCATCCTTTTCGACCGTGGCGATGAGGTGGTGGTCGAAGCAGGGGAGGAAGGCATCCGCTTCCTGCTCGTTTCGGGCAAACCGCTCGAAGAGCCCGTCGCCTGGTATGGCCCAATCGTGATGAATACGCAGAGCGAACTCCGCGCCGCTTTCGATGAACTGGAGAAGGGAACTTTTCTGAAGCCCTGACCGTGGGGCGGGCCTTCCGGCCGGCAAGCCGGCTTTCCAGCCGGCTGGATTCGCTGGAAAGCGAGTCCGCAGCTTCACAGGCTGCAAATGTCAAAATCGACAGCGGATACCACCCTAAGGCCGGCGCGCTTCCATCGCGACTGCGTTTTCGAATCGCCCGGCGTCTTCCACTCGCCCGAACATCGGGTCTTCGCAATCGCCGAACCGGCAGCGCCGGATTTGCGTAAACCCCTGCTTTTCAAGGGCGGAGCGCAGGGAAAGCTCATCCCACATCCAGAGATGCTCGGAGGTGTTGAAAAGCCTCCGGGCGAGCCCCATGACGCCGTTTTCACGTTGTTCCACGCCCATGCTGGCGTTGCGCAGGAATGCGCTGTTCCCTTCAGGGTCGCCGCGGCCGACGCGCGCCAGATAATCCCGCGCGCACCATTCGAGATCGGGAACCACCAGACGAAAGACGCCGGATTTTTCCAGCATCCGATGCGTATTGCGGAGGGCCTGATGGAAATCCGCGAGCGTCAGGTGCTCCAGCACGTGGCTCGCGTAAACGCCGCGGCAGCTCCCATCGGGTACAGGCAAGCCCTTTACGATGTCACCCGGCCGGACATTCGCCGGGAACCGCTGCTCGTTTTTCGTGTAGCGCCCGAAGAGCGGTAACCGTTCCCAACGCAGCGTGAGTGATGCGTCGTAGTTCTCCCAGCCTTCCGGAGCGCTCCACCCGCAGCCGTACTGAACATACCGCGCCATCGAGCGCAGTATAGCGGCTCGTTACTTGCCGACGGCGACGATCGTGAATGAATCGGCAACCATCGGGCCGCGGCCCGGTCCCCGGCCTCTTGCAGGGGCGCCCGCCGGCGCCGGACCATATTCGGCCCCCATCGTGAGAATGCGATTGGTTTTGCGATCAATCGTCATCGTCTTCGCGCCGGTCATGGTTTTCACCACCTGCTCAATGGCGAAGCTCGTGGGGCTGTTCTCTTTCACCACCGTCAGCGTCCCATTCCCAGCCGCGCTGAACGCTTCCTTCGTATTCGGATTGAACCCGCCGCCGTCGGTGCCAGGATCGATCGGCACGGAAGTAATCACCGAGCCGTTTTTCGCATTCACCATCACCATCGCCGCAGGATTGCGGCAGGTGGCGAACAGGACCTCATTTTTCACGTCGAAGCCCAGCCCCGCGCAGCCGTCTCCTTTTTCTTTGATGTCATAGTGGCCTGTCACCGTCCGCGTCTTCGCGTCCACCACGGCGATGCTGCCCTTGTCTTCGAGATCGACATAGACGTGGCCCTTGCCATCCGCCACCGCGGCTTCCGGGGCGCCGCCCAGATCGATCGTACCGAGCACCGATCCATCGGCGGCATCGATCACGGTCGCATTCGGGGCGCTGTGGCTGAAGATGTAGACGTGGTGGTCGGAGGGGTCCGCCATAATGCCATCCGGGCCGCCCTCCACGGGGATCGTCTTAATCACCGCGAGCGTCTTCGTGTCGAACATGACCACGGGCTTGCTGCTCACAAACCCATGTCCGGATTTCGTATCGACGGCGGCGCCGCGGGCATTGGCGTTCGGGATGGAGCCGACCGGCTCCAGCGTATCGAGATTGAACACGTCGATTCGCGGGTTCGGTTGTCCGGGGCGGGGAATATAGAGCTTCCTGCCGTCGTTATCGGCGTAGATGTAGTCGAAGCCGCCTTCACCGCCCGTTTTCGCGGTCTTCACGACTTTATACGGACCTGCGCTCTGGGCCAGCGCATAGCATGCGAGCAGGGCGCCGCCCGTAATTGCCGTTAAGAAAACCTTGTGCATCGAAGCTCCTTCGAAATAGACTTTTCCGAATGAATTATGAGCGTCGATTCTGAAAAAGCGCTGAACCGGCGGCGCAAAAAAATCCTCGCGTCCGGCATTCGGACGCGAGGACTGTGTTGTTCTGAGATGTCAGAGCGGTTATTCGCCGCCGCCACCGCCGATATTGCTCCATCCGCTGCCGAGCGGGTCAGCGCCCTGGCTCGGAGCCGCGCGAAGAATCGGATCGACGCCGCTCAGCACCATCATGGCCGTGAACGAATCGCCCGTCGCAGGTCCGGAAACGATAATAGCGTCGCCGGACTTCAGGTCCGCCACCTTCTGGTCAGGCTGGCTATCGATCAGGTTCTGGATCTGATTGCCGCCGCGTCCGCGTCCACCGCCGCGCCCAAAACCGCCGCCGCCCGAGCCACCCGGAGCGCCAGCGCCCGGTCCACCCGGTCCGCCGAAACCGCGTCCGCCGCCACGTCCTTCGCCGCCACCACCGCCGCCGCGCCGTCCAGCGCCCTGATACGAGGGATTCACAATGCGCGCGATCATCTGCGCGGTTTGTTCATCCAGCGCCTTTACCTTTGTGGCAGACCGGACGTTAATCGTAACCGGCTTCTTCGAAGTGTCCACGGCGGTGATTGTGCCCGTCGCCGGATCCACCGATTTCACCGTCGCGCCAATCTGACGAATGGCGTCCGCCGCGAGATCGGTGACTTTGACCTGCGTTACGTCCGCGTTCTTCGTGCCGAGCACCCGGAAGTGATCGCCAGGCTTGAGACCGGCGAGATCGGCGCGTTCATATTCCAGAGATTTGTCGCTGAAGCGCTGGTAGCTGACTGGACCGCTCAGGTCGAGCGCGACTTCGCGGTCGGGAGCGCCCGCTGCGCCCTTTACCTTCATGATCGCTTTCTTGCCGGCGATATCGATGGATTCCGCAAAGCCGGAAACCGCCTGCGTCTGCCATTCCTGCGCCTTGGCGGCATTTTCCTTCGCGATGTCCGACGCGCGGTTGATGTAGATGGTGCCAGCCGGCAGCCCGGTCGGATCTTTCGTTTGGACGCGCGCCAGAATGTGGTCGCCCGCGGAAATTCCTTCTGCCTTAATGGGCGTCGCCTTCTTGACATCCGCCTCGCCGGGAGGAAGTTCCAGAAGCTTCGTTTGATCGCTGAACTTGACCGTCGTTTCGGCGGTATCCGTCTTGACCGAAATCACTTTCGTGGCCGTATCCACCTTCGTGATGGATCCCTGGACGCTCGTGTAGGGGGAAGGGGCCTGCGCGAACGCTGCAGGGGGGGCCAGAACGGAAAAGGCGAGCAGAGGCATCGCCACTAACGCCGTTTGTCGAACAGTTTTCATAGCACCAGTATAGGCGCTATTTTTATGAAGGTTGTAACACCGTTCCGGGCGTTCTGTAAAGATTTATTTACGATGTGAAAGTACGCGGCTGAGTTGCGCGAGCGGGAACCCGGACGGGTGTAGCGCCCATGGAATCCTGCGTTCGATGCCGGAGTTCGGCGAGCGTTCGGAGCGTGGCGGCGGCCTCATGCGAAGTCTGGCGGCGCGTCGCGATTTCCAGACCGAAACACGTCCAGAGTACGGCCACGCAACCGGCCAGGGCCGCTATCCCCGATTTCGTGATGCCGAACAGTCGCAACCTCATCGCGATGAGGTTTGCATGCCATTTGCCAGAAAGAGCGGCATTGAAAACACGAGGCTTATGGGTTCGTTTTTGCGAATGGAACCGTGTTCCGCAGCACGTCTGTGAAGCCCGGCCACACCCGCGCTTACTCCGGATTCGAACCGCGCTCGGCCACAAGACGCGCCATTTCGTCGCCTAATCCCTCCCGCTGCAGACCTTCTTCTACGCCCTTTCGATCCGCCGCCGCGCGGTTCTGGCTCACCTTCCACTTGCCTGCAATCGACGCGATGGGAATCTCGACGCCGACGATGGCGCCGATCTGACCCATAATGAACGGTTCGGGCGCATCGCTGACTCTCCAGGGCTCCGCGCGGCGATTCTCCTGCGACTCGGTCAGTTCGCCAATTTGCGCGCGAATCCACGCGGCGTCGTCAATCAGCCGCGGTATTCCTCGCGCCTGAACAACCACGTAGTTCCACGTCGGCACCACCCGCCCGTGCTCCGCCTTCGCCGCGTACCAGGAGGGCGTGATGTAAGCCTGTGGTCCCTGGAATACAACCAGCGTTTCGGCGCCGGATCGCAGCGCCTCCACCTGATCGTTTGCCCTCGCGATGTGCGCGCGAAGAATACCTTTCTCTCCACCGTCCTTGACGATGAATGGGATCAGGTTGGCAAGAAGGCCGCCTGCTCCGGCGGTAATGAGCGTCCCCAGCGGCTGCGCGCGGATCAGCGTATGCAGAATTTCGAGCCGGTCTTCCCGGAATGCGGTGGGCAGATACATGGGGAATTGAACTACTTCGCCGCGGGAGGCGCCGCGGCGAACTCCGGAAACTGTCCGGTCACTTTCGGTTTCGGCTGCCCATCGCGCCAGGGAGTGATCAGGATGCTGAGATCGACGTCGGTCGCTTTCTCCCCGAGGCGCACGATCAGCTTCCGCGCCGAACCGCCGATCAACAGCGTATCGAACACCGCATGACGCGGCGTGCGGATTTCAAACGCGAGATTCCACGCTCCCTTCTTCAGCGACGCCGAGGAGCCGTTGAACGTAATATCGGCCTCCGTCAGCATTCCCCACACGACCTCCACCGGCTGCGGGGCCCGGACAATATCCTCAATGAGCACGGCCTGGCGTTGCAGCAAGCCGGCGCGGCGCGTCCACTGGCGCAGCTTCGCGCCGTTGGCTTTCGAGAGGTCGATCTGGACCCAGCTCAGCTCGTTTCCGAAGTCCTGGCGGACAATGGCGGCGTCGGCGCGCGGGTCCTGATTTTCGTCGTCGATAACAAGCGTGTTATGCGCGGCGGTGCGGTTCACCCAGCCTGGCGGCAACTGGCCCGTACCGGCCGCGGCGGGGCCATCGCCCAGATCGGGATCGAACGCCCAACGCACGCCGCCGGCTTCCAGCACGAAGCTGCCAAGATCGAGGCGTCCGCGCGCGTTCTTGTTGTCGCCGCCCTTCACCGCGAAGAACAGCGCGTTCGGATCTTCCCACGAACCGCGGAATGACGCGAGCTGAACGCCATGGAAGGCGGCGTCGAGCGGCCACGAGGAGGGCGGCTGCGCGCGGACCTCACGCTCGAACCAGCCGAGGTCGAGCGGATCGGGCCACTGGCCACGCTCGAGATCCCGTTCCTCCATCCAGGCGAGTTGGGGACTGTTGAAGCGCCTGGCAAGCCAGAACAACTCGGGAGTGGCGCCCGCATCGTCGGCGGAAGCGCCATGGACAGTGGGACCCGTCGTGTAAACGCGAAAACGCCCCGCGCGGTCGAAGCCCCGAGTGGCGCTGAGTCCGCTGTCCGACCCGAGGGCCGTGGTGAGCGCGCTGCACAGAATACACGCGTAACGCAGGGCGTACTCGGAGTTGGCCGGGCCTTCGGGCCAGGCCCCTTCCAGTCCCCAGCCCTGAAATCCGTGCGGCGCGGAATCGAGCACGCCGCGCAGAATCGCGGCGCTCTTTTCGGGAACGTCTTCCGCCACGGCCAAAGCGCCCATCGCGAATCCCGCATTACACACCAGATTCCAGTGCGGCGGATGACTGCCGCTCCAGGGCATCGGCTTCTGATATACCGGCAGGACGACGTCGAGCGATTTTGTGACGATGGCGTCGCGGATAGTGGCGCGTTCCTCAGCCGTGAGCGCGCTGTAGAGCCAGTCGTAGCCGATGGCGAACGCGCACGTCATCTCAGCGGTATCGATCAGACGCGAAGGGTTCCAGTCTTTGAATGCGGCGGCCGCATTCATTTCGAGCATGGCGCGATGCAGCCAGGGGTCGCGCCCGGAAATGCCGTACATGACGCCGAGCGCGGCGATGCGATTGATCGCGCGGCGCGTCTGCGCCTGCAGGCGCGGTCCCACCGGCTTGTATTCGACGGGCGGAATAGAAAGGATGCGATCGCATTCCCTTTCGAGATCGCCGTAAATGCGCTTGGAAAGCGTGTTCTCGTGGATCAGAAAACGGAGACGGTCGAAATCGGCTTCAAACAGGAGCAGCCGCGGATGTTCTTTGCGCAGTGCGTGGAGCAGATCCGGTTCCGCGGTCGGCTCCGATGTCTGAGCGCGCGCGCCAAGCGAAAACGCGGCCGCCGCCGAGACAAGCTGGAGCACACTGCGGCGGGAAATATTGTCCGTCAGATGCTGCTGAAACCGGTCCTGGGGAGGCGCTGGAATAGATTCCTCGCTGTTCAACAGTTTGACACAAACCCGCGCGATTCCAGGGTTGTTACTATTGGCCTGATGCATCGGGACTCGTTCGACGAGTGCGCCGAAGTTCTGGCCAAAACAAGAAAAGTCTGCGCGGAGCCGATGGAGCGGCTCGTGGCGAAAGTGTCGGAAAGCCTCGCGGCCGGAGGGAAGATTCTGTTCTTCGGCAATGGCGGGAGCGCCTCCGAAGCGCAGCATCTGGCGACGGAGCTCTCTGTGCGGTTCGTAAAGACGCGGCGCTCGCTGGCGGCGCTGGCGCTGGGCTCGAATATCGCGGAAACCACGGCGTGCGCGAATGATTTCGGCTTCGCGCGCATTTTCGCGCGCCAGATAGAAGCGCTGGGCGCGGCGGGCGATGTCGCGATCGGGCTTTCCACTTCAGGCAACAGCGAGAACATCCTGGCCGCCGTGGAGGAAGCAAAGGCGCACGGCATTTTCACCGCCGCGTTCACCGGCGAATCCGGCGGAAAGTTAAAAGGCGTGGTGGATTTGCTGATCGCGGTGCCAAGCACGACGACGGCGCGGATTCAGGAGATGCACGGGCTGCTCGGTCATATCCTGTGTGAGGGGATCGAGCGCAGTCTGAAAATCTGAGGCGATGGTTAGTACGAGGGGTCGCGCCGGGCAGATTTACGCGAAAACAGCCCACATTCCACCCGCTCTGCCAAACCCGTTCTTGCCCGGTCGAGAGCCGCGACAATGTCATCGGCAAACGGCTCGATGACAGACCAGGGCGCCGCGGACAGGCAGACGAGAGCGATCTTCCGTCCGGCACGGTTCTGCTCGTAAGGAAGCGTCCTGTCGCCGGTGATCAGCACGTCGAATCCCGCTTCCTCGCATGCCTTCCGCAACTCGCCATTCTTCAGCGCGCTCCATCCCAGGTAGGCGGCCGTAAAGCAGCAGAGTCTTCACGAAGTCAACTGATGCGTGTGGGCGTAGGTCTGGAGCCGCGGGATTGCCTCGACCCGTAGTTCCGGGAAACTCTGAAATATGAGTGGTCACGCCACTCGCAGACCCGTTGTTCTCAGCCCACGTTTGTCCGTCTGTGTTGACACAAAACAGCGGAAAGCCTACAGTTGGGGCATGGAGATGGTTCCCCTCACGCCCGAGCGCAAAGCTCAACTCGATGATTACGCTGAGCGTCATGGGCAAGCGCCCGCCGAGGCGCTCGATGAGGTATTGGCCGATGCGCTCGAATGGGAACGGCAGGATTTTGAGGCGTCGGTTGAGGCGATTCGCCGTGGATATGAAGACATGATGGCGGGACGCACCAGGCCCGCTGAAGAAGTTCATCAGGATCTTCGCCGGAAACATGGCTTTCCGGGTTGAGTACAGCTCGGCCGCAGAGGCGGATTTGGAAAGCATTCTGGACTGGCTGATATCGGAGCACGCGGGTCAAACAGGATTGCGGTGGTTTGAGGGATTGGAGACGGCGGTTGCCTCTCTTGCGAATTTGCCCCTGCGCTGCCCGCTGGCACGCGAGAATACCCGGTTTCCCTTCGAGGTGCGCCAGTTGCATTACGGGCGCAGACCGCACGTGTACCGTGTCCTCTTCACGATCGATGACGAGAGGGTAGTTGTTCTTCACATCTGGCATGGCCGCCGCGAACGTCTTCGGAGGCCGCATTAGGCGTTTGGATGCCCACTCGGCGCCCAGCCAGGCATTTTGGAATCTTCGGGCCGCTACTGCTTCCGTGAACGGCGGCGCAGCAGGCCGAGGGCGGTGAGTCCGGCGCCGATCAGACCGAGAGTCGCGGGCTCCGGGCTGAACTGCGTTGCGATACTGGCGAATGCGCTCTGAGCAGGCGCGATGACCGCTGCCTGCGCCGTAATGCCGATCGCAGCGAGACAAACGACGATTTTCAAAGGTCCTCCGGCTCTCTTCTGAACGGAGCTTCGTATGAACTGCTGAAGTATTAGTGTGACGCCGCTCGCGAGATCGTGTCAAAGGATCGTTGGTACTGGCGGTACCAGAGACTATCCTTCGATCTCGACCAGATCCTTCGGGGTCGGCGTCAGGATTTCGCAGCCCGTCTTCGTGACCAGTACCGTGTCTTCAATGCGGATACCGCCCCAGCCTTCGAGATACACGCCAGGCTCAATCGTGATCGCCATGCCTGGTTCGAGCGGCGTCGCATCGCTCCGGCCGAGACGGGGCGGCTCGTGGATTTCGAGGCCCAGGCCGTGGCCGGTGGAATGGATAAAGGCCTTGTCCAGTCCGAACTTCTTCAGCGTGCGGCGCGCGGCGTGGTCGATGGCGTCGGCAGTCGCCCCCGGCTTCACCGCGTCAATCGCCGCGAGTTGCGATTCGAGCACGGCGTCGTAGGCTTTCCGGTATTTCGCGCCCGCCGCGCCCACGTGGACCATGCGCGTCATGTCGCTTGCATAGCCATTCGAGAAAGCGCCCATATCGATCAGCAGCATGCCGGCGCCAATCTTCGCTTTGCCCGGCCGCGCATGGGGCAGGGCAGCGCGCTTCCCAGCCGCCACGATGGTGTCGAAAGCCGGTCCGCTCGCGCCGAGCTTGCGGCTCTGGTAATCGATCTCGGCGGCGAGTTCGGATTCTGTTATGCCCGCCTTCAGCCGGCGCAGCGCTTTTTCGAGCGCCTGGGAATTGAGATCGACAGCCTTGCGAATCTCCGCGATCTCACCAGGGTCTTTCACCATGCGCAATTTCGCGATGAGGCCTTCGGGAGCCGCCGTGAGCTTCGCGCGGGAGGGAAGGGCATTGGTGAACCCCTCGTATCGCGCGAGATTGATGCTCTCCGGCTCGAAACCGATGCGGCCCGGACGAGTCCGCGCCACTTCCTGCACAATCGCGCCGGTGAGCGGGCCTTTCGCGATGCGGATTTTGCAATTGACCTGCTGCTTCGATTGCACGGTGTAACGCGGGTCGGTGAAGAGCACCGCGCGCCCGTTGCGGTAGAGCAGCAGGTTCGCGCTGCTGCCGGTGAACCCGGTCAGATAGCGGACGTTCGTGAGGCTCGTGATGAGCAGCGCATCCAGCTTGAGCGTTTGTACCTGTTCGGCGGCCTGGAGGCGTCGTCGTTGTTCCGGTGTAAGTTTCGGCATGGGGCTAGGGCAGCAGGATGAGCTTGCCGGCGGTCTTCCTTCCTTCGAGATCGCGGTGCGCGTCCGCGGCCTGCGCCATCGGATAAGTGCGGTCGATGCGCAGCCTCAGTTTGCCTTCGGCCACCCAGTTGAGCACGTCGCCCGAACGCCATTCGAGCTCTTTACGATCGGAAGCGTAGTGCGCGAGGCTCGGGCGCGTGAGATAAAGCGACCCCTTCGCGTTGAGCATGCCGGGATCGAAAGGCGCGACCGCCCCGCTCGATTGCCCGAATAACACCATCATGCCGCGCGGACGAATCACGTCGAGGCCGGGCAGGAATGTTGTCTTGCCCACGGAATCGTAGATCACGTCCACGCCGCGTCCCTCTGTGATGCGCTTCGTTTCGGCAACAAAATCCTGGCGCGTATAGACGATGACTTCATCCGCGCCCGCCTGTTTGGCGATAGCGGCTTTTTCGTCCGACCCCGCCGTGCCGATGACCGTCGCGCCGAGCATCTTCGCCATCTGCACGATCAATCCGCCCGCGCCGCCCGCCGCCGCATGAACCAGCGCGGTGTCGCCCTTTTTCAGCGCGAAAGTGGAATGGGTGAGATAGTGCGCCGTCATGCCTTGAAGCATCGCCGCCGCCGCCGTTTCGAAGGAAACCGCATCCGGAAGCTTCACCAGCATCGCCGCGGGCACCACCGCGTACTGCGTATAAGAGCCGCGCACCATTGCCCACGCCACGCGGTCCCCCGGCTTCACATTCGTGACGCCTTCACCTACGGAGTCCACCGTTCCCGCCGCTTCACTGCCGGGCGTGAGAGGCAGGTCGGCTTTATAGAGACCGGTGCGGAAATAAACGTCGATGAAGTTGACGCCTGTGGCCGCGACGTGGACAACCGCTTGTCCCGCGGCGGGCGTTGGAGTGGGCGCGTCAGTGAGCTGGAGCTCCTCTGGACCGCCGTGCTTGTGGACCTGTATCAGTTTCATGATGGATTCAGTTTGACCCGAAGAAAACGCCGCAGATGCACTGCGGCCGTGTAAAGCAGAAGATAGAAAATCGCGAACGGGAAGACGATCAGGCGGCCGAGCGTGCGGATCGCGCCTGCGCCGGCGAGGCCCATCCGCACCATGACAAATCCGCGCATGGCGGAGGCATGGATGCGATTCACCCAGAAGTAATCGCCGTTCTCATTGATGATGAAAAACTTCGCCGGAACTTTGGCCGCGAGCCACCATCTCCATTTCGCCATGATGGGCTCGGCCGCGCAGATCATGCCGGCGTGGGCGTAATCGCCCGTGCGCAGCTCGATGGCGAGCTTGCGGCGCAGTTCGGGAGTGCTGTAATCGGCGACGTGGAAGACCCGTGCGGTTTCGCGGAGACCCGCGGGACGTCCGCCGTAGCAGGTGATCAGATCGATCGGCATCGTCTGGCCCCACCCGGCCTGGAGGTGCGCCACGATGCCTTCCATGATGGACCGCGACCCGCTCTCAATCAGAAGGATGCGGGTTCCGCCCGGCTGTCTCTGACTGAGAACGTATTTCATTCACTCCCAGATTTAACACATGGGAGCGAGGGCCTTACGGCTTGAGAACCTGAGCGAAAAAATCGAGAGCGCGCGGATCTTTCGACTGGCCAAGCTGCTGCATGGCGCGCTTTCGCAGATTCGGATCCTTGCTGGTCTTCGCTACGTCGATCAGCGTGGGCACTCCCTCCCCATTCGGCATCTGGTTCAGCGCATTGATCGCGCGCTCTTTCACGGAGAGTTCGGGGTCATTCTCAATCGCGTTCTGAATGGCTTCGCGAGAGACCTGCGCCGCCGCCCGCTGCGCGAGCCACATCAGCGCCTGTCCGCGCACATGGGCGTCCTTGTCATTGCGCGCCGCATTGATCACGAGCGGCATTGCCTCGGGATCTTTGCTCTGGGAGAGCGCCAGCACCACCCGTTCCCGAACATCCGGATTCGTTTCGCTCGCGAGCATCTGCTTCAGCCGCGCCACGCCATGCGCGCCGCGTGAAGTTCCGAGCGCGAGCGCCGCGCGTTTCCGCGTATCGATCGGCTGGTTATCGGCGGTCAGCGCGTCGAGCGCCTGATCGGCGGCAGCATCGCGGTGCAGCCCGATCATCATGATGGGCGAATCGTTGCGCTGCGGCATGACCTGCGATCGCAGCCAGGAGATGCTTTCGGCGGGTGAAACGTTTGTGAGCCAGTAGAACGGAAGGCCGCCCGCGTCGAGATGGCAGTCCGGTGAAGACAGTTTGAGTTCGCCGGGCTGCCCGTTCTCTACGCGTACCAGCACGACCAATGCGGTTTCCCCCTCCAGTCGTACCGGCGTTCCGGGGGTTCGCCCCGTCTCGAAGTAGTTTCCGTTACGGTACCACGAACAGACGTCGTTGTGCTGGCCTGGAATGATGGGCTCGGACCATCCCGTCCAATACGGGCCGCGGCCCAGACTGGACAACTCCGCGGCGACCGATCCGTTGACGGCCCGCGTTTCGAGCTTCGCGTTATCGATGGTGGGCTGCTGCGCGAAAAGCGCCGTGCCGAGCAGCAAAAAAACGATGAGTCTCATGAATCAGTTCTCCGTGGGTCTTTCGAGGTTGTCGATCACGATTACTTCCACCGGTCCCTTTCCGGATTCGAGCTTCAGGCCGAGCTGGTCCTGCAGGGCGGTGAATATGGAGGCCGATCCGGTGTCTTCGGAAAGATCCGGCGACCATTCGAGCTTCACGTCATAGCTGCCGGTGAGCCCGGTCTTGTCAAGGACAGTGCGGTCCAGTCTTTTCCCCAGCAACGCGGCGAAATTCGGCATCGAGATATGGGTGGAGGTCACAGAGGAGTGCTGCGCGCTATTCGAGATATGAGTGGAAGTGTCGCCGCCGCTCGTGTTCTCCGTCAGCCTGGGGCCGCCCTTCGTCACGCCGAGCGAATAGATCTGCATCTCCTTCGTCTCGCGGTGGTACTTCATCCGGAAGCGCGTGGCGAGCACGGATTCCCAGTAGGGCCGGAGTTCCACATCGTTCAGATCTTTGGTAGTGCCGGTGGTCGCGTTGAGGTCGTACTTATCGGTCTCCGTCCAGCCAGGCGCGCCTTCAATCTGCGAGGCGCGAACGCCGAATGCCTGCTGGATCATCGAGCTGGGCGTGATGTTCTCCGCCGTCACGTGACCGGAGTTGGTCCGCTCGCTCGACCGGCCGGCGCCGGTTGTGTTCGGCCGGAGCGAAACCACGTCGAACGACTGGGCGGCGAGAATGCTGGCGAAGGCGAAATAGAGAATGGGTCGTCCTGTCATGCCGGGCTATCCACTGGACGACGGGCGCCGGGATTTGTTGGCCTCAATTCGCGGAAGGCTTTTCTACCCGTTCGACGACGAGCACCTCGACCGGTCCGCGCGTCGCTTCCAGCCGAAGCCCCATCTGCTGCTGGACGGCGGTAAAGATCGACGGCGACTCCGGCGCGCCGGGGCACGGACCGGCGTCGGGCGTCCAGCTCAGCTCAAAGTCGTATTTGCCGGGCAAGCCGGTGTCGTCGTGCACGTCACGCCCCAGATAGCGGGAGAGCATCTTCGCGATCACGTCCGATGTGACTCGCTGTCCTGTCATATGGCCGCACGCCGTCCGCGCTTTTGTGCCGGAGCCTTCATCGTGGCGAGTCATTTTCAGATCGCCTTTCGCGAGACGGAGGGAATAGATCGTGAGTTCCCGGGTCTCTGTGTGGTGCTTCAGCCCAAACCGGTCTTCGAGCAGCGACCGGACCGAGTTGCGAACGTTTGCGGTGGAATCCGCCGCCTTCGCATCGATGTCGTAACGCTCCCCATCAGCCCAGCCAGGCGCGCCTTCAATCTGAAAATCTTTCAGATCGAACGCGAACTTCAGCAGGTCTCGAAGATTCTGGCTCGTCACAATGAGCCGTCCACCGGGCAGGCTGTTGACGTTGGGGTCCGCCGCCGGATCGTGGTCGACGCGAATCGCGGCGACTTCAAATTTCTGCGCGGAGAGCAGAGAAGCCACGCATAGAATGACGAACCAGGCCCGCCGCATCAGTTTCCCGCGGGCTTTTCCGCGCGGTCGATCACCAGCATCTCGACTGGTCCGTGCGCCGACTCCAGCCGAAGCCCCATCTGTTCCTGGATCGCGGTGAAGAGGGATACGCCAGCTTCGCCGGCGTTGTCGGGAGTCCATTTCAGTTTGATATCGAATTCACCCGGGATTGCGGTGCGGTCCACGACCACCCGCCTGAGCTGAGATTCGAGCAGGTCGCCCGCCAGCATGTCCATGGGGACTTTCGTGCCAACGAGGGAACCGTTACCCTTACTCCAGGTCTGCATGGTCGCGGTGGTGCGAACGAGTTTCGGGCCTGATTTCGCGACGACCAGAGAATAGATCGGCATGTCTTTGGTTTCGCGATGGATCTCCAGGTGGAACCGTTCCCGCAGCATGGATTGAATCATCTGGTCCAGGTCTGGTCCGCTGATTGTGCCGCCTGTCGAGGCTTTCGCGATGATGTCGAACAGCTCGCCGTTTACCCAGCCCGGTCCCCCGGTGATCTGGAAGTCCTTCACGTCCCAGGCGCGCTGGATCAGGGCTTTCAGAGTGATGCTGGTGGCGGTGAAGCGCCCGCCGGGATAGCGCCGGGTTTCGGTGTGGCCGTCCGGCGCGGCAGGCTTAACGGTCGCTGCTTCGAAGGCGGCGGTCTGCTGCGCGATTGCCGGTATGGTGATAGCTGCGAGACACGCTACTCGGAAAATCATGGGTTCTCCGGCCTGCCTGAACTCGCCGGGCCGAAGCCCGGCGTGCAGGGCGGAAGCCCCGCCCCACGTATCAGAACTGTCGCCGCAACGCAGGGTTACAGGCTACTGCTTGAGAATCTCCATCATGTAGTCCATGGCGTCCTTGTTGTCGCGCATGTCGCCCAGCCGCTCCACGATCTTGCGCTTCATCTGGGGATCGGATTCCTTGCGGGCCAGATCGACCATGGTTTTCGCGTCGCGGCGGTCTCGCAGACCGTCGATGATGGCGGATTTCGCTGATGCATCCACGGTTGGATACATCTCGAGCAGTCCATCCAGCGGAGCGTTGCGATTATTCGCGAGGGTGCGAATGGCGCGGTTCCGCA
>CAZWTH010000161.1:0-7133 GCA_964636715.1 uncultured Solibacteraceae bacterium | reverse complement strand
GGCCGGTAGGAAATCAAGTAAACACTGGAATCGTGAATGCGGCGCAGGAGGTTTTCTTCGTATTCGCGGAGCACGGCGAAATGGTCGTACGGTGTTTCCGAACGGTGATTGGCGCTGAATTGCAAATTGTTCCTGCCTGCTTCGGGGTCGGGCAACTGAGAGAAGAAACCGCCTGTATCTGACGCCAGGAGCGCTACTCTTCGGTCCATTGACAGATCCTGGTGATAGTTCTCCGCATTCCTTACATCCGATGCGTATCCGGGATTGCCCGCCATCAGTTGTCCCTGCCTGCTCACGGACGCGGCGAGGTCGTATTTGTGGGGCGCCGGCGCAAGATCCAGAATATGGATGGAGACGCCGGCCCGATTTGCCCGCGAGGCGAGTTCCCGGATCATTAAATCCTCGCGCTCCGGATCGTCCAGGGCCAGATTGCCCGACCAGAACACAACCAGGTCTTTGTGACCGGGAGTATCGCTGAGGGCATCGAGGACCTGAGAAATCGAATTGAAAACATAGGATGAACGATTGATACGGAATCCACGGGAATAGTATCCGGCGTTTTTCACCCAGGACGGCGCCATGTCCGGCGCCTTGGGGAATTTGTGGGAGAGCGCCGTTTGGATCGCATGTTCCGGCCCATTGGTGGCCAGGCAGAATCCCTGCAGGCGGCCTGGAAGCGAAACTCCGGCGAGACTGTTTCGCATCTCGCTGCGGTCATGACCCGGTTCTTCGAGTTTTCCGGAACCCTCGTTGGTCGAGAGAATCGCGACTTTATCTTCCCGTGGATCGGTAGACGCGATGAAGTCACCGAGAACGCGGGCAACTGCCCGTTCCGTTCGCAGGTAGGGTACGTCCCAAACGGGTGAGGACCCTGTCGCGTTGAAAACAGGCACTCCGTCTTCACGCCAGACATCGATATTCGAGCAGGCATCCACCAGGTATGTCGTGGAGCGATTGCGTTGCAAAGTGGCTGCCTCTATCTGACGAGGCTTGCCGTCTTCGTAGATTTCGAAATCCGAGGCGGTTAAATCAGGTACCGCATGACCGTTTGCGCTGACAACCGCATCCACCTGGACCAGGTTAACCGCAGCCTGAAACCGCGGTTCCGGCGCGGACGCCGGTTGCGCCGACGCCAGGGTTTGGCCGAAGATGATCGTCGTAAATAAAGCTACTCGGGTGCGCATCTTTGACACGGGAAGCGCTGCCGCACAATTACTTGCTGTCGGCGGGTTTCATTTTTACCGGCTTGACGTGCTCCACCATTTTCGTGCCGGGCGGCAGCTTGAACAGGCTGTCGTCGAAGACCTGGACCTGAACGCTGTCCATGAAAAGCTGATAGACCTTTTTGCCGTCGCGTTCGCGCTGGATGGTGCGGGGCCACATGACGCCGCCGCCCGCGTCGCCGTATTTGGAGAAGCGCGTCATTTCATCGCGCCGCTCCTTATAGAGCGGATCCCAGCGCTTGACTAACTGGCGGACCGGGAGCCAGGTCGAGGAGTGAATCCAGACAGTGGTGCTGCGATTTTCGCTGTCGTAGATATCGACAATCTCCACCGGCTGGTTTTCGACGACGTCCGCGCCTTTTCCAAAGAGGCCGATACCCGGCTCGTCCATACGGGCGCGGAGCATGTAAAACACGTCCGTCAGCAATACGTCGCGGAACTGCTCGATGCGATCTTTGGGAAGCGCCTCCGCGCCGCGATAAGTGATTTCCCAGCCCTCGGTGGCGGAGAGCAGGATGATGTCCTCATCCTTTTTCCCGCCGAAAACTTGGCGTTGTACTTCGCGGAACGGCGCCCCGGGCGCAAGGTATTTGGTGTAGATCTTTGCGGGGGAGAGACCGTCGAGTTCGTCATCATAAAAGTGATAGGCGCTGCCGGTCTGGAGGTGGCCGGGCAACTGGCGGAATGCGTCTCCGCCGAGCGCCTGGATGCAACTTTCGATGACTCGCTTGCCGCGCTCCGGCGCGGTCTCCGCACGCGCGGCGGCGGGCAGAAGGGCGAAAGCGGCGGCGCTGAACTCACGTCTCGTCATTTGGCCGGTGGAATAGACAGGTCGATGTTACTGACCGGAAGCTCCAGTGTATTTAAAGACGCGCCGAAATCTTTCGGGTTTCCTGTGACTACGATGACGAATTTCGAGGGGTCGAGATACTGCTTCGCAACCCGGAGAACATCCTCGCGCGTGACCTTCCCGATGGCCTTCTGGTATTGGAAGAGGAAGTCGTCGGGGTAGCCGTAGTACGTATAGCGAACCAGTCGATTCAGCGTCTTGGCTGGGGTATCGAAGGCGAAGATAAAGCCGTTGAGCACGGTATCGCGGGCGCTTTTGACCTCTTCCTCCGTTACCGCTTCGCTGCGGATCCGGCTGACTTCCTTTTCAACCGCCTGGAGCGTCTGGATCGTCGTGGGCGACTTGGTGCTGCCCTCTATTTCGAAGACGCCTGGATGGTCGTAGTTCGCTCCCCAGCCGGCGCCCACGTCATAGGCGTAGCCGAGTTTGGAACGCACTTCGCGGAACAGCCGGCTATGGAAACCGCCGCCGAGAATGTCGGCCATCACTTCGAGCGCCGGGTAGTCTTTATCGCGGTACTCGCCGCCGAGGTGGCCCATGGCGAAGGAGCTCTGAGTGACGTCAGTCTTGGTGGCGAGATAAACGCCGCCCTTCGCCTGATTGGTGACTTTGGGAAACGCCGGCACGGCGGGCTGCGTGTAGTTCCAGCCGCCGAAAAGCTTTTCGATCTTCGCCTTCATCTCGGGCGCGGAGAAATCGCCCTGAATCGCCAGGATGATATTGGCGGGGAAATAGTAGCGCTTGTAGAAATCGACGATGTCCTGGCGCGTAATGTTCTTAACGGTCTGGTGCTCGATCATCCAGCCATACGAGTTATCGCGCCCATACACGATGTTGGTGAACTCGCGGGCGGTAATCCCCTGCGGCTCGTCGTTGCGGCGCTCGATCGCGCTGTTTTCCTGCGCCTTCCAGAGGTCGATCTTGTTCTCGCGGAATGCGGGGTCGGTCAGGACGTCATGGAAGATGCCGAGAACTTCGTCGGTGCGCTCCTTCAGGGTGGAGAACGCGACTGTAGCGGCGCTTTCGCCGATTTCGCTTTCGACGCTGGCGGCGATGTTTTCGAGTTCGACGTCGATCTGATCGCCGGTCAGTTTGGAAGTGCCGCCGCTGCGGATGGTGTCGCCGGTAATGCTGGCGAGGCCGACTTTATCGGCGGGATCGAAAAGATTGCCCGTACGGATGAGGGCGGAGCCGCGGACGAGCGGCAGTTCGTGGTTTTCGAGCAGATAGAGCTTCATGCCGTTCGGCAGCGTGGTCTGTTCGATGTTCGGGATTTTGATTTCGGGCAGCTTCGGGAACTTCAGATCCTGCCAGGAGGCAGGGGGAACCGAGGTCTGCGGCGCGGCAGCCGTGGAAGGCGTCGCGGTCACCGGTTTGGGATGATCCGCGGATGGTTTGGGAGCCGTCTGGGCGGCGGCAATGGAAACCGCCCCGAACAGGAGGCCGGTCAGAAGGCGGTTACTTTTCACTGGACGCTCCTTCGGCGGGGCGGTAAGTGAGCGCCACCGTTCTGTTTTCTGGAACCAGATATTTGCGGGCCACGCGCTGCACGTCCTGGGCAGTGACTTTCTCGATATCGTCAATGCCGGTGAACAGTTTGCGCCAATCGCCATAGTTCGCGTAGTAGGAGGCGAGCAGCGAGGCGAGACCGGCGTTGCTGTCGAGTTGCTGAATCAGTCCCGCGCGGGTCTTGGTCTTGGTGCGGTCGAGCGTTGTCTGGTCGACGAGGGTGTTTTTAAACTTCGTGAGAACGGCGTCGAGCTCCTTCTCGTTTTCCTCGGAAGTGTGACCCTGACTCGGGACGAGATAGAAGAAGAACAGATTCGGATACTTGCCGCCGGGCATGGTGGCGGTGGCGCCGGCTTCGAGCGAGAGGCGCTTATCGCGGACGATGTCGGTATAGATGACGCTCGTGCGGCCGCCGGAGAGGATATCGGCGATGACGTCGAAGACCGGGTCGTCTTTATCCTGCTGGTCGGGGCGGTGATAGGCGAGGAGTTCGATGGGCTGCGCGGGCGACGCGACTTCGACGCGGCGCGGCCCTTCCTGGGGCGGCTCCACGGTGATGACCCGCGGCGGAGGCGGGCGTTTCTGCAGCCGGCCGAAATATTCGGTAGCCAGGGCTTTCATGCGCGCGGGCTGGACGTCGCCCACGATCGCGATGGTGATGTTCGTCGGGACGTAGTATTTGTCGAAAAACGCCTGGGCGTCGGCGGCGCGGAGGTTATCGATATCGCTGGCCCAGCCAACGGTGGGTTCGCGATAGGGGTGGGCAACCATCGCGGTCGCCAGCATCTGCTCGAAGAGCTTGCCATCCGGGCTCGATTCCGTGCGCATGCGACGCTCCTCGCGGACGACGGAGCGTTCCTTATAGAATTCGCGCATCACGGGATGGAGGAAGCGGGCGGATTCGAGATAAAACCAGAGCTCGACGCGGTTGGAGGGGAAGTTATAGAAGTATTCGGTGGAATCTTCGCGGGTCTCGGCGTTCATGCCGACGCCGCCATTTTCCTCGATGATTTCGGGATAGAGGTTCGGAACGACGTAAGACTGGGCTTTTTCGATCGCGTCGTCAACTTCTTTCTGGAGCGCTTCGATCTTCTTGGCGTCGGGCGCGCCGGATTTGTCGCGCTCAGCCTGCAGTTTGTCATAGGCGGCTTCGATCTGGGCCATGGCGGCCTTTTCGGCTACCCAGTTGGTGGTGCCGATCTTGTCCGTGCCTTTGAAGGCGATGTGCTCGAACATGTGGGCGAGGCCCGTCTTGCCTTTGGGATCGTCGACTGAGCCGGTGTTTACGTAGGTGTGGAAAGAAACAACCGGCGCGTCATGGCGCTCGAGAACGATGAAATGCAGGCCGTTGGGGAGCGTGAACTCGGTCACCCGCTTCTCGAATTCCTTGAGGTCCTGCGCGGGGAGAGCGGTGGCGAGGCAGGCGGCCAGAGCGGTGGCGGAGATAAGGGTTTTGAGCAGTTTCACGATCGTGGACCTATCTGACAATGTATCCGATCGAGACAGGCGGGGTGCAGCAATATGGGGTGAAAGGGCGCCACGGCGCTCTCTACTGAAGCTTTTCCAGCATCGATTTCGAATGCAGGTTGCGCGGGTCCTTTTCGAGCGCGATGCGGTAATACCGGACGGCGGATGCTTTATCGCCGCTGATCTGGTAAGCCTCCGCCAGACTGTCATATGCGTTTGAGGAGGACGGATGTTCGGTGGTGTTGAGGGTGAAGGTCCGAATCGCGTCGGCAATCCGTTTTACGGAGACAAGCTGATAGCCCAGGGTGTTGAGTTCGCCTTCGCCTGTATCGTAATCGCTGGTTTGCTTCGCGGAATTGTATTCGGCGATGGCGGCGTCAACACCGGATTTCAGCAGAGTGCTGTACATGGCGATCGCGATTGATCGTTTGGGCAGGGTGTACGGCTTTCCCGCGAGGATATTCTGGATGGCCTGGCTGATGTTGGGGCGTTTCGTGTTGCCGTGGTTGGTGAGAAGGATGACGGTGATTCGCGACGCGGGCACGCGTTCCATATAAGCCCGGTAGCCGGCGGTGTTGCCGGTGTGCCAGATGCGCATGGCGCCATCGGAATCAGAGGTGATGTTCCAGCCGAGGCCGTACGTCGTGGTTCCGGAGCGCACCTTGCCGGGAGTGAAAGCTTCCTTGAGAGTTGATTGCTTCACCAGTTTTTCGGTATAGAGCGCCTGGTCGAATTTCAGGAGATCGTCCACGGTGGAGTAGAGGCCGCCATCGCCCCCGAGGTAAGTGTTGCATTGGAGAGTCCGCCAAAATCGCCGTAGCCGTTGGCGATGTTTGCTGGTTCGGGGCTGTGAGGCGGAAGACCGAAGGTGTGGGTCATGCCGAGTGGATGGAAGATGCGCTCCTGCAGCACGCTGAGCAGGGGTTTTCCGTAGAGCTTTTCCGCCACAAGACCGAGGAGGACGTAACCGGTATTGCTGTATTGGTATTTTTCTCCGGGCGGAAAGATGGGGCGATTGACTTTGCGGAGGAGGCCGAGAACGTCCTGAGCGGACATGCCTGGGCGTTCGGCGTCGAGGTCGCTCGAGTAGTCGGGGATGCCGGAGGTGTGGTTGAGGACCTGACGAAGCGTGGCGGCGCCAAGGGCGCCGGGCAGGTCCGGGAGGTAGCGGCCGATGGGGTCGTCGAAATGGAGGCGGCCCTGATCGGCGAGCATCAGGATCAGGGTGGCGGTAAACGGTTTGGAGAGCGAGGCGAGGCAGGAGGGCGTTTCCGGCGTGAAAGCGCGGTGATCGGCTTCATCGGCGAGGCCGAAGGCGGCGCGGTAGAGAACTTTGCCGTTCCGCGCAACGAGCGCGGAGCCATCGAATTGTCCGCGGTCGTGGAGTTGTTGCATGAGGGCGGCAATTTGGGCGGCGGGTTGCGGCTGTTGAGCCGCGAGCGGGAGCACGAATAAAACAAGGAGGATGATTGGGCGTACCACTTCACAGGCTTATACGATTCGCGGCGGCTTTCGTTCACGGAAATTCCGGAGAGGCAAAGAGGAACTAGTTGTTGCGGTAGTTGGCGGATTTGCCTTCCCAGGGGCCGAAATAGACCGTGGCGTCCGGCTTGGCGGCCTTGAGTTTCGCGGCGCCCTCGGCGGTTACCGAAGTGCCCTGGAGATCGACTTCTTTGAGGGCCGGCATGGCGGCCAGAGTTGCGATGGCGTCGTCGCCGATTTTGTTGCAGCCCTGAAGCTTGAGGTGTTCGAGCTTTGTGAGCGCCTTCATTTGCTCCAGCCATTTCGGGGTGACGGTCAGGAGGCTGATTTCGCCGAGGCGCGTGCCTTCGATGCCGACGCCGATCGAGACGCAGCTGAATCGCAGGTCGCGGAGATCTTTGAGGGCGAGGACAGCGCCGAGGCCCGTCTCTGACATGCCGATGGTCCAGACGTTTTTGTCGGTGCCCTGACGGCCGCTGAGATCGAGGTAGGTGAGGCCGGTCATCTGCCGGAGCGCCTGGAGACCCGCGTCGCCCAGTTCGTTGCCGCCCATGGTGAGCTCTTTCAGGTTGGCGAGGCCGGTGAGGCGTTCGAGGCCGACG
>CAZWTH010000160.1:0-57213 GCA_964636715.1 uncultured Solibacteraceae bacterium | reverse complement strand
CTTACAGTACCGGCTCCTGCCGGAGGTGAGACTGTCAATCTCTGGACCAACGGTTCGCCTGCTTTCGTCCCGCCAAGCGTCAACATCCCGGCCGGATCCACCACCGCCACCTTCCCGGTGACGACGAATTTCGTGGCAGCCACAACGCAGGGGACAATCACCGCTTTCCTGAACGGAGGAAGCGCCACGACTACGGTCTCCGTCACCGCGCTCCCCACCCTGGTTTCCGTGTCCGTGAATCCCGTGGGCGTAACCAACGCCGGATCAACCACCGGAACTGTGAACCTGACCAGCCCGGCGCCCGCCGGAGGGACCGTCGTCCAGCTATGGACCAACGGGTTCCCTGTATCCGTCCCGGCGAGCGTCACCGTCCCGGCCGGATCCACCTCCGCCACCTTCGCCGTGACGAGCAGTTACGTGACAACCACCACGCAGGGGACAATCACCGCGTTTCTGAACGGGAAGAGCGTCACCACGACCCTCACCGTCCAGATGAGCCCGGCCCTGGCTTCCATTTCTACTTACCAGTCGACCATCCCCGGTTCCTCGACGACGGTCGTGACCGTGAAGCTCACCTCGTCGGTTCCGGCCGGAGGCATCGTTCTCCAGTTGTGGACGAGCGGCTTTCCTTTATCCGTACCGGCAAGCGTGCCAATCAACGCCGGATCCGACGCCGTTAACTTCGTCGTGACGACGGGTTACGTTGCAAGCGCCACGCAGGGCACGATCACCGCATTTCTGAACGGACAGAGCGTCACCACCGCCGTTACTGTGACGCCCGCAGCCCTGGCTTCCATCTCCATGCTTGCCACGTCCGCCGTCGGCGGGTCAACGGTGCAGGGAGTTGTGAACCTGGTTGGCCCCGCGCCGGCGGGAGGCGTGGTTGTTCAGCTATGGACCAACGGCTCGCCCGCCTACGTCAAACAGACGAGCATCACCATCGCGGCCGGAGCCAGCGGGGGGTATTTCGATCTTCAAATGGATATCGTCACCAGCCCGCAGGTGAGTACAATCACCGCGTTTCTGAACGGACAGAGCGTGACCACCACAGTCTCCGTCGTGCCGCCCATCGCGCTCGCCTCCGTTTCCGTGAATCCGGCGAGCTTATCCAGCAGCGGCTCGGCGACCGGGACTGTCACCCTCACAGCGCCCGCGCCGTCCGGAGGCGCATTTGTCTGGCTGTGGACGAACGGTTCGCCCGCGTTCGTTCCGGGCGCCGTCATCGTCCCGCAGGGATCCACCACCGCCACCTTCCCGGTGACACTCAACTACGTGGATACCCCCACGCAGGGAACGATCACCGCGTTCATCAACGGCCAGAGCGTTACAACGACAATCACGGTTACACCGTGAGCCGGGTTGCGCTTCGCACCCGTCCAACTCCACGGCTCGGCGGCGAGGGGCGACGTACCTCTCGCCGCCGGCCAAATGTGCTATATCATCGCCGTAAATCAATGCAGGAAGATGCCCACCGGCAATTAATCCAGCATCGTTCAGAGTTACTGGACCGTGTAAGTGGTCGCAGCCGCGTAATAGGGAGAGGACGCATTCACATCCGTGTAGACATTCTTCGCGCCCTGATACGCCGTTGTGAATGTCAGCGATAAATTCAAAGTCAGGCTGTTTCCCGATCCGGAGATGTTGGTTCCCACTCCGCTCACCAGGCACTGGCTGTTCTGCGCGGTGGTCGATGAACCGTACGGCACGAAAGACCACGCCTGATTGGGATCGTCCGGCGCAAGGCTCACGCCCGTGGACTGCAGCAGAATCCAGCAACTGTTTACGCCATTGACAGCTGAATTGACCAGAACGTGATAGCGGCCGCTCACCAGATCCGCGTAACCTTTGCTGTCGGAGAACTGGAACGTGAACACCTGGCTCGAACCGCTGCCGTTTTGCGGCGAGACAGAATCCGTCGTCAAGGTCGGCGTAACCGTGTAGCTGGTCACTGCGGCATAACCGCCGGACGCATTCACGTCCGTATAAACGGATTTCCCGCCCGCATACGCGGCAGTGAACGTCAGCGACAGGTTCAACGTGAGGCTGTTTCCCGATCCGGAGATCGTGGTTCCGGCGCCGTTGACCCGGCACTGGCTGTTTTCCGCCGTCGCGGACGAACCGTACGGCACGAAAGACCACGCCTGGTTCGGGTCGTCCGGGGCCAGTCTCAGCCCCGTGGTTTCCAGCAGAACCCAGCAACTGCTCGTGCCGTTGGGAGCGCCGTTGATGAGAACGTGAGCGCGATCGTTCAGCAGATCGTTGTAACCGTTCGAATCGGAAAACTGGAAAGTAAAGACCTGGCTCGATCCGCTCGCGTTCTGCGGAGAGACGGAGTCCGTACTGAGGGTCGGCGGTGGGGGCGGCCCGGCGGTAACCGTGTAGCTGGTTACGGCAGTGTAAAACGGAGTGGACGCATTCACATCCGTGTACACATTTTTGGCGCCCTGATACGCCGTTGTGAATGTCAGCGACAAACTCAAAGTGAGGCTGTTGCCCGATCCGGAGATATTGGTTCCCACTCCGCTGACGAGGCACTGACTGTTTTGCGCCGTTGTCGATGAACCATACGGCACAAAAGACCAGTTCTGATTGGGATCGTCCGGCGCAAGGCTCACGCCCGTAGACTGCAGCAGAACCCAGCAACTGCCGGCGCCGTTTACCCCCGAATTGACGAGAACATGGTAACGGCCACTGAGTAAATCCGCATAACCATTGCTGTCCGAGAACTGGAATGTAAATACCTGACTCGAACCGCTGCCGTCCTGCGGACTCACCGAATCGGTGCCGACTACCGGAGGCGGCGGTGTACTGACGCTCGTCACGTCGTAGACAATGCCCGCTCCAAAATCGGAAATCAGAAGCTGCGTGGGAGTGGTCAGAATGCCGATGGGCTCATACACCCCGTTCTGGCTGTTCTCCGAAAAATGAATATAGTTCCCCGTGCCGAAGTCGTAATAGCCGACGGCATTCTCTTCGTTCGCCGACCCGGTCACGCCGCCTTTGCCGTCAAAACCGAGAAAGATTCCGTTGTTGAATCCCGCCGGAAAATTCGCGGGCGCGAACGCCAGTTGCGTAACGCCTTCGCTTTCCGAACCGAGCTCAGTGCCATTGGGAAGCGGCTGAATGGCGAACAACGGCTGGACACATCCGCTGCCCACCTGCGCGCCGGTTCTGTACTGGATGTAGCAGCTCGGGTAACCGAAATTGATCGGCGATCCCACGCCAACGTCCGCCGCCGCGATGCGATTGATTTCCTCCGCCTGCGGGGGCTCGTCGCCAGTAGGACCTGTTCCATCAATGGCGTTGTCGGCGAAATAGAAGTCCCCGGTGCCGGGCTGAAAGGCCATGCCGATCACATTTCGGATACCCGTGACAATCTGCTTCAGACCCGTCACTACCGGCTGGCTGGTGCTCAGATTGACCGTGAGCTCATAGAGCGAATCGCCCTGGAGCGTTGCCGTTGTCACGCCGCTTACCGGAACCGGGTCGGTGGATGTCTGGTGATCGTATTCCGAACCGACATTAAAGATCAGGTCGTAGGATCCCGGCACTCCTGGAGTGGGTCTCGCGGCAATGCCCATCTGGCTGTGTTCCCAGGTGGAAGGAAACGCGAATTTCAGCGAACCCGCATCCGTCAGCGGAGAAGTCGGCGTCGCGCCCGGCAGAAGGAAAATGATGGCCTGATCTCCCGCTCCGGTACCGGAATTCCCGGCGATATAGTAGTTGCCCGCTTTGATGAGGCCCGTATAGGCGCCAGGCGTGTTGAATATTGTCGTGGGTCCAACCGCCTGACCGCTCGTCAGACCGGTATATGCCTGAATGCCTGAAAAGGACGCGACGCCGAGCGTATCGGGGCCCAACACAATGGTGCTGAGAGCGCCCTGTACGCCAGTGACAAATTCGCTGACGTGAAACAGAGATGTGTTGACAGCCTGGGAATTGAGCTGCAGGGGATCTGCCATGGCGATCACCGCCGGCAGAGACATAAACAGAGCAACACGCGTAATGAGCCGTCGTAATTCAATGTCCACGACTCATATATATGCGAGGACAAATCCATCCGTCAAATTCGAACTGAGTTATTAACCACTTAGCCGCGAATAGGTCGGGAATGGAAGGGACTAATAGGCTCTTCGATCCTGCGAAGTGGCAATGGGTGACTCAAAAAAGGTATTGCCTTATCGCCGCACGGATCAATTTTCCGTAGGCGTCTTATCCGCACGATCGACGACAATCGCGTCGAGCCGGCCCCTGGCTCGATCCAGCTTCAAACCAAGTTACCCCTGAAGCGCGGTCGAAATTCCGGGCAATTCACTCCCTGCGTTCTCGCCGCTCCCGGAAGACGTCGCCTGCGGTAGCCCCGTGAACTGGTTCATGACCCTGCCGGCGTCGCGAGCGAATTCGACGGTGAAATCGAAAACTCCGTTAATTCCCGTCTTATCCATCACTGCCGAGCCGATTTCCGTTTCGATCGATCGGATGAAATCCGCGATCGTCGCTTTCGTGACAACAAGACGAACCTTACCGTCGTCCGTCGACATCGCTACCCCAGGATTGCCCGTGGCGGCGGCTGGAGTCAGCTTCGCGCCCGACTTCGCGACGGTCAGATCAAACACCGGAAACTCCCGTTGTTCATGATGAACGACGCCATGGAAGCGCTCCGCGATCAACTTCTGTAACATCGCGCGCGACTGCTCGCGCGTGGAATTCGGCGGCAGCGTCGCGACAATGTCATACCTTTCCGTATCGATCCAGGCTGGGCCAAAGACCTGAAACAGCCGGACCGAGTAAGCCTCGCCGAGAAGATTTCGCAGAGACTCGTTCACGTAAGAAATGCGATTGGGGGTCTGCGTACCGGGCCCGCCCCGAATACCGACAAAAGTGCTCTTGCCAGTCGACGGAGCGGCGGGCTTCACCGATGCGACGTCGAATTCCTGCGCCAGCAGAGCCATGGCCGCAATCAGGCCGATGGGAATAAGCCGAAACAGCGGTTCCTTCATCGATGCTCCTGAGGAGATTATAAGTTTTCCGCGCGCCGTCACATGACGCCGAATTTTTCGAACGCTTCCACGGTCGACGTTCCCTGCCGGATCGCTCGCTTCACCAGATTTTCTTTGCCGGCTTTTTCGAGCGCCTGCGAGATGGCTTCGCGCTCGGCGCTCCTGGGGATGATCAGAACGCCATCCTGATCGCCGAACACAATGTCCCCCGTGGCGATTTTTACGCATTCGATTTCGATGCCGATGCGGAAGTCCACGACCTTGCCGCGATAGCCCTGGTCCTGTGCGTAGCGGCCCATCGAGAATGTGGGGAAACCCAGTTCGAGAATTCCCTTCGTATCCCTGGAGTATCCATTCACGACCGCGCCCGCCGCGCCCAGATGCATGGCGCGGGTGCTCATCAGTTCGCCCCAGAGCGCGTAACGCGGCGAGCCTCCGGTTGCGATGTAGACTTCATGACGCTTCAGATCGTCGAGTGCGTGAAGCATGAGGCCAAAGGGGCGGCGGCTGAGTTCGGTTTGGCCGGAATCGCCGGACAGATCGAAGTAATCGGCTTCGAGCACCGGCATGGCTCGACCCGCCAGCAGCATGTCGGAACGTAAGGGCTGGATGTGCGGCGGGAGGAACTGATGCCGGAAGCCCATGGCGTCGAGAACGTCGCCGATGGCGGCGGTGAAGAGCCGGGTCTTCAGCAGCGCGAAAAGTTCGTCGTCATTCTCCCAGGACACAAGAGTTCATCCTAACAGCCACGCGGCCTGCCCGCATCGTCTCGCTCAACCGCGCAGTTCGTTGAACCCTCGCCCACTCCGGATCATCGGCGCGGACTTTTCCGCTCGCGCAATCCTCGTCTTCGCCTGCCTGGCGCTGGAGATGTGAAAGATCCAGGACTTCCGCCGGCCGGGCGTGAGTGCTTCAAACGCCTTCCGGAGAACCGCGTCGCCATCAAGCAAAGATTGCAACTCCCCGGGAATCGCATACTCAGATGCCTTCCTGAGTTCAACCTTTTTTCCAGAGGCCTCAATTTCAATCGCCTCGCGGATGTACTTCGTCAGCAATACGCGCAGCGCCGTTACTTCCCTGACCGAGGTGAATTTGATCCAGCGCCCAGCCTGCGTGTGTTCTCCAATCTGCTGAAGGACGCCCTCAGGATCCCGGAGCAGCGCGCCTTTGAAGAACGAGAACGCGCACGACTCCTTGAGCGGGATCACGATCGCAACGTTCTTTTCCCGGAAAGTAAAACAGGACTTGCCCCACTTCACCTCTTCCTTCAGATCGCAATCGAGCGCGATCTTGCGCAGCTGATCCGTTTCCTTCTGCCACTTCTTTGCGTAGGGGACGTCCATCGCCTCACCCATTATGCGGGTTCGCCAGAAACCGGTATCCGAGCGCCCGCACCGTCAGCAGATGCCGCGGATTCTTCGCGTCATCCTCGATATAGCGCCGCAGACGCACCATGAAATTGTCGATCGCGCGCGTATCCGTGTCTTCGTGCAGACCCCACACTTCCGCCAGCATCGACTTGCGCGATACCGTCTGCCCTTCATGACGGATCAGGTATCGAAGCAGATTGGCTTCCATGAGCGTCAACGGGAACACATCGCCGCGTACGCGCAGTTCCAATTGCCCGAAATCAACCGACTTATCCCCGAACGTATACGTATCCGGCTCCGCCGCCGGAATCTGCGCCGCCGCCCGCACCCATTCTCCGCGCCGCAGAAGGCCGTTGATCCTCGCCATCAGAATCGCCAGATCGAACGGCTTCGGCAAGTAATCGTCCGCTCCCGCGGCAAATCCCTTCAGCACGTCCGCCGGCTGACCGCGCGCCGTCAGCATGAGCGTTGGCACAAATTGCCCGGCCTGCCGCATCGACGATATGACGGCGAATCCATCGATGCCAGGCAGCATCACGTCCAGCACAACCACGTCGAACGCCGCGTCTTTCGAAAGCAGGAGTTCCAGCGCCGCCTCGCCCGTGTCGGCGATTTGCACCTCATAGCCGTCGGCTTCGAGGTTGAAACGGAGACCGTCCGCCAGATGTTGTTCGTCCTCGACGACGAGTATCCGCGTCATGCTGCCCAATCAGCCCAATTATGCCGAACGGCCCGGCGCGGCGGGAAACTGTAAAACAAACGTACTGCCGCGCCCGGGGCCTTCGCTCTCAGCCCACGCCTGGCCCCCATGCCGCCGCACCACGGCGCGCACAATGTAGAGACCCAGACCTGTTCCCTTGACCCGCGTCGCCAGTTGTCCGGGCACGCGGTAGAAGCGCTTGAAAATGCGTTTGAGTTCGGCCGGCGGAATACCCGGCCCCTGATCCGTGACTCGCAGCGTCACATAGCGGTCGTCGGCGAGCGATGTCTTCACCGTGACGTCCACATGGTTTCCGGAATACTTCACTGCGTTGTCGATCAGATTGGAAACCGCGGCCTGCACTTCGTCCCGGTCGCCGAGGATCGTCACCGGAGCCGCGCCGTCGCCCTGATAGCGAATACTGCCGGCCGGTACTCCGTACAATTTGCCTGCCCTGTCGATGCAGCCATCCACCAGGGCGCCGAGATCGATGGGCGCAACGTTCAGGCGCCGCCGGGAGGCGGCAACCCGGCCAGTACGCAAAACCTGTTCGATGGTCGAGAGCAGCCGGTCGCTGTCATGCAGCATGATCCGGTAAAACTCCTGCCGCTTGTTCTCATCTACGCTGTGCGTCTGCAGCGTCTCCAGATACAGCCGGATCGACGCGACGGGCGTCTTCAGCTCATGGGTGACGGCATTGATGAAGGCATCATGCTGTTCATTTCGATGAATTTCGCGCACCAGGAAAAGTGTATTCAGAACAACGCCGGCGATAATTGCCAGCAACAGCAAAACGCCGAGGAAAAGGAGAATGCCCGTGCGCCAGTTGAGCAGAACCCAACCCACGTACAGAAGAATGATGACCGAGATAAGGCACGCGCCCAGCGCAATGAAGAACGCGATGGACCGCTTCCGGCCAATGCCGACCATATCATCAGCTTAATGGGTGTTACGCGACTTTGCGTTCGGCGAGCTCGCTGTCCAGCTTCGCCACGCGAACATTCTTCGCGATGCCGGCCGCGCGCAGCACTTTCAGCGTCAGCCACGAAGGATCGAACTCATACCAGGCGAGGCCGTGCCGCGCGGAAGTCGGATGAGCATGGTGGTTGTTGTGCCAGCCCTCTCCAAACGTCATGAGGGCCACCCACCAGTTGTTGCGCGAATCGTCGCGCGTCCGGAACCGCCGCTTCCCCCACATGTGGGTGGCCGAATTTACCAGCCAGGTGGCGTGCAACCCGACCACGATTCTCATGCAAACCGCCCACAAGACCATCGGCAGGCCGCCGGCAAGATAAAGAACGACCGACAGCACGACCGTGGGCAGCCAATGCCAGTTGTTGAGCCAGATGTAGAATTTGTGCCGCATCAGGTCGGGCGCGTACTTGCCCATCAGACGCGTGTTGTTGTGCTTCGCTTCGCCGAACAGAATCCAGCCGATATGCGACCAGAACGCCCCGTCATTCGGCGAGTGCGGATCTCCCGCCTGATCGGATTTTTGATGGTGAATCCGGTGGGTCGCTACCCAGAACATCGGGCCGCCCTCGAGCGTCATGGCGCCAAACAGGCCGAACAGATATTCCATCCAGAGCGGAATCGAAAAGGATCTGTGCGTGTGCAGGCGATGATAGCCAAGACTGATGCCCAAGCCGATCGTCATCCAGTACAGGACGACCGCTACCGCGAGGGCCTTCCAGCTGAAATTGAACAGGGCTGCAATTGCGCCCGCGTGTAACACCACGAGCGCGATGGTGGTCGGCCAGTTGAGGCCCTTTCGTTCAAAAATGTTCTCTTCTGTTGCAACTGTCGCTGGATTCAATTTGGTCCTTTGTGCCTGCATTACCAGGCTAACAGGCATCGAGCGCCCGCTGTGTAAGATTTGTGTAATCTCCGGGTTGGCCAAAGGATATACAAGCGGACGCAACCCGTTACACGGCTTGCTGTAACAGGCGTAGTTTCAATCATTTTACACGCCAGCCAATTCCAACAAGCGCGTCCATCTGGTTCAGATTCGATGAAAAGGTTCCGCCGATTCTGGCGTAGTCCGCCCCGGAGACAGGCGTATCGAACCAGCGCGTATATCGCACCTGCGGCGCGATGGTGAGGTGGGCCAGATGGAAACGAATACCACCGCCGCTGGCCAGGCCTGCGTCTGGACCATAGCTCGTCCGGCGTGTCGTTGAGGATGGCGGACCCAGGCTCGAAAAGTCGTCCTGATTGATTTCAGTGATTCGGCCACTCATCGTTCTGGGCGCGACGCCCACTTCAACGAATGGGTTCATCGCATGCGCTCGCAGCTTGTATTTCAGGAGGACGGGAAATTCCCAGATATTGTCGCGTTCGCCAGAGGTCGTGTAGGTATACACGCCGTTGAGGAAGGTGTAGAAGACTCCCTGACGGTGATACAACGCATCCAGCTCGACGCCGAAATGATGCGGCAGGCCGATTTCGATCGCCGGACCCACAACATAAAGTCGCGACTCTGGCCGGAACGGTGGCACGCCGCTGATGATGTTCGACTCAGGCGTGTGGAAACCTACCACATCGTCCGTGACGCGCCCGCCTCCAATTGCGCCGATCGTGACGGATTGGGCTGCGCATATGCAACAGGATAGGAAGAAAACAAGAAGAAAACGCACCAGCGCCGGGCTGCAATCGAGGCGCCAGTAATAACCCGGAAACCTGCCCGGATAACCAGCGATTTTAAAGGAGCCACACACCTTGGTGGAGCGCCCCCTTTCGAGATAGCTCAGTTCTCCGTAGGTCTTTCCGCATGATCGAACACAAGGAACGGATTGGGCCCCCTGCCAACCTCAAACTTCAGACCAAGTTGTTGAACGGCGGTAAAGACCGACGCTGCGGGAGGAGCGTCTGCTACAGGATTCAGCGGAGAATATTCCCACTGGACATGGTAAAAACCGGTGAGACCAGTCTCGTTCAGAACGGGCGCGTCCAGCGGTGATTGGGGATTCCTGATTCCGCCGGTCATAATCAGCGCAAACGCGTCCATGTTCATCCAGCCGTCGAAGCCCATATTTCCATCTCTTTCCGACGTGTAGGGACAGGGATTGCCGGTGGGACTTGCTCCGAAGCCCCTCGGTATGCAGCCTCCCGGTTCGAGGGCTTCCATTTTCGGCCCCCCTTTTCCGATCCTGAGAATATATACTTTTCCTTCCCTCGTCTCCTCGTGAACCTTCAGGCGGAATCGATCTTCGAGCAATGCCTGCAGCATCGGCCCGCGCATCATCTCCGGACCGGGAGAACCCTCTGCTTTCGCTTCGACTGTGTACCGCTCCGTATTGGTCCAGTCCGGAAACTTCTCCAGGTTCGTGCGGATCATTTTCTCCTGATTTCTGTGCCCACCGGCAAATCCCTCATATGCTGATGCGGCAAGAACGGACAGAGGTAAGCAGCTCAGCATTAGTCGGTCGTCAGACGGAGCGGCGGGAACTGCCCCGGCGACTCCCCCTTCGCGGCGTACGAGAGCACTGTCGCTGCACCGCTTGATGGCGACTGCATCCCATTTGGGAATGTCCTGCGGGGCGGGAGTTGCGCCACCCTGCGGAGCCGCCACCATCCTGAGCGGCGACATCGCAAGAACAATCGCGGTTGCGCCGACCGCTGCCATTGCGACGAGCAACGCCCCCACAGGCCCTCGCTGCTGTCTTTCGTTCAGCAGCGCTCCCACGCGCGCGGTGAGATCCGAACGGTTTGCCATCGCCAAAGCCGGCGATCGCTGAGACCGCACTCTCTTCGCGAGACTCATGAGCTGGTCGGCGTAGGCCGTCGGCTCGGAATTTCCCAGCACGGCGTCGTCGCAGGATCTCTCGGCTTCGAGCTCGAGCTTTCGCGATGCGATCCACACGAGTGGATGAAACCAGTACGCGGCGCAGGCGACGCGCACAAGACAGTGGATTGCCCAGTCATACCGTCGAATGTGCTCCAGTTCGTGCACAAAGGCTCGCTCCAGATCCTGCGCATCCCAGTTCTGCGCATCCGCGGGAAGAATAATCGCGGGGCTGAGAACGCCGCAGGTCATCGGCCCTGACAGTGAGTTGTGAAGCAGAACTTCAACGCTGCGATCCAGGTGCGGCGGCAATCCTGAGACGATTGTCCGGCCTTGACTCCATGGCAGTCCGGATTTGCGGAGAGAACGGATTTGCAGCAAGCCAGCGATGACCGGGATCAGGAAGATCGCCGTACCAGCGAACCAGGCGTAGAGCAATATCTCTGACAGCGGTGGCGCGGATCGCCCGGGCTCCGTGGAAACTGCGCGGGTGCGAAATGCCGCCGAGGCGGCGGGCGATGGCGCGGAATTGTTCCCGGAAAGCGGCAGGAAGACTGCGTCATCCTTCGAAACCGCTATAGCGATTGACACAGGTTTGGCGACGAACGAAACAATGGGCAGCGCGAGCAGCGCGCTGAAGGCCGATGCGAGCAGGGCATGTCGCACCGCGGCCCGATTTGCGCGTGCCAGCCACGCGCCCGCAAGACCCAGAGTCACGACGGCCGTCCCTTTCACCGCGAGAGAGATGGCCGGCGAAGCGCTCCATGCGATTGCGATTTCATTGAGGATGCGGGTCACGACTGCTTCTTCCTTTCGTTGCGAAAACGTTCGATTTCGGCCGAGAGGTCCTCGAATTCTTCGTCCGTCCATGACGATTCCGTCATCAGGGCGGTCATCATCTGCCGGAGTGATCCGCCGAAGAACGTCTGCAGGTAACGCTGCAGCGCCGTGCGCTTCGCGATGGAAGGGGACGTCGTCGCCGAATACATGTAGCGAACGCCCTCCTGCTCATGTTTGAGAAAGCCCTTCTTTTCCAGCCGCGTGAGCATAACCCGGACGGACGATTCACCCGGCGGATTCTTCAGTCGCGCGCGAATCTCTTCCGCGGAGGCTCGATTCCCCAGCGCAAAAACCGCATCGAGCATCTCTCGTTCACGCCCACCCAATCGTTCAGAAGCTGGCTTTCCCTTTTTCATCGCGCCTCGATCTGTTCCCTGTGCCGGCCTGCGACTGTAGCCGCATGAGACCGCAGTCACATGCTACAGCGACTCCAGTCGCACGTCAAGCGCAAAATCGGGGGTGCGATTCTTCGGCGGCCTGAGCGTGGGGGAAACGCCAGCGTTTCTCAAAACCTCCGAACAGACGGTGTCGCGCGACTGGAGGCTGTCGCGCCCACCTCTCGAGGCCGGAAAAAAGGCCGGAAGTTCCTTTGAGCGCTCGCGGTATTCAGTCGCTCGTCAGCTCTTCCGGGCCTCCACTGTACTGAAGCGGCTCGTCGCGGGAACAGCCCCTGTCACTTGCTACCAGCCGCTCTCGGGATAATTGGCTCTGGGGAAATGATGGAATCTCACAATCAGTGTCCAAAATGCAACGGCGAAATGAAACAGGGGGTTATTCTCGACCTCAAAGATCACGCATCCGCCGTTGTGGCGCAATGGCAGCCAGGCGAACCGCAGAAGTCCTTTTGGCGCGGAGTAAAGTCTAAGGACGGTCCGCACTATGAGATCACGGCTTATCGTTGCACGGAATGCGGCTATCTGGAGTCGTACGCGAGATAAAAAAGGCCGGGATTACCGCGCCGCTTTCCCCGGCGATGTCCCGCATGAGATCGCCGGTCCCTGCGTAAGAATCCTTATGGGCGGAGTTCACGGAGGCCCCCGCGAGTTACTCCCGCCCATCCATTCAATCGACTACACGTACAGCGGCCAGGCCCAACCTGACACAACAGGTTGATTCCTCCCGCTACTGGACCGCGATTGTCACAACATTCGATGTTGCCGTGGCGCCCGTAGCCGGATCGGTCGCGGTGACCGACACAGGCACTGCGTCTCCGGGGGTGACGCCGGCCGGCATCTGCACATTCACCTGATACAGGGCCGTCAGCGTCGGCGTCAATCCCGCGAACTGGACAGCAGAGGCGCTCACGCCGCCGATCGTCACCGCGATATTGGACGTTGTGTGGTAGATCGTCGTTGTGGGCGCGATCGCTCCGTCCGCCGGCTGCTGCTCTCCGTTGGCGCCAACCAGCGCTCCGAGCCCGGTCATGTAGATCACCAGGTTCTGTCCCGCATGCGCCGGATTCGACGTCGTAATAAGCTGGCCAGTCGCCGCATCCGCCACGATGCCCGCGCCCGATCCCGTTGTGTTTACCGTGTACGTTGCCGGCTGCAGCTCCGTCACAGTCAGCGCCGCCGCCATGGATTGAGATGTCCCGTTCACCACCAGCAGCGGATACGTCGCATTCGGCGCAATCCCCTGCGGGATCACGGCATTCACCTGTCCCGGCGCGGCGTATAGTAACGGCATCGGCAATCCACCGAGCGTGACCTGCGCGCCATTGAGCGTCACCGGCAGCGGCTGTCCGGCTGTTGCGTTCGGATCGCCGCTACCCGCGAGATTCGTTCCGTAAATCGCGACATAACTGCCAGGCGTCACAATCGATGGAATCGCCTGACCCGCGCTCGCCGCGTTTGCAATACCGGTTGGCTGCGGCGCGGCGCCGTTCGGGGCCGCGGCGACTGTCACCGTTTCGCTCGTCTCGATATCCGAATCGGCGCCGGACGTCAGCCCATTCTCCGAAGCCGCTACCTGCAGCGTGACCTGCGGCGCCGCTTTCACCGGAATCCATGTTGCTTCCCAGACGCCGCCGCCCGTGTCGGCCAGGCTGATGCCGGGATCGCCATTGCTGAATGTCATCTGCACGGACCCGCCAGCGGCCGCGGTTACGGGATTACCGCAATCGTCAATTACCTGCACCTTCACATCGGCCGCCGAAGACACCTCCACCGTCGAACCGCCAAACGGCTGCTCGAAGACCGGAATCAGGAAACTCGGCTTGCCGCCGGAACACGCCGCCACAGAAGCCATGGGCCGGATCAGTTCCGCCGACGGTCCCGGAAGACCGTGCGCACCCAGGGCTGGCAGCGCCAGCGCCAGCACGCGGATGTTGGCTGCCGACCCATCGTCGAACCCGAGACTAACCGTACCGGCGCGCAATCCGGAGAAACCGGTCAGATCGGCGGAGATGGTCACTGAGCCGGCTCCGGGGTCCAGCGGGCCACTGGCCGGGCTCACCGACAGCCAGGAAGCCGAAGTTCTCGCCGAGAACTGAATGGCCGTGGAGGCCTGGTTAAACAGGCCCACCGCTATTTGCGCCTGCGTGGCGCTGCCCGCCTGACCGCCCACCAGTATTGCGCCGCCCGATAAGACCCGCACGGCCGGATATGGCTGACTCGCCAAAACCGTGAGGCGCACCGAAACCGTTTGCGGGCTGTTGGCCGCGCCCTGCGCTGTGAAGTTGATCGAGCCGGAGTAAGTGCCAGGCGTCAGCTTCGATGAATCCGAGGAGATCGTCAGAGCAGCGCCGGCCGCGCCCGCGTCCAGCGAGCCCGATGCCGGCGAGACGCTCAGCCAGTTGCCGCCCGAAAGCGTGGAGGCAGACGCTTTCCATGCCAACGTTCCGCCGCCGCTGTTGGAAACGATCACGGTTTCGTCGTCCGTTTGAGATCCTCCCGCAACGCCGGCGAGGTTCAGACCGGTCCGTGAAAGTTGAATTTGCGGCGCCGCGCCGGTAATCGTCAACACCACAATCGTGCTGGCCGTTGCCGCCGATTGCGTATCCCTCACCGTGATCCGGCCGTCATAAACACCGGGCTTGAGGCGCTTCGGATCGATGGTGAACCCGAGCGACGCGGGCGAGGAAGGCGTCGCCGAGGACGGAGCGGAGCTGTTGAGCGTAAGCCATCCGCTACTCGCCGCCGACGCGGAGAATGTGAGCGTTCCGCCGCCCGCATTCGAAACGGTGATCTGCCCGCCTGTGGCTGCGCCGTCCTGCTGAATCGAGAAAGTTGCCTGCGCCGGGGAAACCGACAGCGCCGGAGGGCCGGCCGCCGCGGCGACATTCAGGGTCACCGGCACTACGATGGAAGAGACGCCCCCCTGGATCGTGACCTGTCCGGAGAACTGCCCTGCCTCCGTGAATCCGCTGGTGTTCACCGTTACCGAAACCACTCCCGGCGTCGCCGGAGTGGCGCTGTCCGCCTGCGCCGAGAGCCAGTTACCGGAACCGCCCGTGCTCGCCGCGCCCACGGTGTAGCTCCCGCCGAACGGAGTACTCAATACCGAGATGCTCTGCGAAGCCGGCGTCTGGGAGCCGAGCTGATAGCTGAAGGTGAGCGACTCGGGCAGCGCTGTATATTTTGGCGGCGCCGGCGGGATATTTACCGTGACCGGAACGCTGACGGTACTACCGGACGCGCTGACATGTACGGTACCTGTATAAGCGCTGCCCGCCGCCAGAGTGGCCGGATCCGCGCTGATCGTCAGCGTGGCGGTGTAAATAAACTGCTGGGTCGAAGAGGAGCTGAGCGTCATGACGCCCGTGGAGGGCGAGACGCTGAGCCAGCCGTTGCCCTGATTCGTGTCGAAGGTCGTGGAGAATTTCGGCGCCGCCTGCGGGGACGCCGTATACGTCAGGGTGACCTGAGCCGTACCCGGCGCGCCGCCGGAGGCTGCGTTCATCGTCACGGACGTGGGCGCGATCGTCAGCGATCCGCCACCCCCACCACTCCCGCCACCCGCGCCTCCGCCGCCACCCGTGTTTCCGCCGCCGCCGTTATCCCCGCCGCCCGTGCTGGCGGGATTGATTGCGATGGACTTCATCACCGCCGTGGCTGCTGAGTAGTTGCCGTTACCGTCCTGGCTCGCGGTGATGGTACAGGTTCCCGCAGTCAGCAGGGTCAAAGCGGTCCCGCTGACGGTACAGATCGTTTGTGTTGTGGAAGCAAACGTCACCGCGAGACCGGAGCTGGCCGTCGCGCTGAGCGCGGGCGGGGTGGTCCCAACGGTGAGAGAGCTCGCGGGATTGAAGGTAATGATATTCGCTCCCGGCGTGACGGTGAACATCTGAGTCACTGGCGTGGCCGCGGCGTAAACAGTGTTGCCCGGCTGGCTGGCCGTGATGGAGCAGACACCGACCGATACGAGCGTGACAGCGGAGCCGTTGACGCTGCAGACCCCGGAGCTGGCCGATGCGAAGAGAACCTGGAGACCGGAACTCGCGGTTGCGCTCAGCGCGGGCGGCGTTGTACCGAAAGCCGCTGAGCTGAGGGGGCCGAACGTGATGGTCTGCGGCGTCAGAGTCGTAATGACGAATGATTGGGTCACCGGGGTAGCCGGGGCCCAGGTCGTATTGTCACCCCCCTGTGTTGCCTCGATGGTGCACAGGCCGGTGGTCAACAGCGCCACTGCCGTTCCGGAAACTCCGCAGACCGAACCCGTCGTGGAAGCGAAGTTCACACCCAGACCGGACGACGCGGTCGCGCTGAGCGGGGGGGCCGTGGCGTTCAGCATAATCGTCTGGATCGGCGCGAACGTGATTGTCTGCGGCCGGAGATTCACCGCGAATATCTGGGTCACCGGTGTCGCCGCCGCATAGGTGGTTCCGTCGCCGGCCTGGCTTGCGGTGATCGAGCAACTGCCGGCCGAAAGCAGCGTAATGGCCGTGCTGGAAACCGTGCAGATGGAGAGCGTATTCGACGCAAACGTAACCGGAAGAGTGGAGCTTGCCGTCGCGGTCAGCGCCGGCGTGGTCCCCATGGTCTGGGCCGGAATCGCGTTAAATGTGATCGTCTGCGGAGTTCCATTGACCGCGAATACCTGGGTGATCGGAGTCGCGGCCGCATAAGTGGCGTCACCGGCCTGGCTCGCGGTAATCGAACAGGAGCCAATCCTGAGAAGCGTGACCGCCGTGTCCGAAACCTGGCAAATGGTCGGGCTGTTCGACGCAAAACTGACCTTTAAGTGCGATGACGCGGTAGCGCTCAGCGCGGCCACGGGGACGCCGATGGTCTGCGGGGCGATGGAATTAAACGTGATGCTCTGCGGCGTCAGAGTCGTGATGAGGAATGACTGCGTCACCGGGGTTGCCGCGGCCCAGGTCGTCGTATCGCCCCCCTGGGTTGCCTGGATGGTACAGGTGCCCGTGGCCACGAGCGTGACCGTCTTGTCGCTTACCGTGCAGATCGCCCCGGTCGTCGATTCGAAACTCACGGCCAGCCCGGAGGTGGCGGTCGCGCTCAGCAGGGGCGCCGTGGCCGTTAGCTGGATAGTGTCGATCGGCCCGAAGGTGATGGTCTGCGGCTTGAGCGTCACCGTAAATGTTTGAGTCACCGGAGATGCCGCGGCCCATGTTGTGTCGCCCGCCTGGCTCGCGGTAATGGAGCACGTGCCCGCTTTCAGCAGCGTGACGGCTGTGTCGGCAACCGTGCAGATGGTGTCGCTGTTCGATGCGAAGCTGACCTTGAGACTGGAGGATGCGGTCGCGCTCAGCGTGAGCGGCGCGCCGAGCGCCTGAGACGGGATGCTGTTGAATGTGATGGTCTGCGGTTGCAGCGTCACCGCGAAGATCCGGGTCACCGGAGTCGCGGCCGCATAGAGATTGTTGCCGTCCTGGGTTGCCTTGATGGAACAGGAGCCGGCCGCGACGAGCGTAACGGCGGCGCCGCTCACCGTACAGATCGACGGGGTGTCGGATGTGAACGTGACGTTCAGACCGGACGACGCCGTCGCGCTCAGAGCGGGTGGCGTAGCGGTGATCACGATATCGCTGATCGGCCCGAACGTAATCGTCTGCGAATTCTGGACGTTAAACGTCTGGGTGACGGTTTGCGCCGCCGCATAGTTCGCCGTGTCGCCGGGCTGGCTGGCGGTAATGGAACAGACGCCCGCCGAAACCAGGGTCACGGTCGTTTGACTCACCGTGCAAATGGTCTGGCTGTCGGAAGCGAAAGCGACGGCAAGATTCGATGTCGCGGTGGCGCTCACGCTGATCGTGCCGGCCGAGAGCAGTACGCTGCTCAGAGGCCCGAACGAGATGGTCTGAGGCGCCAGACTGATCGTGAAGGTCTGCGTCACCGGCGGAGCTGCGGAATAGATGGTATTCCCGTCCTGGCTGGCGGTAATCGAGCAGACGCCTGCGGCGCCCAGAGTGATGGTCTTGTTCGACACTGTGCACACCGAAGCGCTGTTGGAGGTGAAAGTAACGTCCAGTCCGGAGCTTGCGGTTGCGCTGAGAGTGGGCGGCGTTGCTTTGATATTCAGGTCGGAAAGCGGCCCGAACGTGATCGTCTGCGCCGCCTGCGTCACGTTGAACGTGTGCGTGACGGGAGTCGCCGCGGCATAGGTGGAATCGCCAGGCTGACTCGCGGTGATGGAGCACACGCCGGCGGTTACCAGAGTGATTGCGGTATCGGCGACGGTGCAGACCGAAGCGCTGTTCGAAGTGAACGCCACGGTAAGCCCCGAAGTCGCGCTCGCGCTAAGCGCCGGCGGCGTAGAGCCGAGAATCTGGTCGGTCAGTGAATTAAATGTGATGGTCTGAGGCTGAAGCGGCTTCTGGTTGGTGACCAGGATGTCAGTTGTGTCGAACAGCGAGCCGGGAGTGGTTGTGTAGTCCGTTGCCGGAATCGTCCACGTCACCGAGAAATTCTGCGTGGCCAGGGAATCCAGAATGTAGGGGCCGGTGGCCGAAGAGTCGTAGAGATTCAGGGAATTCGTATCGATCGCGCCGCTGAAAGTGATGGAGCTGATTTGCGCATCGCAGGCGGGGTTGCAGCCCGCGTTTTTCAGATTGAATGAAAGCGTCCAGGGGTTCGCGGGCTGCCCCGTGTAGGCGTCGTTACTCGCGTTGGTGGGGCCGATGGGGTCGCTGTTGCCGTTGCTGCTGAAGATCAGAGGAGACGGCGCGAGGCCGCTCGCGTTCGCCGCGAACTCGATCTTCAGTTGCCAGCTGGCGATGCTGACGGCATTGCAGACGTTGTATTGCGAGGCAAGCTGTTTGCAGCCATCCACCGGACCCGTGTAGTTATAGACCCCGACCGTCTGGTATCCGAAATTCGGAGCGGAGAGCGTAATTTTGCCGATAGCGGCGGTCTGCGCGGAAAGCTGGCACACTCCCGCGAAAGTGCTCAGAAGGATCGCCGCGGCTTTGAGGAACTTGTTCATGTGTCTTGTCTGTCGCGGCCGTTATTGCGTCGTAAATGGCAACTGCACGTTGCCGGGCTGCCCGGAGTTCAATGAGTAACTGTTACCCGAAATATCCCAAGGCGGATAGACGCCGTACGCGACCCAGAGATGATAGGTTGTCGCCGCCGCCAGTCCGGAAGTCGTGATCGTGACCGTCTTCTGGTCCGTGGAAAGCTGGAAATTCAGAGTGACGCCCGAAACAATATTGTTGGACGTATCCCGCAGCGTAATACTGCCCCACTTGCCGAGGCTTGCGAGGTCGACCTCGTGATCGAAGGTCAGCGTAAACGTGGGATTATCCTGTACGCCAGGAATGGTCGTATTGGAAGCCATCGGAACGGTCGTCGACGGACCGGTTGTGACGGTAGCGCCACTCAGATACAGACCGGCGGCCTGGAAATTGTTCCCCGTGGTAAAGGAGAAGGTCGTCGCGGGGGCTGGATTGCCGGCCACGTCCGTCACGCCGGTGACGTTGACGGTGTAAGTTGTATTCGGCAGTAACAGCGATTGAGGAACAATCCGGATCACGCTGTTATCCGTGTAATAGGCGTTGTCGAAAATCACGGAATAAGGAGCATTGCCGCCGCCCGTGAGAGTGACGCCTCCCAGGCTGATTTGACTGACGGACTTGCTGAAAATCACTTCAATCGACGTATTGGTGGGCACGGGATTGCCATTTGTGCTCAGCGGATTTGTCCCGATAATCGTTGGCCCGGTGACCGTCGCGGTAGCGGCGGTGAGGAACAGCTGCTGCGCGCCGCTCATCACGTTTCCATTCAGATCCGTCGCATTGTTCGCGTAGAAATGGTCGTTGTTTCCATTCGGCTGGAGATTCGCAACGGGAATCATCGTTACGGTTCGGCCGTCGTTCGACACGTTGACATTGACCGCCGGGTAACATTGCTGACCGGAGTTGCACGCCGCGCTGTCATAAATGTAGAAGTAGCCCGTAGCGCCGCCATCGGCGTTGCCGATAACGGTGGAAGGATCGAGCGGCTTATTGAAGACCCAGGTGAAGGTCGCGCTCGTGGGCACGTTGGCGTTGCCACCGTCGCTGATGCTTCGTTCAATCACATAGGGAGCGGAGAAATCCGCGCCGGACATGGTGGTGAATGCCGGAGTCTGATCCGTGAGAGCAGAGCCGGCCAGGTCGCTCACCCCAGTTGTGAGGTGAACGCTGATGGTAGCTCCATCGGGCAGCGGCGCTTCGGGCTGCAGAGTCGCAACCGTTCGCGACGGGTTGTTGAGGGTGGAGAAGGTAGCGGTCCACGGAATCGGAGCGGAGCCGTTTCGCAGAAGGACCGTGGATGGATTGATCGACAGCGTATCCATGACCTTGCTGAAAACGAGACGGACAGGGGCGTTGTCGCCGATGCCGGTCGACCCATCGACCGGAGTCAGCGAAGTCAGCGTCGGCGGCGTGTTGTCCAGCGTCGCGCTGCCGCTGACATATATATAAAAGTCGTCGCCCGCGAACGCATTCGCGCTCATATCCTGAATGCCCGTCTTCAGGGAGACGTGGAAGTACTGGCCCACCGGGAATGGCGCGGCGGGCGTAAAGCGGGCGATCGTATTCCCGCTCAGGAGCGTGATCGTTCCTGGAATAACCGCGCCGCCCGCATTGGATCCGGAGGAAACAATAAAAGTGGAATCGGTCACCGTCGCCGGATCGAGGGGCTCGGAAAACGCTACTTCCACCACTGTATTCGTCAAATATGCCGTCGTATACCTGCTCGGATAGACGGATACTTCCGTGGGCGGCGAAGATTGCGTTCCCGTGGTGAAGCTGAACTTGTACGGCGAGGCCGGGTTGCCGCTCGTATCCGTAGCGACGGAGGTCAGATAAACCTCAATCAGAGCGCCGGGAAGATACGGCGAGTTGGGCGTCCACGTGATGCCATGGAGATCCGCGGTCAGCGTGACGTTCCCCGGAATCAGCGCGCCATTCTGCGCCACGCTGAGTCCCGCCTGCACGGAGGACAGGTTCATGGGACCGTTCATGAAGATGGTCACCGGGGTATTCAGGTCCGCATTGCTGCCGGGGCGGGACTGAATCTCCGACGGGCCGTTCGTAACCGGCGCCGCGAGCGTCGTAAAGCTGGCCCGGTAGGGGTTGGCCATGTTGTTACCGGCGTAATCCTGAACGCTGGTGTTGACGGCAATCTGGATCGTGGCGTCGTAGGGCAGCGTGGTGTTCAGATAAACCGTCCGGTGATCGCCTGAGTAAGAAATACTGGGCGAGAGCTGCGTGGACCCCTGATACATCGCGAAATTCGTTGCATTGATCGTGTCGACGCTGAGCGACTTACTAAACGTGAGGCTCACCGTGGAGTATGGACCCGCGTCAGTAGCGTTCGCGCCAGGCGACATGGAGATCACCTGCGGCGGCGTGTTGTCCGCCGTGTTGGCGGTAGTGAACACCGCGTTCGATCCGCCAGTCAGCGCGTCGAACGTCACGCCGGCATAGTCGGTAATGCTTGCATAATAACCGGCCCAGACGTTAATGCTGACATTCGGAGGCATCGCGACCGCGGGGGTAAACACGAGCGTGTTGCTCGTTGGCATGCTCACCGTCCCGGCGATCTGCTGCGAGCCCGAGTTATTCCGGAACAACCGGAGACTGTCGGGGAGGACCGAGTTGGGATTGTAAGGCTTACTGAAAGTCAGCGTAATCGACGAAGTAATGGAAATCCCGGAGGCGCCGGGCGCCGGATTCGTCATGGAAATCGTGCCATGACTATTGGAATCTTCCGCCGATGTACCGGTCGTGAAGGCGCTCGAGAACGCCGCTACGGCGTTACCGTCGACATCGGTGAAAGCGCCCGCGCCGACGTTGATCGTGTACGGCGTGGAAGCTGCCAGGTTGCCGCCGAGCGACAAGGTGAGCGTCATGCCATCGGAAGACAGGCTCACCGTATCGGTTCCGGAAGACGGCGCCGGTGAAAGAGTTACGCTCGAGTTCGTGATCGTACCGGGCGCGGCGGGCTTGGAAAGAAGCAACGTGATGGAGGGGTTCAGCGGAACCCCGGACGCGCCGTTTGGCACGCTGACGGAGGAAACCGTCTCCGGCGTACTATCCGCTGACGAGCTCGTGTAGAAATAAGTGCCGGGCGAACTCACGCAGTAAGCCGCCAGATTGCAGACGCTGTTCAGAACGAAGTAGTAACGGGAACCCGGCCGCAAAGATCCGGGATAGGTGATCTCAACGCTCTTGTGGTCCGCGGCCCAGCTCAGAGCCGCTCCGTTTACGGAACCGTTGGAGACACCGCTCGTTCCAACATCGTAAAAGCTGAAGGACCCGCTGGTGATCGGGTTGATCTCCTCGTTGAACCTCAGCAGCAATTGGGGATTCGTTCCGGTCGTGCCGTTATAAATCGGGCTGGCGACCGTAATGACGGGGTTGGTGATATCGATTCCGGTCCCGGTAGTAAAGGCTCGCGACTGCGATCCGCTCATCGTGTTACCGGCCGAGTCCTGCACCCCGGAGACGGTGAAGGTATAGCTTGCGCCGGGCTTCAGAATGGCGGCCGGCGTCAGCGTCAGCACCGTGCCTCCGGCGGAGAGCTGCGCCGTGGTCGCCACGGAAACGCTGCCCTGCTTCAGAGTTACGCCGGCCAGAGACTGGGGCGAGACAGCGCGGTCAAACTGCGCCATGGGGCTGAAATTCACGGGAGCAACGCTGCCCTCCAGCGGAATCATCTGAGTGACCACGGGGCCGCCTCCCGATGCCGAGAGAACCGTCGTGAAATAGAAGATCTGCTGGGCGCTGGTGTTCCCGTTCAGATCCGCGATCGAGTACTCCCGGGCGCGATACGTATGGTTCACCGGCAGGGGCGAGGTTGGCGTGATCAACAGGGATCTGTCGGACGTGGACGCCAATGTGGCCGCAACGCTGGCATAGCCCGCGCTCGTGTCCTCAAGATAAACCGTGCTGTTCAAAATGGCGCTGCGGAAATCAATCGGCTTGTCGAACACGAATGAGAACCCGGTCGTGACCGGGACATTCACCGCATTGTTCAGGATGTTGGTTGAGACGACCGTAGGCGGATTGTAATCCGGCCCCGGCCCGGTAGTAAACGTCAGATCGTTGAACGGCGAGGGATTCAGCGCATTGCCGGCGAGATCGGACACATGGTCGATCGTCAGCGAAATGTTCGAATTGGGCGGCAGCGGGGATTGCGGCGTTACAGTCATAACGTAACTGCTGTTTGACGAGTTATAGCCGATGCTGATCGGAATACTGCCACCGGGACCAGTAAGCGTAATGTTCGAAGGATCGAGCGTGAGCTGATCGACGTTCTCGCTGAAACTGACCGAGACCACCGCATTCGTGCCGATCCCGGTCGAACCGTTTGTGGGCGCGGTTTTGGTGACAGTGGGCGCGGCCGCGTCGCTGCTGCCTGTAGTCTGCGCGTAGTAAGAATAAGAGGAGTCGTTCCCACCGGTGAAACTCAGACCAGTGGTGTCCTGAATAGCGGTCTTTGCAAACACGTAGTAGTAAGTACCTGTCGCGAGCGGACTCACCGGCTTGAGACGAACCAGGCGGCCGCCATCGGCCAGCGTGACATTCGCCGGAATCAGCGGCGTCCCGTTCGAAGAAGAACTCAGATACAGGTTGGCGCTCGTCAGCGTGGCGATGTCCATCGGCTTGCTGAACAGCATTTCGATGGAGCCGGCGGGATCGAGACAATTCGAGCAGTAACGCGCCCCGTAAGAGAGAACCGTGGGCGCGGCGAGCGTCACATCCGGCGCGATTGTGAATCCGGACTGGAAGTTGACCAGAGAATTTCCGTAAGAATCCATGGCGGCGTTCGTGAAGAACACGTTGATCACCGCCCCTCCCGTAAAGGAAGCCGACGGGGTGAAAGTTACGTCCTGGTTATCGGACGCGACATGGATGGACCCAGCCACCTGCACGCCGTTCTGCGTCACAACGAGAGTGCTGGAGGTGACGGTCGCCGGGTTCAGCGGTGCGCTGAGGAAGAAGGTAATGGGATTCGCCGCGTTTACGCCCGTCGCGCCGTTCGCCGGTCTCATCGCGGTCACCTGCGGCTGAGACGTCGTGGGGGCAGGCCCGGTAGTGAAGGTCGACGTGAATTCGGCCCCGAGCGGATTGCCCGCAAGGTCTGTAACATCCGGATTCACCACCACGGTATATGTCGTCAAGTAAGGCAGATTGCCTGAGTTGAAAATAACGGTCGTATTGTCGTTGGAAACGCTGTAATTCGCGGTGTAAAGCGTGGAACCGCTGTAGATCGCCAGGTTGTTGCTCAGCGTCCCCTGATTCATGGACTTGGAGAACGTCACCATAACCGGGTTGTTCGGCCCGATCGCCGTCGCGTTATCCAGCGGCGTGACGGAGACCACCGTGGGCGCAGTAGTATCCGTGCCCGCCCCGGCGGTGAAACAGAGGGTCTGGTTGTTGAAGTAGTTTCCGGAGAGATCGAAAACGTTCTTGTTGTAACTGGCGTAGACGCAGATCCGGTGGCCGGGTTCGAACGGGAGCGTCTGGGTGAACGTCACGGTCTGCTGGTTCGCGGAGACTGCCAGCGTTCCGGGAATGTAGGGATTGCCGGAAGCCGTGTTGTCGAATACATGAATACTATCCGGGTCGAGAGTAAGCGGATCGACCGGCTTGCTGAACTGAATGACTACATTGGTATTCAGGGCGACGTTCGTTGCGCCGTTCGAGGGCGTGATCGACGTAATTGTGCCGTGCGCCGTGTCGGGGGTTGAGGAACTGCCCGTTGTGAACGAACTGGTGAACGGATCGAAGTTCCCGCTGAGATCGGCGAGGTGTCCGTCCGGAATAGAGATCTGATACGTGGTATTCGCCGCCAGCGGGGCGGACGGCTTGAACTTCAGTGCGGTGAAATCGCAGCTGCTCGAGGACGAGGGCGAAGTGCAGCTGAAATCCGGGGAGAAGCTGAACGTTCCCGTAACAGCCGGGCCTGCCGGCGCCGTGGGCGTCAGAGTCACCGCGTCCGTCGTAAGACTCGTCGGATCCATCAGTTCGCTGAACTGAATATTCACTTCGGAGCTGACCGGCGCACAGGGATTTCCTCCGCAGCTGACGGCCGAAGAGGGCGAGACCGAGATCACCGTGGGCGCGGTCGTGTCCGTTCCCGTATCGGTGGTGAAATACACGGATCCCGTGGGAACGCCGTTCCCGACCCAATCGAGCGCGCTCAGGAGAAGCCAGCGATAATTCGTTCCCGGCGCAAGCGGCTGCGCGAGCGTCAGCTTGAACGTCTTGAAATCCGCGGACCAGGAAACGGTGGAACCCAGAACGGTCGTCCCCGTGGTCGTGTTGTAGACATAGAAGTTCCCCGGCGTCACCGTCAGAGGATTGATGGGCTTGTTATAGATGAACTGAATCGTCGGCATCGTACCGGTGACGAGTGTCCCGGTGCGGTACGGCGGAGTCCAGGTTACGTAACTGCCCGAAATGGCATCCGTGCCCGCGCTGGTAGTGAACGTGAACGAACCGGGATTGGTCAGAGCGAGGCCGCTCGTATTCTCCAGCTGTGCGCCGAAGGTGACGGTAAAGGTTGTACTGGCCGCCCACGATGACGCGGGCGTGAAGATCGCCTGCGTAAAGGCGGTGTTGTAGCTCCACGTTCCGGGAACCGGAATGGCGGCCCCCGACGTAATCGAAAGGCCCGCGGACTGAGTAGCCGGATCGATCGGCTGGTCGAAGCCGAGGATGACGTTGTGGGTATTCGTCGGAACATCGGTGGCCCCGGCGGGGATATTCGCGCTGACCATCGACGGACCGTTGTTCACGGCGGCAAGACCGGCGGTGAAGCTGTAGCAATAATGGCCGAGCGCGTTGCCGGACTGATCCTGAATGGTTGGCGTTCCGCCCGGTATGTTGTAGCTGTTGAGCTGGACGTAGAAGGTATGGCCGATGGCAAGCGGCGCCGCGGGCGCAATCGTCAGGATGCGCCCGGAAACATCCAGGCTCACCGTTGCCGCGAGGCCGGAAGTCCCCCAGCAACCGCCCTGCGTGCTGCTGTCAGTGAGGAACGCATTCGCGCCGGTCGCGGAAACCGTAGCCGGATCGAGCGGCTCGCTGAACTGCGCCGTGACCTTTGTATTGAGGGGAACGCCGTTCGCCCCGTTCGCCGGGCTGAGATAGGTCACTACAGGAGCGGTCGTCGTCGATGTCAGTACCTGGAATCCGTCCGTCGCGGTGAGAATCTGAGCGCCCGTGGTCACGACCACGTTCTGCGCCTGGATCGCCGCGCCGGGATCGATCGTGAGAGCCGCGGTGAACGTTGTTGCGCTGGTGACGTTGACGGTGCCCGCCGTACCGGCTGCCGCCCCATTCACCGAAATTCCCGGCCCAAAGCTGGCTACCGTGGTTCCGTTCGACCAATTCGTGTAAATACCGGTCACCGTGACATTCACGGTAGAGTTCGGCACGCCGATATTCGGCGAAATCTGGGTGATGTTCGGAACTCCGGCCAGCACCGTGTAAGCGCCGGGAGCGCCGGAGCCGAGCGAGACGACCTCCGCTCCGGTGGTGACGGTAACGGTGCGCGCGCCCGCCGGAGACAGATTCGCCACGCTGAACGGAATCTGAAGCGAGGTGGACGTCAGTGTTCCCAGGATGACGGCGCCTGGAGTTACGCCCGTGCCGGAAACTGTGACCACGCTCGAACTGGAGAAATGGGTGAACTTTCCGGTGATCGTGAAAGTGTTAGTGACGCCCTGTCCCTGCGTATTGGGGCTGATGGAGAAGAACGCCGGAACGCCGGCATTGATCGTGAATGCGTTCAGTTTCGGCGCGATCGTTCCATCGGTGGTATCGGATACGGTGACGTTCTGCGCTCCCGTCGCCGCGCTGTCGCTGAAATCGAAAATCGCCGTCAGCGACGTATTGCTGTTGACGGTGGGCGTTCCAACGAGAGTACCGCCGGGGATCGTGATATTCAGCGCGCCGGAATTGAAATTCGTATAGAGACCGCTGATGCTGACGGAAACGCCGCTATCGCCCTGATGCGCGGAGTTCGGGCTGACCTGCGTGATGACCGGAATCCCGCCCAGGATACTGAATGAGCCGCCGGTTGCTACCTCTCCGCCCGTCGTCACCGTGACGCCGCAGGAACCGGTGGGCGCAAACGTTCCGATGTTGACAGTCGCCTGGAGGTGAAGATCGTCCACCACCTGCACGGCCGCCGTAGTGACCCCGTTACAGAAGACCACCGATGCATTCGTGAGCGTCGCCGCCGTGAAGTGAGTGCCGCTGCCGGTGACAGTGAGAATGTCGCCGCTGTCGTTCTGATGCACGGAGACCGGAGCGGAGGGAACGATGGAGCTGATCGCGGCCGTCCCCGCGGTGACCGTGAACGAATTCGACTTGATGGCGATTTCCTGCGCGCCGCCGCCAAGGTTGGTGATCATGCGAACCGTGCGCGCGCCGGTGGCGGCGATCGGAGTCACCGTAATGCTGGCCGAAGCGTGCGTTGCGTCGGTGACGGTAACGCTGTTGACGGTGACGCCGGAGCCGAAGTCCGCTGTCGTATTACCGTTGACGAAATTCGTGAATGACGAAATGACGCTCACCGTCGCGCTCTGGCTCTGCGCCGCCGTACCCGGCGTGACGATATCGACGATCGGCGTCGACTGGGTGATCGTAAAGGAAGATGGGTCGGAAGCGACCTCACCCGCCGTCGTGAGAGTGACGGTGTTCGCCGCCGGTATGGCGTTGGCGGCTATGGTGATGTTGGCTGTGGCGCTGGTCGGGCTGTTGACGGTCAGCGTGTTCAGTGAGATGCCGGGCCCGAACGTGCCGATGGTCGTGCCCTGGATCCAGTTCGTGTTGGTGCCCGTGATGCCGACATCGAGCGACGTGCTGGTCGGCCCCGTATTCGGCGTGAGCAGCGTAACCGCCGCGGGACCGCGCGTAATGCAGAACGCGCCATAGAGCGTCAGTACCTGCGAACCCGTGGTCACGATGATGTTGCTGCAGCCGGGGTACGCGATCGCATCCACCGTCCCGGTCACCGTAATGCTCTGCGGACCGGTGACATCGACGCCCGCGATGTTCGCGCCCTGGCCCGTAAAGGCGACCGTGGTGGTTCCATTCACGAAGCTCGTGTACTGGCCGAGAATACCGAGCGAGAACGACCCCTGCTGTTGCGCGGAGTTTGGCGTGGAAGAAAGCAGAATCGGCGTTCCGGGTTGAACCACGAACGCGTTGTTCAGTCTCGCGATTTCACCCTCGGTTGTGGCCGTCAGACTATACAGGCCGGGCGATGCCAGAGGCGCAAGGTCCAGAGTCAGAGTGGCGTGCGTGTTGTCGATAACATTGATGCCCGCCACCGAAACACTGCCGCTGCCGAAGCTGAAACTCGTGCCCGCTACCCAGTGCGTGGCCAGACCGGTGACATCCACCGAAAAATTCTGCGTTCCCTGGATGGCCGTGTTCGGGCTGACGGAGAGTATGGTCGCGGTACTCGGCGTGACGCTGAAATACGAAATATTGTGCGCCACCTCCGCACCGGTAGTGGCCGTGACCCCGCAGCCGCCAAGCGGCTGCAGGATGGGAACCGTGACGTTGACGCGCGCCGCGTTGGGCCCGAAAACGGTCGCCGAATTGATGACGACGCCGCTGCAAAAACTGAAGACGGTCGAGTCGCCCCACGTCGTATACTGGCCGACCAGATCGATATCGCGCGTGTCTCCCTGGATGGCGCTTCCGGGATCCACCAGGCTGATCGCGGGCGTGCCCACCGTGACAAAGAAGCTGGTGTTTTCAACCTCCGCGCCGGTTGTCAGCGAAACCGTTCGATAGCCGACGCCCGCGCCGTCTTCGATGGTGATATTCGCCGTGGCGCTGTTTTGGCCGAGCACCTGGAATGAATTGACCTGAATGCCGGCGCCGAACGTGGCTGTGGTGGTCCCCGGATCCCACTTGGTGTAGGCGCCGGAGAGATTGACCTGCAGCGTCTGGCCAACCAGGGCGACGCCGGGATAGATATAGGAAATGTACGGCGTCGGCGGCAATGCCTTGCTGAGAACGTTGAACTGGCCGAGCAGCGCCTGGCCGCCTGTTCGGACGGTGACCGTATGCAGGCCGACGGTGGCGTTCGCTCCGATCGTAATGACGGCCGTCTCGCTGGTGGAGCTGTTATTGCTCAGCGCGGTGACCGTGATGTTCGGATCGCCGAAATCGACCACGGTCGTGCTGTCCCAGTGCGTGAACGCGCCGGAGATGATGATGTTCTTCCCGGTATCGCCAACCGTACCCGAAGACGGACTGACCGAACTGACGGACGGGATTCCGCCGGTGATGAGGAAGCCGGCGTTCAGTGCGACGTTCTCGCCTTCCGTCGACATGAAAATGGTGCGCGTGCCCAGATTCGCCGTGCCGGAAATAGTGAGATCGGCGAGCGCCTGAGTCGGGCTGTTAATCACCACGCCATTGACCGCGATGTCATAACCGCCGCCCGTAATGGAGAACTGCGTGAGCGTCTGCGACCAGTGCGTGAACTGGCCATTAATTGTCATCAGGATGTGCTGGCCCTGGTTCGCGCTCGTCGGACTGATTGTGCTGAGGATCGCCGGTCCCGCGGTCACGCTAAAGAGGCTGCCCGAAACGATTTCAGACCCAGTGGTCACTGTGACCGTGCGGCCGCCGGTGTAAGCGATGGGATCGATGGCGATATTCGCCTCCGCCGTCGTCGGACTCGTTACGGTCAGCGAGGTCAGGGTGATCCCCTGGCCAAAAGTCGCGGTCGTTGTGCCCTGCGTCCAGTGTGTGTATTGGCCGGTGAGAGTGATGGGGCCCGAGACGTCCGAGCTGATGACTTCACCCTGCTGTCCGGATGAGCCGCTCGTCGGCGTGGTGACCGCATTCAGGGTTGGCGTACCTGGCGTGATGGTAAACGCGTTGCCATAGCTCACCGCTTCCCCGAGCGTGTACATGCAAAGCGTCTGGAAACCGGTGGGCGCCGTCGGGCTGATGGCCACCGAGACGGTCGCCGAAGTGCTGCTGCTTGCCGTCACATTCGAGACATTCACGCCCGCCGAATTCGGGGTAATACAGCCGCTGGTGCTCAGGAACGCGGTTGTCACTCCCGTCTGGAAGCTGGTGTTCTGGCCAGTCACCAGGAGCTGCGCGGTGGAGCCCTGCTTGCCGGTGCTGGGCGCAACAGCGGTAATGATCCCGGCGCCGCGAGTTACCGAGAACACGTTCGGCAGCGTGAGCTGTTCGGTGCTGTTCACATTGGGCGGAACGGGAAGACCGGTGGTGGTGACGGTGAGCGTGTACGGGCCCGGAATATAAGCCGTGCCGAGAACCTGCACCGTCAGGTTCATCTGGGTGGGGCTGATGATGTTGACGGCGGTGACATTGACGCCGTTGTTGTTCCCGAAAGACGCCACCGTGTTGTTCGCGGTGAAGTGCGTGGCGGTGCCGTTCACCTGCATGGTGAACGTTGTGCCCTGCGCCGACGATGTCGGCGTGATATTCAGGCTCAGGCCGGAGCTCGGAACAATATTAATGGCGTCGTCGAAGGACGGCGCCAATTCACCGTTTGTGTTCGCGGTTACCTTGCGGAAGCCGAGGTTCGCGGAGTAGGAAACGGTGATCTGGCAATAAGCCAGCGTCGGACTCACAACGGTGAGTGAAGCGACCGTGATTCCCTGCCCGAAATCGAGCGTGGTTTCGCCCTGAAGCCAGTGCGTGGAGGAACCTTTGACCGCGAAAGTGACGATCGCGCCCTGCGGGATGCCGTTGTTCGATACGTTGCAGTTCGTGGCCGCCAGATTCGTCTGGGCCGTATCCGCGGTCTGGCCGCATCCGACCTGACTGATGGTGGCGACGCCCTGCTGGACGGAGAAGAGCGGACCGGAAACCACTTCGTCGTGATCCGCGCCGCTGATCATCGTCACGGTGCGGCCGCCGGCGTAAGTGGTGGGCGAAATCGAAATCTGGGCCGTGGCCGAATCGGGACTGTTGACGGTCAGCGAGTTGACCGTGATGCCCGAGCCAAGGATCGCCTCCGAAGTGGCCTGATCGAAGCTGGTCAGATTGCCGGTGATGTTCACGGTCAGGGATTGGCCCTGCAGGCCGGAATTCGGCGCGACGCTCACGAGAGAAGCGGAAGCGGGCGGAACGATGGAGAAGCCGATGGTGAGCTGCTCGTCTCCCGTATTGACGAAGACCGGAAGCCATCCGATCGGCGCGGTGGCCGGAATGTTGATGATCGCGCTGACGTGGGTGGAATCCGTCACGATGACCGAGCCGGGAACCACTGAAATTTCCGGACCGAAGCCAACCGTGGTTGTGCCCTGGACGAAGTGCGTGTATTGGCCGGTGATCGAAATATGAAGATTGCTGGCGGGCTCGCCGGATTCGTACGGACTGATGCTGGTCAAAGCGGCGGGCGTGCTGGTGACGCAGAAGCCGGTGTTGACGATTTCGGATACGTTGTTCAGCGGCGTCTCCATCGTGATGATGCGGTTGCCGCCGTAGACATTCACGCAGGGCACGTTCGGCGCCGTGGGCGCATTGGCGTCAATGACGAATTGCGCGGTCGCGCTGTGGGGACCGGTGACGTTGAAATTCTGGATCGTCACGCCTTCGCCGTCGATATCGAGCACGGTCGGATTGGCGGACGACGATGGCGCCCAGTGAGTGAAGTTACCGGTGAAATTGACGTTCACCGTCGTGCCGATCATCCCGGATGCCGGAGACATCGTCAGGCTCGGCGTGTACGGGAGCACGCTGAAGGCGTTCGAGTCCGTCTCGATTTCGCCGTTGGTGCTCATCGTCAGTCCGTGAACGCCTGTGTAAGCATTCTGCGGAATCGTGATGTCTACCTCGGCGCTCGTCGGGCTGTTGACGACAACCCGGTTGATGATAAGACCGCTCATCGACGCGTTGGTCAATCCCTGGGCCCAGTGCGTTCCGAGGCCGGAAACCTGAAGGGCGACGCTCGCCCCCTGATAGCCGGAGGAAGGCGTCACGCCGGTGATAAAGGCGTCCGCCCCGTTCACCGTAAACGCGAAGTGGTAGATGGCGCCATTGGTGGTGATGAAACCGGTTCTTCCGCCCGTGAACGCCGTATCGGAAATCGTGATGCTCGCGGTCGCGCTGGTGTCGCTCGACGGCGTAATCGGCCCGTTCACAGTGATGTTCGGACCCAGATCGAGGGTGAACGGTCCCGTCAGGAAGCTGGTGGAAACACCGGTGAACGTGATGTTCAACGTCTGCCCGGGGTCGCCGGACGAGGGGCTTACGCTGGAAAGATAAGGCGTGGCTTGCGTGACGGTCAGAGCGCCCGGAAGGGAAACGCTTTCGCCGTTCGTCGCCACCGTGGCGGTGTAAGTCGTGGCCGCGGCCGAGGGCGAGATCGAAATATTGACCGTGAGCGAAGTCGGGCTGTTGACAATAATGTTGCCCACGTTGATGCCGGAGCCGAAGCCGACGGCCGTCGCGCCCTGCAGCCAGTGCGTCCCGGCGCCGGTGAACGTGAGCGTTTGATTCGTACCCTGCGGCCCCGTGCCTGGGGTCACTGACTGGAGCGTGGAACCGTTCGGGGTAATGGTGAAAGCGCTGGAAACCGACTCGTACTCGCCGCCGGTCGCGATGGTCAGGCCGCGCGCGCCGGGAAAGGTAATGGGATCGATGCAGATCGAAAGGGTCGCGTGGGTCGCATCGATGACCGTGGCGAAGGCGGTACCCGCGCCATTGATTTTGATGCCGTCGCCGAAAGTGGCGACTGTGACGCCGTTTTGCCAGCTTGTTCCGCTGCCCACGATCGCCACCGAAGTACACGCGCCCGCAGCCAGCGTATTGGGAGTGATTGAGCTAAGACTGAGACCGGCGTCAGGCGATACGAGAAATCCGTTGGCGAGATTGGCGGTTTCGGTCCCGACTACCGCCTGCACCCGATAGCTGCCTGTGATCGCGTCAGCCGGAATCGCAAACTGAGCTGTGAGATGCTGCGCATCCGTGACATTCACGGAACCGGGAGTCGGGTTGAGGACAGTATTTCCGGGGCCGTTCAGCGTGACCGCGGGAGTTGCGGTGGTGAAATGCGTGTACGATCCCACGATGCTGAGCGTCACCGTGCTGCCACGCGTGGCGGCGCCGGGAGATGCGCTGAGAATGGACGCCGGGGGATCGATCTGAAGCAATGAGTAATTCGAAGTCGTGAAACTCGTGAGTGACGTCGTGGCGCCGCTGACTGTGATCTGGCAATCGGGCAAAGCTGCGGCCGCCGTCAGGGCGACGGGAAGAACGAACTGGATGGTACGGGAAGTTCCGCCGGTAGCGGGGAACACGCCCGTAGCGGCGGTGCTGACCGGCGAGCCGTTGCCGGAGGGAGGAGTAATAGTAACGGAGACGCTTCCGGGGACAATTGTGCCGCTCGGAAAGCCAGTGCCGTCGACGCTCACCGTCGTCAGCACCGGCGGCGCCTCCGCCGGGCTCGCGTGAGCGGACAGCGTCACCTGCGCGGATGCGAAACCGGCTCCCACCGCAAGAAGAAGCGCCACGGCCGCGGGCCGGCAAAGGCGTCTCAGCACAAAAGGACGGAAGCGAACACTCAGTTCGCTTATCAGTTTCATCTGGCTCCCTACCACTTTTTTGTAAAGCAGAAATCAGTATAGCGAAGGACGTGAAGAAGTTTACTATTTTTTCTGCCACCGTTAAAATCCCACTCTTCGTGTGGATGGTACAAAATAGAACAGTCCCTCATTCGTCCCAGAGTGTCTGGCGGAAGGATTATGCTTCAGGGATTTGCGGAATCAGTACTAAAGTAAGGGCCCAGGGAGGTCGAGCTCGGGTCAGTACCAATGCTATGCCCCGTGCGTTCTAAATTATGAAACCGTAAAGACCACAAACCAGGATTTGGAATGATGTTTATAGAGACACACCGGCGGCCGCCGGGCCGGGCTCGTGACTATATAAAGATTTCCTCCGCAAATGCCGGACTGAATGTGCGCATTCACCGTTTGTCATCGGTGACTCCCTGGTTAGCGCTGCGTATATGCCGTTCCGGCGTCCGGGACGCAGTCGAGCGGGACAGGCAGGCAGCCGACTGAGTCGCCGGTCCATTGCAGGGAGCCCTTCGAAAGTCAGCCGGCAGTCAGGAAACGCTCGTCCGGACGGCAATCGACGAACTCGAACGAATCTGCTCCATGACTCCATCGCGCAGAGCGTTATTGGTTGTCATTCGCTCGGTTGGCGCCATGGCGGCTCCTTTCTACTGCGCGGCCGCAGCCCCGGCCGGCGCAAGAATCGCAACCTGAATGGATGGCGGGCGAAGCAGCGTGTTATGAATCAGGCAGTGTTCAACCGACGCTTTCAGCCCTCTGACATGGCGCTCCTCAAGGGCCTGAGGGAAGGCCACCGCAATTCGAAAGTGATCGAGCCGGGCGGGCGATAATGCCTTTTCAGCCGTTACCTTCACCGCAATTCCAGTTTCCCGAAGCGACCTCGCATGGAGGTAGTCATGAGCATAGTACGCGGCGCACGAACCGAGTGAGGCAAGCAGCAATTCCGGCGGCGTCATTCCGGCGTCGGAGCCCCCTTGACGACCGGTTGATCGCAGATGACGCGATGACCGCGACAGGTGATCGAAAAGCAAACCCCGCCTGAATGCAATAGGTCAATTTCCATAAGTTCGTCCTGCGGAGTAGCTGAGCATCGATCGTGCCAGATCCGGCAATCCATCGGAGGCGACGCGGGCACTGCCGCGGTGGACGCGAGAAGGTGGCGCCCTGGCCAGCTTTTTACGGTTTCTTCCTGACCCTCTCGTGCTGTTCCTGGCGGCGTCGGTCTCAGGCTTTCCTGGTCAAAAGCTTGACGCGACCATCATCACCGTAATCGTGCTCCTCGGCGTCACAATCAATTTCATCCAGGGTCAGCGTTCGGCAGTCGCGATCGAGAGTCTCCGCGCACAGGTTCAGCCCACAACCGCGGTACTGCGTGAAGGGCAATGGCTTCAGATACCGCATCGGCTGCTTGTGCCCGGCGATATATCATTCGTCTCGCCGCCGGCGATCTTGTACCTGCGGATTGTCTGCTGCTGAGTGCGGAGCACCTTCACGTACTCCAGAGCGCGTTGACCGGAGAATCGTTCCCGGCCGGGAAGGAGGCCGCTTCCGGGCGAGAGCCTGCCCCTGATCTGGATGTCGCTGTCGAAACTCCGGACGGACTCTGTCGAAACTCAGAATCCAATCACGGCCATTCGCCATATCAGTGTTGGGGCGTAGCTCCCGGCGTTTGTTTCGCGCGTTTCGCGTTCAGATCGCGGGACAGCATGAGTTTGAAGGTCAGCCGGTCAGCTCCGCCGGTGTAACCCACGCCCACCCCTGCTTCGATATTCACAACCTTAGTATCGTGATCAACGGTTGCCCATACCTCGTGGAATTGGTCGCTCACAGGGGCAAACTCGTGCAGCGGGCCAAAGCCAGAGTATTCCTCGGCGGCGACTGCCCATCGGTCGTTGACGTTGTATGCCACTCGCGTTGAGGGATTAAATTCCAGATTCCGTACTCCACCCGTATAGTCAGTGTCGAGAATCGGGTTGAAAATGAAATCCCACGGCTTCAGATGCAGGCCCACGATGGGCCGCACTTCCGAGGTGATCCTTCGCGGTTCCCAGTACTGATGGTTGACGCTGAACTCGAAGTTCACGCCGTAAAAGAACGTGTGGTCATCCGCGTGGGGGCGGACGAACAGCTCGCGAATCTTAAAGCCATCGATAGTCGCTCCCCGATTCGATGAGTGCGGAGTTGTCACAGCAGGTAGAGGCCCTGCTCAAACCACGGGGTGACGCCATACGCCCATTCGGCGGTGGTCTGAAACGAATCATTTGCGATGATCGCGCCGGGATACTCCGGCGTCTTCCTGCCTATCGGCGTGAAGTTCGTGTGCACCATTAAATTAAAGATGCCGGGCTCTGCGATCGCACCGTCATAGACCTGGATTTCGTCCGTCTGGCCCATCAGCATTGCCGGAGCCGCCAACATGGAGACAGCAACAAGAACAGGAGCGACGCCCGGCGCAGCGCTCAGCATTTTTCGATGGAAAGTCATCGGATTCAGTTCGGCTTCGCGAAGCGGGCGTCGTCGATCGGCGCATTCGCTTTCGCCTCCGAGATTTTCAGCGTATCGTGTGTATCCCAGGTTCGGCGAATGATCTGATAGGGAATCTTCACGTCGCCCGCGGCGCGATAGTCGGCGTAGTCGAATTGTTCGCGCAGATTTCCCAAAGCCGTACGGGTCGTGATGACGCGGCGGACGAGCAGCCCGGATTCGGAATCGAAATAAAACTGCTCCGTCACGATACCCGCTCGTCCCGTCACTGTAATCGCGCTCTTGCCATTAATCTGGAAAGGACGTCCTGAGGCCTGAAGCATGGGATATCTGGCATGAAGCTGAGAGACGTTTCCGAGATCGTTCATGCGAAGAGCCTGATCGAGAAGAAATCCGGCAAGATCGGCGGTCTTGCCGTCGCTCTGCGTCCAGCCCGCCGAACCGTCAAAACCGATTGAGGCCGCGCCCGGCTTCGTCTGTTCGGTTTCGCGAAACTTTGTTCCTTTTTCTTCCAGTGTGAATGGAATAGTCTGGCCCGCGCGATTCGTCAGTGTTCCGGTTCTGGTGAGTGACTGAACTTTATCCGCCGCGGCGCGGCCTCCGATTGCATCGAAGTACCTGCTGAGAACATCGTCAACAGCGGGTGCGGGCGGTTGCGCGCCACGGCCGCCACGGCCGGAAAAGCCTCCGGCGCCAGGGCCGCGGCCGGGAGCCACCGGCGGCGCGGTATTTATCTGGCCAGCCTGCTCGGGCGTCATCATTTCGGCCATCTGCAATCCCACGGGACGCTGGCGGCCGGCGTGACACGTGGCGCATTCCACCTGCACCCCGTAGTTGCTCCCGTTGATTCCCAGCACCATCTTCATCATGTTGCGGGCGGTCTGCTTGGCGCGCTTATCGTCCTTCTCATACGAGAACTTGCCGGACTCGTCCTGTACGTGACAACCTGCGCACGGCTGTTCGACGGCCGCGGAGACGTAACGCATCGTCGTCTCAATCTGATCCGCCGGAACGTTGGTGAGCACCTGAATGTTCTTATATTTTTCCGGCGCAAGCGGGCCGCTGGGAATAGCCTGCGTCTGGCCGCCCTGTCCCTGTCCCTGAGCCTTCAGCAACGCAGGCGCAGTGAACAGCGCGAGCGCCAGCGCCGAAGTAATCGCGGTCCGGTTAAAGTTGATCTGCATAAATTTTCTGTTCCCGTGGGACTCACGTTTTTCCGTCCGCGCCTAAGCGCGGCTGCCTTTCGGACCATACTGAACGGCAACTTCGTCAAAGTAGCCCGTGCGCTTAACGATGGCCTGGGCGGGGTTTTCATCACACGCGATCGTCCCGTATTGTCTGTAATACGAGCCATGTTCTACCGCGCATTCCACGAATACGCGGTAAGATCCCTGTGGTGCCGGTTTGCCCCACTCATCGATTCCATCCCACACGAACGAGTACCGGCCCGGACCCCGCGTCGGGCGCGCCACGCTTCGCCAGTTTGCATTGGCCGAGGCGTTCGCGCTGTACCATTCGCGCAGGTCGGTCAGATATCGAGGTTTGCTCGCGAAAAGGGCGACATTCTTTACGAGGCGGCCTTTCTCATCTTCGATCCACACCGCCAGATAAGGACGGCGCCACCCGTTCGCGGTCAGCGGCACTTCTATCGTGACCGCGTAACCCGCCGGCCATTGCGATGCGGCCTGCGTCCGAATGATCAGCGGTTTTTCAAACCGCGCAAAACCGCTGCTGCGAAGCTGATGCCCCTCGTCGGTTACCAGCAGACATTCCGCGCCGGCCGTCTCTTCCGTCAGTCGCAGGCCATCGCGCGGCCCCAGAACACACGCGGCCGTCGAGAGCGCGTTGGCCGTGATCGCGTTGTCGGCAACGACTGTCGCCGAAGCGATACCCATGGCTGCTGACCCCGTTCGTGGGTCGATGATATGCCTGCCACGCATCGATGCGCCACTCGTGGCTACCGAACCCCGAGCTACCCCGATACGCGCAAGCGGACGCGCGTTCTCCCAGGGATGCAGCGGGTCGGCGATATCGATATCGGCGCTTTCTCCACTATGCGAATCGATCACGATATCCCCGCCGATATCGAGCAGCACAGCAGACGCCGATTGACGGGCTACGCGGCTCGCCCTCTGCAGAATCCACGCCTTCCCCAAAGCATCGATGTTCAGCTTCCCGCCGCCGGTCCTTCGCGCTATTCTTCCTGCCTCGTCGAGTTCGAGACCAGCCCCGCACGTAAGCGCGCAGTTCGTTCTCCGCTGCCAGAATTCGTAAGCGCGAAGCACGGAGAAAAGCTCCGGGGAGGCGGAAAATTCTCCGGTAGCCCGGTTCAGGCGGCTCGCCTCGCTCGTGCCGTCATAGGTGCTCAGCGCGCGGCTGAGTCTTGCAACTTCGGCGAGAACGGCTGCTTCCGTTGCTTCCGCGCGAGCGGCGATCGGGAGTTTGCGCAGCCGCGGAAAGAAGGCCCGGCAAAATCGCTGCGCAGGGAAGTTGCAGGAATCGCCGGCGGCGAATGTTGGTTCTCATCGTAATTTGACGATTGCTCGGGCCAGGGTGTCCGGAGGCGCCGCATACCCTGCTCATCAGACCACTGGAGTCTGAAAATTTGCTTAAAGGCGGGCGTGCTGCTGACTATCGTGGAGAGTTCGGCAGACGAACTGCCTGTTCCTGAAGCTGCTTCAGCAAATCTTCAGAAACGGCGCCATGAGCGCGCCAGCGGATGGCTCCGGAAGCATCAATCAATGCTACATAAGGATCGTCGGGCCGATCGAATCCCACCGCGTCTTTAAGAGCCTTTTCGCCCCTCGTAACGATGAGGAAGTGATCGCGCTGATCTCGCGGTACTCCGCTCCTGATTCCCGCGGTGGCCATGCCGCGCACCAGACGGGGCGCATCCTCCAGCACGGCGATCGTGTAAGTCGGCAGCTCGCGTTGCAAACGTGTGCTCCGCTCTCTCACCTGCGAGTTGGAAGCGTGCGTAAACCCGATCACCACCACGGCAACATGACCGGCCGACGCCTCAGGTAAGGAAATCCTTTTGCCGAGAAGATTCTCACCGACTGTTGAGGGGAAAACGTCCGCGCACCACGCTGAAACAGCGAGCAATACAAGCAGAATCGGCAGATGACGGCGTGGATTCATAAGGATTCGGGATAACTGGCTTGTAGGTACGACGTAATCGGCGGCGTTTCCGATTCTGGAAGTTATCATCCCGAAGCAGCCGCGACCGGGAAACCGAATCTCCGCATTGTTCGTCATACTATCTATCCGCCCATAGCTTATTCCTGTCATACGAGGGAGACTTACGCTTGACTGCGCCCGCGCTTTCAGCATTTATTCAGGATTACTCGGCTCATGTAAATCCGCAATGGCTGCGGCTGCTGGAGCTGCTCCAGATGAATGCGGAGTATGTTCGCTGTGAAGGCGGCGAGCTGACCACAACCGATGGCCGAGTTATTCTCGATTTCCTTTCCGGCTATTGTGTCCATAACATCGGCCACAATCATCCGTGCGTGATCGAACAGCTTCAGGCGGAACTTGGCCGCCGGGGTCCGGCGATGCTGCAAAGTCATGCCCCCGATCTTGCGGGTGAACTGGCAAAGCAACTATGCCAGCTGGCGGGCGGGAAGTTAAAGAAGGCTTTTTTTGCGTGTTCCGGCAGCGAAGGGATCGAGAGCGCTATTAAGTTCTCTCGCGCCGCCACGGGCAGGACCCGCCTTCTCTCCGCAACAGGAGCGTTTCACGGACTCACCTGCGGAGCCCTGTCGCTGATGAGCGATGACTTCTGGCGCGCAAAGTTCGGACCCATGCTGCAGGAAACCGTCGCGATCCCTTTCAACGACAGGGAAGCCCTCAGTCGCGAACTGGCCACCAGGCAGTACGCCGCCTTCTTTGTGGAGCCCATTCAGTCCGAAGCGGGAATCCGGGTACCGGACGCGAATTATCTGAAAGAGGCGCAGACACTGTGCGAGCGGTACGGCGCTTTGCTGGTGCTCGATGAAGTCCAGACAGGCATGTACCGCACCGGCGAATTTCTTGCGGCTCATCATTTTGATGTTCAGGCCGATATCGTGGTTCTGGCGAAAGCGCTGAGCGGTGGTCTGATTCCGTGCAGCGCCGTGCTGATGTCTGATCGCGTCTACAGCTCTGTGTTCGATTCCCTCAAAAGTTCCATCGTTCACACGTCAACCTTCAGCGAGAACTCCATGTCGATGCGGGCCGGTATTGCGACGCTCGAAGTTCTCCATCGCGAAAGGCTGGGGAATCGCGCGCTCGTAATGGGCGATTACCTTCGCGATAGCCTTCGGAACCGTCTGGCTGGCTATGAAATGGTTCGCGAAATTCGAGGTATGGGGATGCTTTCCGGGATCGAGTTCCAGGCTCCCTCGTCAATGCGCCTGCGTGCACCCTTCGAAGCATTTCGACACATCCACGCCGGCATGTTCGGCCAGGTTCTCGTGATGCGTCTCTATCGTGAACATGGCATTCTCGCCCAGGTCTGCGGCAACAACTTTATGGTTTTGAAGGTCGCGCCTCCCCTCATGATCACGGAAGAGCACGCGGATAAATTCGTTTCCGCCGTAGGCAGTGTGGTGGATGCGATGCACCATTCCACATCGTTCTGGACCGAGGCGCTGGGGCTGGCTCGGCGCGTGATCAATGTCTGACGGCGCTGACGTTTTTGTGATTGGTGGCGGACCCGCCGGCCTGGCGACAGCAATCGCCGCCACGCGCCGCGGTATGCGCGTGATCGTCTCCGATGGAGACCGGCCGCCGATCGACAAGCCCCGTGGAGAAGGCCTGCTGCCGGATTCACGCCTTCTCGCCGCACGGCTCGGAATTCAGATCCCGGCGTCCGGAGGATTCGAGTTCCAGGGGATTCGCTTCCAGGGCGCGAGCCGCTCCGTGCAGGCTGATTTTTCAGCCGGACGCGGACTCGGGATACGGCGCACCATTCTGCACCGTAACCTCATCGATGCGGCCAGCCAGGCCGGCGTCGAATTTCGCTGGGCTACCCCGGTATCCGGAATCGAAGGGATCAAGGCCCGATGGATTGTCGGCGCCGATGGCTCTTCGTCGCTCGTGAGACATTGGGCCGGTCTCGATTCCATCGTTCGCGCATCCCGTCGCTACGCATACCGCCGCCACTTCGCGGTCAGGCCCTGGAGCGATTTCATGGAGGTTCACTGGGGCCGCGGCTGTCAGGTCTATGTCACGCCGGTGGCGGCCGATGAGGTTTGCGTGGCGATGGTTTCCCGATCTCCCGATTTGCGGCTCGACGAAGCTCTCGCCCGCTATTTCCCCGTTCTGCGCGAGCGCCTGCCGGAGAGCGCGGGCTCCGGCCGCGAACGCGGTGCGGTTACCGGCAATGTAACCCTTCGCTCGATGACTCGTGGAAATATTGCGCTGGTTGGCGACGCTTCGGGATCGGTCGATGCGATTGCGGGCGAAGGGATCTGTCTCGCGTTCCGGCAGGCGGAAGCGCTTGCGGAAGCGATGGAGCGTGGCAAACTCGCCGATTACAATGCTTCGTGCCGCCGCATTGCGCGACGCCCGCATCTGATGGCGAAAACGATGCTGCAGCTGGATCGCGGTCCGGCGATACAGAACCGGTTGATGAAGCTGCTTTCGGCCCAGCCCTGGATATTTCGCAGATTGCTGGAGTTCCATGTCGCATGAGTAAACACCTCGGCGTTACCGGCAGGCTGTTGAGTCTCGCAATTCTGGTCATGCCGGCTTTCGCGGCAAATTACACGCTGGAACTGAATCCGGAAGCAACGAAGATCCAGTGGACACTGAAGGATGTACTGCACACGGTTCACGGTTCGTTCCGTCTGACGCAGGGCAAAATCGATTTCGATACGGGGACGGGTAAGGCATCGGGGCAGGTAGTCGTCAACGCCGCCAGTGGTGAAAGCGGCGATGGCGCCCGTGATCGCAGAATGCACGCCAATGTTCTCGAGTCAGTCAGATATCCTGAGGCGACCTTCATCCCGAGCTCTTTCGAGGGAATACTGACAATTCCCGGTTCGTCGAAGATTCGGGTTCGCGGTGTCCTGACCCTTCATGGAACGCCTCATGACGTCACCCTGGATGTCGAGGCGAATTCCGCGGCCCCGAATCAGCTTCATTCCGTCATGTCCCTCGAAATTCCTTATGTGGCCTGGGGATTGAAAGATCCGAGCAACTTTCTTTTAAAAGTGAGTAAGACCGTCAGCGTCGCCATCGATGCCTCGGGATCGCTGCGAAAGCAGTAGGCGTACACGCTGAGCGGCAGCCCATGCGCGTTGTGATCAATTCTTCAGCGATTCTTCAGGCGCGGCTGCTCAAATCGGAATTCCTTCGCGAACAAGTCCGGGAGCTTTCCACGACCTGATTGAAAACCAGGAGGAATAGATGAAATCGAAGCTCGTCCTCACCGCGCTCGCCGTTCTGTGCGTCCCATCCGCCTGGGCTGGACCGCCCTTTCAGACTGACGACCCGGAACCCATCGATTTCCGCAATTACGAGTTCTATACTTTCGCAAGCACAGACGGCACTCCACTCGAAACCGATACCCTCGGCCCCGCGGTCGAATTCAACTGGGGAGCGCTGCCGAACGTTCACCTGCACCTCGTCATCCCCGCGGCCGCCATTTTTCCGCGTGAGGACGCACGAGCGTTCGGTCTCGGCGACATTGAAACCGGTATCAAGTATCGCTTCGTTCAGGAAAGCAAAACCCGTCCCATGATCGGCACGTTCGTCATGTTCGAACTTCCGGCGGGCAACGCCGATCGGGGCCTCGGGATAGGCAAGACGTGGTTCAAGCTTCCGCTGTGGATTCAGAAGAGCTGGGGACCATGGACCAGCTATGGCGGCGGGGGAGAAGTCGTTTATAGCAGCGAGGTTCCTGGCTACCGCAACTATCCTTTCGCCGGCTGGCTCGTGCAGCGCGACCTTGGAAAGAAATGGACGCTCGGCACGGAAGCCTTTTTCCACGGCCCCGAAGGCGACGCGGTGCCCCAGACTCGCGCCGCCACGCTGGTGGATTTCGGCGGCTACTACAAATTCCACGGCGACGAAAAATATCAGCTTCTCTTTTCCTATGGCCACTCAGTCGCAGGTCAGACCGAAAACTATGCGTACCTCGGCCTCTACTGGACCTGGGGCAAAAAGGACGATAAAGACAAAGACCAGACTTCCGGATCGCACTTCTCACCCCCCATGCCCGCGCCTCCGCAACTGCACAGCGCGTTCTGAAATATCTCGCAAACACCACAAGCGATCTGATTCTCATATGGTGCGTTGCCGCGTCTCGCTGCTTAATTGACGCCAATACGCGCGCGGCCCAGCAGGATCACATCACCTCGTTGAATCGGCTCGGGGATCAGGATGATCGGAATGGAGCGTCCGTTCCGGATGATGGCGACCACTGTCTTATTGTGACGACGGCTGTTGACAAGCGCAAAGCGGCCATCTTCCCGGCGTACAATGTGCGCGTGCGTACGGCCCACCGTTTCGTTGATGCCGTTTTCAAGCTCGCTGAAAGCCAGGTCATTGGACCGCACGAATTGGCCGTCGCTGTCGAAGACTTCGCGCAGGCGCCCCAGATTCGTGATCGCTGCGGATAACACCAGAGAAGACGGTTCGGCAATACCGGCAAGAACGCTGAGAGAGAGCGGCGTTCCGGACTCGGCCAAAGCCGCTTCCGCCAGCACAGACGCGGCCGCCGCCGGACGGCCAACAGTTTCAAAACTCAGCCAGAAGTTTCTGCCGGCATCGATTTCGAGATCGGCTCCGGCAGAGGCTTCGCGCAGATGCGTTTCTACAACCAGGTTCCCGTCGTATTGGCAATCCGCGCGGGAAAGAACGGAGCGGATCTCAGCCTGCAGTTCTCCGCCATCGATCCAAACCGTCTGAATCGCCGCGCGCTCCGCGGGCGTGCGAGGACGAATGCCAATCAGAATGCGGTTGAAAGGAAAGACATAGCGTCCCGCCGACAGCTCCTGAATATTCCCGCGAATTTCTTCGAGAATGTCATGACGGATCTCGGAGAGCTCTGGCGCTTCAGAAGAAGGCGCGTGAGCCTGGAGAGATTGACGGACGGCGCTCCAGATTTTCTCAAGTGACATGACCGGTTAAATTATCCCAAGTTCCCGCGCTGCCGCAACCAACTCGCCCGCAATCGGAGCCGCCAGAGCGCCCCCGTATCCACCATGTTCCACAAAAACCGCAAAGGCAATCTTCGTATCGCCGTCATACGGGGCAAAGCCTGTGAACCAGGAATGAGCGAGATTGTCTTCCGCGCTGACCCCGGCGCGCTTATCCACCTGCGCGGTGCCGGTCTTACCCGCAATCTGAACCAGTGAATCAGACAGAAACTTGTGCGCCGTGCCAGAAAGAACAACATTGCGCATCGCCTGAGCCAGCGCCATGGCGGAAACAGGGCTGAGAATGACCTGCGGAACAGGAGCGGGTTCAGTCAACGGGCCCTGTATCAACCGCTCCCGAATCAGCCCGCCGCGATTGGCGATCATGGAAGAAACCAGCGCCATCTGCAGAGGGCTCGCAGTCACTTCGCCCTGACCGTAGCCGGAATCCGGCAAGAGTTTCTGCAGCCGCCGGACAGCCGCGTCCGGATTCTGCGCGTCGCTTCGCAAAGGCGCCACTGCCCGAATACCGAACAGCGCAGCCGTTTCCGCCAGCTTCGCCGCGCCCACCTGATAGGTGGCAAGCTGCGCGAAATAAGCGTTGCAGGAAACACGAAGCGCATCGGACATGGTAAGCGTGCCATGCGGCATGTCGCCAATATCATCGTGGATTCCCTTGCTGCCATAACCCCGAATTTTTGCGCCGGCGCGGCCATCGTTGAGCCGTACGCAGGTCTCCGGCTGACCGAGCAACGCGGGGTTTTTTCGCAGCGCCGCGATCGCCGTCACCAGCTTGAATGTCGAGCCCGGCGGATAGGCGCCGAAGCGGGCGACGTCCTGATACGGCCTGAGATCCTCCCGCGCGGCTGCGCGCTCCGCTCCGCGGACAGACATGGGATCCACCGGCTCTTCCGGATGGGCCTCGCCGGGTCCCGGCAGATTGACCGACGCAAGGATGTTGCCGGTCTCCACATCGAGAATGATGGCGGCGCCGCCCGTCTTATGGGCGCGCGACAGCGCGGCGGCGAGAATACTTTGCGCGCGCTGCTGAAGACGGATGTCGATAGTCAGATGCACATCGCGATCGCGCTGCAGAAACTTTGCGAGCTCAGGCTGACCGGGTTGCCTGCGCCGCCGGACAGCGGGAAGAATCTCCCTGGTATTTTCAAATCCCCGGAGACGGCCGTTCGCGACGCGTTCCACAAAAGCCGTATCGGAAGCGCCGAACCTCGCCTTCTCGACGTTATCGCCCAGAAGATGATAAGTAAGATCGCCAAACGGATAGGAGCGGTCCTCCGATGCCGTGCAGCAGCGGTCGATCGACACGCCGAGTTTTTCGAACTCGGACTTACTGGCCTGCAGATGGTCGGGATGGCTGGTAGCGAGAAGAACCCCGTTGCGATCGTAGATATCGCCGCGCGGGATCAGGCTCTCGACGAGAGCAAGCCGCGGATTGTAAATCGTGGCCTGGATCGTACGGGGACCTGGCGCGGCTGAATGCCTTCCTCTTCGAACGTTCTCGACGAGTACTCGGGCCGGGCGGCCAAAAACATCATCCGCCTGGATGATATCGAGCCAGGCGGTACGCCCCAGCAGGATGCACCCCGCTGACAGGAGAATGGCAAAAACCCACCGCTGCGGCATTTCAAAGATCTCGCGAACAGGCGCGTCCGCGGTTTCCCGTGAGGAGACGGAAAGGATCAGAGCGATGAGAAAGAAGTTCACGATCATGGAGGTCCGTCCCCAGCAGAGGAACGGAGCCGCGACGCCGGAGAGTGGAATGGCGCCGATGACGCCGCCGATGATGACGATCGCCTCCAGTGATAGAAGCAGGCTGGCGCCGAGCGCCAGGAAGAACCCGTATTCTGACGGCGCGCGCCGGGCGATGCGATAGCTGCGGTACACGACCCAGCCGTACACCAGAAAGATCGCCAGCAAGCCGCAAAAGCCCCACTCCTCACCGATCGATGAGTAGATCATGTCGGTGTGGTTAGTGGGAATGAGCCACGCGTCGCCCCATCCGATCCCGGAACCAAAAGGGCCGCCAGTCGCAAGCGCCCAGAAGCTCTTTACCAGTTGATCGCCGCCCCGCAATGTGTTTTCCCACGGAGTGCGCCACATGCCGATTCGGATGCCGAGCTTCGGCGCGATCAGGTTATACGAAGCCGCGACAAAACTGCCGATGAGCAGAGCAAAACCGGCGATCGGCAAGCCCGGCCGCGCCAGAGCGATTCCGTAGAGAAGCAGAAAGAGGCAGGCGATGACCAGAGCAGGGCCAAGATCGTTCAGCGCCTTGAAGACGATCAGCGCAAAAAGCGTGGATCCAAGAAGCGGAAACAGGTGTTTGAATTTGGGAAGGTGGAAGGGCAGGCCACGCATTCCGAATCCTTTTTCCCGCAGATCCCGCAGGCGGCCCCATTGCTGGCTGAAGTACCCCGCATAGAAGACCACGATCAAAACTTTGATGAGCTCCACGGGCTGAAAGCCCCATAGATTCACGTTCGCGTCGCCCGTTGGCGAACTGCCGAAGAGCTTGAGACACACAAGCAGCGCGGCGATGAGGAGAAGCGGAACGAAAACCAGCGCCTGTCTTCCCTGAACGGAACGGCCCAGACCGGCAGCGCGCCGGTAATCGAAAAAGGAGAACGCGGGGAGAGCAAGCAGAAGCGTACCGGATGCGATTCCCTGCGAGAAATTCGGGAACAGCAGCGAATCGCGCGCAGGGTTGCTCAGGCTGAGCATCGTGATAAAAGCCATGCCCGTAATGAGGTGAAGGGGCGGCAGAAGCGTGAGATCGCCCCGAAAATCGCGCCACCACCAGATTCCGGCCACGATATAAAAAGGCGCGATGAAGATCGCGACGGCAAGCCACAGCGACCGAATGAATTCAGCCGGCGTGCGCACCAGGAACACCTGGTGAAGAGCGGTGGAGGGATTCACGCCCGCGTCAGGATCGGACGGCGGCAGTGACGCAGTGACGGGAGTAAGAGTCGTTCGTAACCACCCGAGGCCCTCGATGGGGCGATGCTGGTCAATCTGATCCCAGATCGCCTTCGCCGCGGACGCGCGGACCCGTTCCGAATGGTACGCGCCGAGCCAGGGCAGCAACTGACTGGCCGAAGAAATCTTGTTCAGCTCCACCATCTGGCCGGATTGAAGCCCCTGCCAGGTCTGCTCCAGATCGGGCTCGCGAGCCTGAAGATAAAGCAGCACGCCCGCAAGAACCAGAACGGAAGTAATCGCCAGAGGAATCAGCAGGAGAAGTAAGTTTCCCGCCTCGGGCGGCCGGCGTCCGCGCGCGCCGGCCACTCGGCGCGTCACCGTCATTTCGACCCCCCGGCGGCTTCACCGGAACGCTGCAACTCGGCGAGGCGTTGCTGAATAGTGGACCGCCTGTTGTGAATTTCTTCGATGGCGGATTCTGTGCGCCCCCAGTTGCGGCAGCCTTCGTAGTCTTTTTCCGCCCGCGCGAAATCGTCGTCAGCCTCGCGCAGAAAGCGAGTCTCCTCTTCCTTCGAGTTTTTGCGCCTCCAGTTGAGAGAGGCGGTGACGGCCTTACGGCCCAGAATCATGGAGACGTCACCGCGCTGCGCAGCCTCGCGCTTCGCCGGCGTATAGTGATTTTGCTGCGCCTTGATCTGATCGGCAATGAGCGCCTGGAGATTGTTGTCCGTATAGGCGTCGAGCCAGGCCAGACCAATCCACGGGTCCGGCAAATCGCCCGCCAGCGAAGACGCCTGCGCGAACTTTTGCCGCGCCACCGAGTAGTCTTTCTTCAGGCGGGCGAGGTGACCGTCCACCACGTAAAGCTCAGCGCGGGCGCGCTTATCCGACGAGTCGATCTCGGTAGCGAAAAGAAGACACGAGCGGGCGCGGAGCCAATCGCTCTGGAGCGGCTGATGCCCCTGATCGGTTCGATAAGCATTGATGGGACGCTCCGCGGCTTCCACCAGACGCGGCTTAATGGCGGTGCGCAAATCGCTGGTGTAGGCGAAGAAACGTCCAAACCTGGTCTGGCGCAGATTTTGCAGTTCCTTATACTGCGACTCGATACTGGCCAGCGGCATCGACGGGAAATCTTCATTCATCAGCGAAGAATAGAGCTGCTGAACATCGCGGTGCGCGCCGGTGGCCGAAAGGATGACGTACAACACGAAAATTCCGAGAACCACGCGCAGACCGAAATAAAAGGGCCTGCGCATGATGGCGGCGCGGATTGTGGCGGCCGGGCCGGAAAATGCGCGCGGCGGCGCCGGCGGCTTGCCCGTATCCGAGGCAGGCGTGCTGTTGAAGCGGGATGAGCCGGTCTGTATGGCGGGCTGATGGAGCGCTGGAGCCGCCGGAGAGAAACTGACCTTCCGGGTTGGATTGTCCGCCGGCGTGAACGCCGGTTTGACAATCGGCGAATCCGGCGCCGCGCAGAACTTCTGCAGGTCGTCCCCGAATGCCCGCGCATCGGGATAACGATCCGCCACATTACCGGAAAGCGCCTGGTGGATAATGGCCTGCAAAACCGGGGGACACGATTCCGGAAGCGCGGCGGGCGGCGCGCCGCTGGTGATGAGAAGTTCCAGCTGCTGGTGCGATGATGCGCGGAACGGAAGCGCCCCAGCCACCATCTCATAAAGCACAACCGCGATACTCCAGAGATCGGTCTGCGTATCCGAAACGCCATTTCGCAGCCGCTCCGGCGAGCAATAGGCTACGCTGGCGAAATCATTACGCGTGAAGTTTTTGCTGTAGGTAACGCTCTTGGCGGCGCCGAAATCAATCAGCCGGATCTGGTTGTCCGTTTTCCGGATCTGAATGTTCGATGGCTTGATGTCGTTGTGAAGAAATGCCTGCGACTTCCCGTCGAGAGTGAGCTGGAACTCATGCAGCGTCGCGGTCTGGGAACAAAGCTCGCGGGCGATGGAAGCGGCCGTCAGCGGGCTGAGCGGCGCGGCATTTGTCTTCAGATACTCTTCGAGGTTCTGCCCTTCCACGTATTCCATGGAGACGAAGAAGTATTCGTTGAGCCGCCCGCTCCCGTAGACCTCGATAATGTGTGGATTCCGGGCGTGCGCCTGCGTCTGGAGCCTCGCGCCCTGCTCCTCCGCATCGATCAGTTCGCGATTGTCTTCCTTGCCGGGCACGACGACAATGCGCTTCAGGACTTCGCGGCGGGCGGACCCATCGCCGTTCAGGACAAGTGTGTTCTCAACAAGATCGATCCTCGATTGATTGCGGGCAGCCAGAGTCAGTATGACGCGATACGGGCCAAACGGTTCACTCATGACGCGGTCTCTTCCGGGCGCCAGACCCGCCCGACGGAGGGGCTTTTTCGGCGGAACGTAATCTCGCCGGTCCACGCGTTTCCTTCACGTCCTTTTTTCCGGAACAGGGCCCGGTAACGTTCGCATCGGCGGCCAGCGGCGATGGCGGGTCGATATCCACGCCGTTATCGCAGATGCGGTTGCCCTGCATTTCCGGAACCGAGGCGGATTCCACGCGTACGCCGGACTTCACGTTTTCATGAATGAAATTTTTCGAGAGCCGGGCTGTCGAATTGCCCTGGATGACGATGCCCGCGTCCGACGCCCCCACGATTTCCGAATTGTCCAGTTCCAGCGCGGAATCGCGAGCCAGAAGCCCGATCTGCAGCGCATTCGTGAGATCCGGCTTGATTCGGAATCCGGAAATCCGCACGCCGGCGACGGTCTGAGCGTTCAGCGCCGTGCCGCTCGACTGGATTTCCGCTTCACCGGGTTTTGCGCTGATCACCGCCACACCGGACTTCAACAACACGTTCTCGGGATAAACGCCCGGCGCGACCATGATGCTGTCTCCATCCCTGGCGTCTGCAAGGGCCGCGGTAATGGATGAATATTGTTGACCCTTGCCGACCTGAAGCGTGGCGGGCCCCAGATGAAGGCCCTGTTCGGGTGTTGTGTGACCGTGAAGCCAATAGAGAGTCGCGACGGCGACAACCACCAGCGCGGCAAGAATCGGCATCCAGACTGGAATCCGCCGTCGCGGTGAAATTTGTTCAGGAATCGGAAAACTCTCCAGCGGCTTACGAGCAGGTGGCATCGTCACTGGCGCGGCAGCAGGCGCGGCAACGGACGGTGCGTTCGTCGCCACCGATCCCATACGGCGCGTTGTGGAGCTTCCGCTGGCGGAAGCAAAGGCGCGGCCGGGTATAAAAACCACGGTGATGTTGTCTTTCCCGCCCGCCTCGTTCGCCGCGTCCACCAGAGCCTGAGCGATGCGCTGGGGATCTTTGCCGTAGCTCCCGATAATGCGCAGCATCTCCTCGCGCGGCACCATGTCCGTGAGGCCGTCGCTCGAGATCAGAATCGCCGCGTCCGGAGGCAGGGAGGTATGGAAGATCTCGATGAAGCCGGGGTCATTCGGCTGGCGCGGCTCGGAACCCACATCGCGATAGACCTCATTGCGGCGAGGATGGCTCATCGCTTCGCCTTCGGTAATCTCACCCCTGTCTTCGCGCTCGCCGACCGGCGAATGATCGAGAGTGATCTTTTCCATACGGCCGTCGCGAATTCGGTACAGACGGCTATCGCCGACGTGACCAACGGTAACAGTGCGGCCCTCAATCACCGCGAGAGTGAGCACGCAGGCCATTCCCTTCAGTTCGGGCTTCGCCTGCGTTGCCTGGAAAATGCGGTTGTTTGCCAGGGCGATCGCTTCGCGGATGCGCTCCTCGGTGTCCCCTCCAGGATCCTGAAAGCGGAGCTCGATGGCTTCCACAGCCGTTCTGGCGGCTTCTTCTCCCGCCACTTCGCCGCCCACGCCATCCACCACCGCGAAGATCCCTTCCCGTTCGTTGACGAACGCCAGGTCTTCGTTATTGGTGCGGCGCTGACCGGGATCGGTGGCTACTCCGGCCTTCAATGGAGACGGGCGTCTCATCGTTTCACCAGGGCTCTACTGCCTCTCGCGCCGCGCGATCCATATGAAAATCCCGAGGAACACGGGAATCGCGATATTGAAAACGATGCGAATCGCGAGCTGCACTGGTCAGTCGCTCCGCCGGGTGAAGTTCATCGTGACCACGCCATTGGCCAGCGAAATACGCGAGGCGTCCGGCAGCGCGATTTCCGTATTTGGAACCAACGGGACGCCGTCCAGCATGGTGCCGTTGGAACTGCCGGGATCGCAGATCCAGGCTTTCCCGGATGGGTCGAGCCGGATGGTGCAATGTTTGCGGGAAACGGCTTCGCTGCTGTTTCGAATAACCACGTCCATCTGAGAGCCCCGGCCAATGGAAACGATCGTCGATCCGGCTTCGAAAGCTCTGTCGCCCTCATCATCGCGCCAGGAAAGCGTTCCCCATGGCAATCGTGTTTCCGGCGCCGGCTGCGCGGGGGCCTTTCTGGTTTCGCGCGAATCCTTTGTCTCCCGCGAATCTTTCGTTACCCGAGGATCCTTCGTCTCAGGCGCAGGGACGGGACCGCCAGAAGGCGTAGCCCGGGGCGAACGCTTCACCCGGACGGTGGCTGTCCCAACAAGTTCCGATTCTTCGGCGGGCGCAAGACTGGAGACCACCTTGACGGAGCCGGGCGCAGCGTCGTCGTGATAGTCCGCAAGCAATTTGATTTCCCAATCCTGGGCCTGTATGCCGTATTGAACGGACTTGCGGCCGAAGCGCTTGCGATTGAGGTTACGGAGGCGTTGGTTGAGGCTGTCCCTGCATTCCTCGAGGATGATCGCTTCAACGGGTTTGAGGCGGTCGAGATCCTCGTGATGAAGGTAAATATGATAGACGGCTGGCACAATAACGCGCTCAGGGAATTCAAACTGGCCCTGTTCAGAGTTATCCAGAATCGCCTCAACGATATCCGTACCCTGGAGACTCGCCTCCGCTTCCTGTTCGGGTCTGACCGTTCGTTTCAAGTTATCCTGGTAATTCTCAGCCTCTGAGATTGAGGTACGCAGCGGCCGCCGGCATTGTTCCGAACTTTTATTATCGACCCGGCGCCCGGAAGCAAACAATCCGCAGGCTCCGCCGATTCCTGCCATAAATCGGCGGCACGCTACACTGAAAATCCGTTCTCAATAATGTCAGCTCAACCGTCCCTTTCTCCCGAACTTTTACTGCACATCGCCCAACTGCTTCAGGTCCCGATGAAAGGCCTCGTTGCCACCATCGAACTGCTCGATGAGGGCTCCACCGTTCCATTCATAGCCCGCTATCGCAAGGAGCTCACTGGCAATCTCGACGAAGTTCAGATCCGCGCCATCGAAGAGAAGCTGTTGTACTTCCGCGAACTCGTTTCCCGGAAAGAGACCATCCTCGCGTCCATCCAGGAACAGGGCAAACTCACCGATGCCCTGAAAGCCCGAATCGAGCAGACGCTCGACAAAAACGAACTCGAAGACCTCTACCTTCCCTACAAGCCCAAACGCCGAACCAAGGCGATGATCGCGCGGGAAAAGGGCCTCGAACCTCTCGCCGCATACCTTTGGAATCAGGAATCCACGGGCACTCCGCTCGAAGTCTTCGCCCCGACTTTTGTCGATGTTGAAAAAGGCGTCGCCACCGTCGCCGAAGCTCTCGAAGGCGCCCGCCACATCATCGCCGAAACGATTAGTGACGATGCGGACATCCGCGGTCTCCTCCGCCGCGTCATGTTCGACGAAGGCGTCATCGTCAGCAGGAAGGCCACGGACGCTGTCGACGAAGAGCAGAAGTTCACCATGTATTACGACTACCGCGAGCCCGTCAAACAGATCCCTTCGCACCGCATGCTCGCCATTCGCCGCGGTGAAGCTTCCGCTGTACTTTACTTCGTCATCGAACTCGAGTCAGAGCGGGCTGCGGGCCTCATCAAAGGCAAAATCCACAAGCAGCCGGGTGACTGGACGCCACAGCTGGATCTCGCCGCCGAGGACGCGTGGAAGCGCCTGCTCAACACTTCCATTACCTCCGAAATCCGCATGGAATTAAAGCAGCGCGCCGATGCCGAGGCCATCGCCGTCTTCCGCGATAATCTTCAGAATCTGTTGCTCGCCCCGCCCGTCGGCCAGCTCGCCGTCCTCGGGCTGGACCCCGGCATTCGCACCGGCTGCAAGATTGCCGTCGTCGACGATACCGGCAAATTCCTCGGCCACGACGTCATCTATCCTTTTCAGCCGAAGAATGACGTCGCTGGCGCGGAACGCACTCTGAAATCGCTGATCCAGAAGCACAATGTACGCGCCATCGCCATCGGTAACGGCACCGCCTCGCGCGAAACCGATGCCTTCGTCCGTGAATTCTGCCGTAAGGAAGGCCTCACCTCCCTGTTCAGCGTGACCGTGAACGAATCCGGCGCATCCATTTATTCCGCCTCCGATATCGCGCGCCAGGAGTTTCCCGACCTCGACCTCACCGTCCGCGGCGCGATTTCCATCGCGCGGCGTCTGCAGGACCCGCTCGCCGAACTCGTCAAGCTCGACCCGAAATCCATCGGTGTCGGCCAGTACCAGCATGACGTCGATCAGAATCATCTGGGCAAGTCGCTTCAGGTGGTGATTGAAAGCTGCGTGAATCGAGTCGGCGTCGACCTCAACACCGCCTCGTGGGCCCTGCTGCGCTACGTCGCCGGCATCAACGAGCGCACTGCCCTGAAGATCGTCGAGTATCGCAATGATCACGGCCGCTTCCGTTCCCGAGTACAGCTCAACGCCGTGCCCGGCATTGGCCCCAAAACCTTCGAGCAGGCGGCCGGCTTCCTGCGTATCCGCGATGGCGAACAGCCTCTCGACCGTAGCGCCGTCCATCCGGAGTCATATCCCGTCGTCGAGCAGATCGCAGAAAGTCTGAACGTGCCGGTGACGCAGTTGATGGAGCAGCCGGCGCTGCTGGACAAGGTGGATAAGACCGGCTTCACCGCTGGCGCCTACACCCTGAACGACATTCTTCAGGAATTGCGCAAGCCCGGACGTGACCCGCGAGACAAGTTCGTGGCCCCGGCCTTCAAAGAGAGCGTGAAGGAAATCGCCGATCTGCAGGCCGGCATGACTCTCGAAGGCGTGGTCACCAACGTGACGAAGTTCGGCGCGTTCGTCGACATCGGCGTCCACCAGGACGGCTTGGTCCACATCAGCGAACTCTCGAACCGCTATATCAGGGAACCGGGCGACGTTGTGAAGGTCGGGCAAATCGTTCAGGTCCACGTCCTGAGTGCGGACGCAAAAACGAAACGCATCGCGCTCTCCATGAAAACGAAAACGGAGCGAGGCGCGCAGCCAAAACCCGCAAAGCCGGCCCCGCCGCCGCAGCCGACAATGGAAGATAAGCTGGCGGCTCTGGCAGATCGCTGGAAGCGGCGGTGAATCCTGAGAGCAAATTGCGGTTTTCCGGCATCATGACGCGCCGAAAGCTCGGAAAGACTGATCTTGAAGTTTCCATCCTGGGATTTGGAGCTTCTCCTCTCGGAAATGTCTTTGGAGAGGTCGATCCCGGAGAAGGAATACGGGCCGTCCACCTGGCTATCGATGAGGGGATCAACTTCTTCGATGTTTCCCCCTACTACGGCCTAACCCTTGCGGAAACACGCCTCGGGGAGGCTCTGGAGGGCAGGCGCCAAAGCGTCTGCCTCTCGACGAAATGCGGGCGCTACGGAGCCCAGGACTTTGATTTCTCTGCGCAGAGGATCCAGCAAGGCCTCGAAGACTCTTTGACGAGACTGCGGACTGATTATGTCGATTTGCTGTTTGCCCATGATGTTGAGTTCGGCAGTGCTGAGCAAATCGTTGAAGAGACCATACCCGCGATGCGCAGGCTGCAGGAGGAAGGAAAGGTTCGTTACGTCGGAATCTCAGGCTACCCGCCCGCCTTTTTGGTCCGCATCGCACGAGCGATTCCAGTCGATGCCATTCTGAACTATTGCCACTACAACCTTTTGATAAACGATATAGACCATCAACTCACACCGTTCGCTAAGGAGCGAGGTATAGGCCTTCTCAATGCGTCGCCGCTGCATATGGGAATTCTGACCGAACAAGGTGGTCCGGAATGGCACCCGGCGCCACCCGAAGTTCGGCACGCAGTACGCAGGGCCGGGGAACTATGCCGATCTCACGGCGCAAGCCTCTCTGACATCGCCCTTCGTTTTTGCTTCGATTATCCAGACGCCGCAACGACTTTAGTGGGAATGTCTACGACTCAGGAGGTCTCTCGCAACCTGAGTGCGTTGGACGGCGGCCCTCCGCCTGAAATTCTGCGGGAGATCGAGGCAATACTGGCGCCGGTTCACAATACCGTCTGGATCTCGGGCCGTCCGGAAAATAATCCGCCCGGCTAACTGCCGATAACGTCCGGCGCATGCGGCTCGGCTACTGCGTCACAAAAGTTGGGGAGTACAGCGGTCCAGCGCGAACTGGACGCCACCGAGCCGTTCCGGCGCAGCGTTTCCGAAAATCGGCCCGTCTCGCTGCTGGATATGTTTCATCGTCAAAGCCGCAACTTCGCACCGGCGCAGCCCGCAGCAGAGCAGCACCGCAAACATCGCTCGATCCCGTAGTCCCTTCCACGTCGTTCATAGTCTCGATGTTGGGTTTGCCGCTTCGTGCTGGCGCAAATAGCGCGTGTGTTGCTCGCCGTTCGTGGCGAGATACCCAGTGCGACCAGACCGTTCCGCGAAGTGGTGGGTTGGCAATCACTCTGCGGTATCAAGCCTCATCGGGTTTCGGTCCGCGAGGCGATATCTGGTGTTATCGTTATCTGCAAGCCGATCACAGACTGGAATTGGGAGGTGAACTGGATCGGCGAGCAGAACGCCAAAAAGCCCGAAGTCGCATGGCCCCGGCGAGCGCATGGCTAAACTTTCCGCGAGGTCAGGCCGCAGGCAATCCGGAAGTAATGACGATCCGGCTCCCGACGGTACTCCCGAATATTTCGAGCCGTGGGATGAGTCGAAGCACGGACCGGCCCCTGCACCGCCTTACGGGGCTGTGAAAGATTTGAAACTGAAGGCGGGCGAGACCACCGTCTGGACCGGAGTCTGGCGGCGCAGCGAGGGGAATTAACATGACGACGAATGGATTTTTGACAATTATGGCGGCCGCCGCGGCGCTGTGCTATGGTCAGACTCCCGCGAAGCTGACCGTGGATCTGAATAAGCCGAAATCGCCCGTCAGTCCAACGCTCTACGGACTGATGACCGAAGAGATTAACTATTCCTATGACGGCGGCCTTTATGCCGAATTGATTCGGAATCGAACTTTCAGGTCCGACTGGAGCGGCGTGCTCAACTGGTTCCTCATCGAACGCGGCAATTCCGCGGCGAAGTTCAGCGCCGATCCCAGATCCGGACCGTCAGCTGCATTGCCCGGCAGCGCCAGACTCGAAGTGACGAACGCCGACCCTGCAAATCCGGCTGGCATCATCAACGAGGGCTACTGGGGAATTCCGGTCCGCCCGAACACGAAATACACGGGCTCGCTCTGGGCGAAGAGCGACACCGCCGAATCCCTTAAGGTCGCGATTGTCGGTGACGACTCGGGCAATTCGGTCGCGAGCGCCGACATTGCGGTAAGCGGGAACGCCTGGAAGGAGTACAAATTTGAATTGGCTACCAGCCCTGCCGCGGTTATGTCGGCCGCGAATCACGTCGAGATCACGGTAGGCGAGCCGGGAACATTGTGGTTGCAGCTCGTCTCGATTTTCCCGCCGGCGTATCGCGGCCGGCCGGGTGGAGACCGGATCGACATTTCGGAAAAGCTCGCGGCGATGAAGCCGTCATTCCTGCGCTTCCCCGGCGGCAATTATCTCGAGGGCAGTCGAATCGACACGCGTTTCGAGTGGAAGAAAACGATTGGTCCAATGGTGGACCGGCCTACGCATCCGTCGCCGTGGAATTACCAGTCAAGCGACGGCATGGGATTGCTCGAGTTTCTCGAATGGTGCGAAGACCTCAAGATGGAGCCGCTGCTGGCC
>CAZWTH010000159.1:0-5159 GCA_964636715.1 uncultured Solibacteraceae bacterium | reverse complement strand
CCCAAATCACCTTGCCGGTCACGGCGTCGATCGCGATCATCCGGTTCAGCGACGTCACATAAACCCGTCCCGTCTTCGCGCTGGCTGCAATGCCTTTGACGTTCTCGGGCTCCTTGCCTTCCGGGACCTTCCACGTCGGGATTCGTTTCACGAACTTGTAGTTCTGATCGATGTCATAAACCAGAATCCCCACGCCGCCGTATTCGACGTAATTGCGCGTGCCGGGGCTGGCCACGTACAGATAGTGGTGAGTGCCGGCAGCGGCGCCGCGCGGCTGCTGCGCCAGAGACACGGCCAGCGCGGCGCCCAGAAAAATCGTGGTGATCGCGGGAACTTTCATCTTTCTGCCCTCCAAAAATACAGTCATCATACTACCGGAGAAGAACCTTTAGAGATAGACTGGAGAATCCCAAACGCGAGGGGGGCATGGCGGATTACATCGGCGCAATCGATCAGGGCACGACCAGCACGCGATTTCTGATCTTCGATCGTTCAGGGCGCATCGTGGCATGCGCGCAAAAAGAACACGAACAGATCATGCCGGAAGCCGGCTGGGTGGAACACAATCCCGAAGAGATCTGGCTGCGCACGCGCGAAGTGATTGCCGACGCCATGGCGCAGCGCGAGCTTCGTCCAGGCGATCTCGCCGCCATCGGCATCACCAACCAGCGCGAAACCACGCTGCTGTGGAATAAGACAACGGGTAAGCCCGTCGGCAACGCGCTCGTCTGGCAGGATACGCGCGTCGCCGAATACATTCCCGAATATTCGCGCGATGGCGGACCGGATCGTTTCCGCGAAAAAACCGGTCTCCCGCTGGCCACCTATTTCAGCGCGCTCAAAATTCGCTGGATTCTCGATCATGTGCCCAACGCCCGCAAACAGGCGGAGGCGGGCGAGCTTCTGTTCGGAACCATCGACACCTTTCTCGTCTGGCATCTGACCGGCCGCCACGTCACCGATTGCACCAACGCCAGCCGCACGCAGCTCATGAATCTGAAAACGCTCGCGTGGGACCCGGAACTGCTCGCGGCGTTCGGGATTCCGAAGGCGATTCTGCCGGAGATTCGATCCAGCGCGGAAGTTTACGGCTCGGCCACGCTCGATGCGATTCGTGACGTGCCGGTGGCCGGTATCCTCGGCGATCAGCAGGCGGCGCTCGCGGGACAGACGTGCTTTCGTCCTGGCGAGGCAAAGAACACGTACGGCACCGGCTGCTTTCTGCTGATGAATACCGGGACCGGTCTGGTGCAGTCGCGCCACGGCCTGCTTACCACGGTCGCGTTCCAGATGGCAGGCCAGCCGGCCACCTATGCGCTCGAAGGCAGCATCGCGATCACCGGCGCGCTGGTGCAGTGGCTGCGCGACAACCTCGGTCTTATCTCAAAAAGCTCGGAAGTGGAAGCGCTCGCGGCGGGAGTTCCGAACAACGGCGGCGTCTATTTCGTGCCCGCGTTTTCCGGACTCTACGCGCCTTACTGGAAGCACAACGCGCGCGGCGTAATCGCCGGACTGACGCGGTTCTCGAACAAACACCATATTGCCCGCGCGGTCCTCGAAGCCGCGGCTTTTCAGACGCGTGAAGTGGTGGACGCCATGGAGAAAGATTCCGGCGTCCCGCTCACCGTGCTGCGCACAGACGGCGGCATGATTGAGAATGAGCTTCTGATGCAGTTCCAGGCCGATATTCTGGGCCGCACTGTTGTGCGCCCGGCGGTGCGCGAAACGACTGCGCTCGGCGCGGCTTACGCGGCGGGGCTCGCCACCAGTTTCTACAGCAGCATTGACGATCTGCGCGCGCAATGGTCGGTGGAGCGGACATGGAACCCGGCGATGTCCGAAGAAGAGCGAGCCAGGACCTACGGGTTCTGGAAGAAGGCCGTTACCCGGACCTTCGATTGGCTGGAGGAATAATGCCGCACGGTGTTTTTGGAGAGTTTATGGGCACGCTGGTGCTGATCCTTCTCGGCAACGGCGTTGTCGCGAATGTGCTGCTGAAGAAGTCGAAAGGCGAATCGGGTGGCTGGATCGTCATCACTACCGGCTGGGCGATGGCCGTGATGTGCGGCGTCTTCACGGCGCTCGCGCTGGGCGGCGATGGCCACCTGAATCCGGCGGTCACACTCGCCGCGGCCATCGGGTCGGGCGACTTCACGAACGTGCCCGGCTATATCGTGGCGCAACTGGCCGGAGCGATTCTGGGCGCGGTTCTGGTCTGGATTCACTATCTGCCGCACTGGCGCGAGACGCCGGAAGCCGATCTCAAGTTCGCGTGTTTCGCGACGTCGCCCGCAATCCGCAGCACCTTCTCCAATCTGATGAGCGAAATCATCGGCACATTTGTGCTGGTACTGGTGGCGGATGCCATCGGGTCAAAGGGAGTGGCGGCGAACGGCGTCGCGCCGGGCGTCGCTCCGTGGCTCGTGGGCGGATTGATCTGGGCCATCGGTCTCGGGCTCGGCGGCACCACGGGTTATGCGATCAACCCCGCGCGCGATTTGGGCCCGCGCATCGCGCACGCCTTTCTGCCGATACCGGCGAAGGGCAGTTCCGACTGGAGCTACGCGCCGATCCCGATCGTGGGACCGCTGATCGGGGCTACGCTGGCCGCACTGCTCGCGCGCGCCGCGCACATCTAGAATTCACGCCGCCGCAATCGCCGCCACGTTCCACAGCACGACCGCCGCATAGCCGAGATTGGCAAGCTGCATCACGTTCACCCGCCCACGCCGATACCAGTAGAGCCCGATCGTCATCGCCGGAATCTTCGCCAGCGCCAGGGCGATCAGCGGCGCCTCGACATGAGGCAGCATCCAGGCCACCAGCGCGTTGCCTTCGCCAATGCCTTTGCTGAGGAAGATCAGGGTAGTCAGCACATCGAGACACTGAAGTCCGGCGAAGACCGGCAATGCAAGCGAGCGTCTCCGCAGTGCGGCGATCACCCATCCATCATCTTTCGCGGACGAACCCGCTGCAACAGAATCGGTACCGGTACGGATTGCTATGCTCAATCAGCAGACCGCGATGTTCTCCCGCGCGAAATCCGGATTGGCAATGTGCCTGGCCGGAATCGCGCTCGTCTTACTCGCCGGCACGCTGGTCGCGTTTCAGCTCCCGCCCTTTCGCGAGTACCCCGGCGTCGAATACCGGATGGGCGATATTCCCCTGCCGCCCGATTATCGCGAACAGACCGAATGGACGTTCGCGCGCCTCATGTATCCGCTTTCGCCGTATTCGCGGCGCGGCTTCGGCGGCCGCCGCGGCAATGGCATCTGGTATGAGGGCAATTCCATGTGGACCCAGGATTACCCCCGCGCCGACCGCCATTTCGTCGAAGCGGTCAGGCGCCTCACGCGGCTCCAAACTCGCTCCGTAGAGCAGCCGATCAACCTCGACGACAAAGCTGTTTACGACTGGCCCTGGCTCTACGCCGTACAGGCGGGTCACTGGCAGCTCACCGATTCGCAAATCGCCACCATGCGCGAATATCTCCTGCGCGGCGGCTTCTTCATGGCCGATGATTTCTGGGGCGAGGACGAATGGGAGATCTTCATGCAGACCATGCGCCGCGTCTTTCCCGGCCATGATCCGGTCGAGCTTTCGAACGACGACCCGATCTTCCACGTGGTCTACGATCTGAGCGAACGCTACCAGGTGGCAAGCGAAGGATCAGCGCAGCGCGGCGTCAGCTACAAATGCAACGATTGCCCGGCGCACTGGCTCGGCATCCGGGATGATAAAGGCCGGATCGTCGTCGCCATCACGTTCCAGTCCGATATCGGCGATTCGTGGGAATGGGCCGACGCGCCGTATTATCCCGAATATTATTCGCGGCTCGGCATTCGGATCGGCGTAAACTATGTCGAGTACGCGATGACGCACTAGCCCGGTTGATTTCTTCCTTCCCCACCTCATATATTGAAGTCTGAGCGCGCAGGGCGCACCCAGTCCGCGGGAAGGGCAGTGCCCACCTGTTATTCGTAAGTTCAAACGAATCTTCTTTCGTGCCTGACGCACGCGGACTCCAGGCCAGTACCGAAAGGAGCTTCGTGTGCCCGATAAATCTCTACACGATCAACCCAACCTCGAACAATATAAGAAACAAGCCAAAGACCTTCTCCGCGCCCATCGAGAAAAATCGGAGGCGGCGCTGGTGCGCATCGCTCGCCATCATCCGCATCCGCGCAACGCGCCCTTCCATCTCGCCGACGCGCAACTCGTCATCGCCCGCGAGCACGGTTTCGAAAGCTGGCCGAAATTTGCCAGACAAATCGAGACCCTTCGCCTGACCCGTCAGGTGGCTTCGCTCGACGATGCCGCGTCCGGATTCATCCAGGCCGCCTGTTCGCCGCGGGACGCGCATCGATCCGGAACGCTTGAAGAGGCGGAGATGATCCTCGCCCGCCACCCGCACGTTGCAGCGAGCAGCATTTACGCCGCGGCGATCCTCGGGGATGAGACCACGGTCCGTGCGTTCCTCGCGCGCGACCCTTCGAGCGCCACGGTAAAAGGAGGACCTCTGGGCTGGGACGCGCTCACTCACCTCTGCTTCTCCCGCTATCTCAGGCTGGACCGCAGACGATCCGATGCGTTTGTCCGCACAGCCCGCGCTCTTCTCGACGCAGGGGCAAGCGCGAACACGGGCTGGATCGAAATGATCGATCATCCGAACCCTCGCCCCGTCCTTGAAGCCGCGATTTACGGCGCAGCCGCAATTGCACAGCACCCCGGCGTGACACGCCTGTTGCTGGAACGCGGCGCGGACCCGAATGATGAGGAGACGGCGTACCACGTCATTGAAACCGACGACAACACGATTCTCCGGATTCTGCTCGAAAGCAGGAAATGGAATGAGCGGAGTCTCGCTACGGCACTGGTGCGAAAGTGCGACTGGCACGAGCTTGACGGCCTCCGCATGATTCTGGAGCATGGCGCAAATCCGAACTGGATGACACTGGGGGGATTCACGGCGCTCCACCAGGCGGTTCGACGGGATAACCGGCTCGCGATGATCGAACTCCTGCTCGACTACGGCGCTGACCCTGCGATTGCGACGCGGGACGGCAGATCGGCGATCTGGATTGCCGCTCACCGCGGACGCGGCGACGCGCTCACTCTTTTCGAACAGCGCGGAACTCCGATTCGCCTGAGCGGTGTCG
>CAZWTH010000158.1:0-15966 GCA_964636715.1 uncultured Solibacteraceae bacterium | reverse complement strand
TTCCACGCCCATGTCCGAGGTCATGACGTTGCGGTTCACGTGCCGGTCGAGGTTGATGACGTAGGTCTCCGGATCCTCGATCAGGATCGGCGAGTGAGTGGCGCAAACGATGCGGAAGTGCTTCTGGTCGACAAGTTCCTTGAGCATCTTCAGGATGCGGCGCTGGTTGGAGACCGAGAGCGCCATTTCGGGTTCGTCGAGCAGGAGGATGGTGCCGTCGGGGAGCTTCGGGAAACTCTCGCTGAAGAGCGAAAGCATGACCTGCCCGTGGCTGGCGATGCGCAGGAATTCGAGCATCTCCGGTTGGTTTTTGAAGAGTTCGATCTGTGTCCGCGGGTTGTGCTGTTCGGCATCGAACAGATAGCTGCGGCCGATCTGCACCTCGCCCGGCTCCAGCCGGTAGACATAACCCTCGACTTTCTCGCCCTTTAGAGCATAGTGGATGGAGTGGAGGAGGGTGGATTTACCGGAACCGTTTTCCCCCTGGAGCATGACCAGGGGATGGGAAAGATCCACCACCATGGGCATGTGAAAATTCAGGCCGGGGAAGACCGGATGTGCCAAAATCTTCAGGAACATAGGATCACAGCATATCAGGCGAGGACCGGCCGCAGAGTCCGGTCCTCCATGCTAAGATAAAGATTCCAATACCTCTGAGGTTTTCGTGGCAAGAATCACCCGTAAAGAGTTAAAGACCGACAAGTTCGCCCTGGAAGTCGAACACACAGTCACCTTCTTCGAGGAACATCAGAAGGAGATCATCCGCTACGGCGGAATCGCGCTCGCGGTTGTGGTGCTCATCCTGGGCTGGACGACATACTCCCGCCACCAGCACACGGCGCGCGAAGCGGCCCTCGCTCGGGCGATCGATGTCCAGGAATCGCCGGTTGGACCGCCGCAACCGGGCCAGAACCGGAACTTCCCGACGCAGGACTCGAAAGATCAGGCGGCAATCCAGGCATTTACCCAGGTGACGCAGGCCTATCCGGGCAGCGCTGAGGGTGAGATCGCCGAATACTACCTCGGTTCGATCCGGGCCGACCAGGGTAAACTGGCCGAGGCCGAAAAGAGCTTCAAGGAAGTCTCCGATAAGGGCGATGACCGTTACGCCTCTCTGGCCCGCCTCTCGCTGGCGCAAATCTATTTCGCCGACGGCCGTGATTCGCAGGGGGAAAGCGTCCTTCGCGAACTGATGGCGCACCCAACCACCTTCGTTTCAAAGGATGAAGCTACCGTCTCGCTGGCCAGGTACCTCATGACCAAGAATCCGGCCGAAGCGCGGAAGCTCCTCGAACCGTTGCGCAGTCAGCCCGGCGGGGTCGGCCAGGTGGCGCTGTCGCTTTACGGCCAGCTTCCTCCACAATAGGTTGCCGCCGAATATGCTGGCGCGTCTGCGGTTTCCGGTGGAACGCAGCCGCGGCCGCGCATATCCGGAACCGGAACATCCCTACCGTAACGCATTCCAGCGCGACCGGGACCGCGTGATTCACTCGCGCGCGTTCCGCCGCCTGGAGGCCAAAACCCAGGTATTCTCGCCTGGGCTTTCCGATCACTTTCGCAATCGCCTGACCCATACGATTGAGGTCGCCGAAATTGCGCGCACCGTCGCCGGCGTACTGGGTCTCAATGAAGATTTCACGGAAGCGCTCGCGCTGGTGCATGACGTGGGGCATCCTCCGTTCGCGCATTCGGGCGAAGAAGCGCTCGATGGCGAGATGCGGCGCTACGGAGACAACTTCAATCACAACCTGCACGCGCTGCGCCTTGTCGAGACGCTCGAAAGCCGCTATCCCCGCTTTCCGGGGCTGAATCTGACGTTCGAAGTCCGGGAAGGGATCGTGAAGCATTCGCGCGATCTGACGCCGGGCGAATCGCCGGTCCTCGATGAGTATCTGCCGGAGCTGCGCCCGCCGGTGGAAGCGCAGCTCATCGATCTTGCCGATGAAGTGGCCTACAATGCCGCCGATCTCGACGACGCCTGGGATGCGGGCATGCTGAAGGCGGCGCAGGTGGCGGCGGTCGTGCCCGCCTATGCCGAAATTCTGGAGAGCGTGGAGACCAGCTATCCGGGAGCCACGGAGCGTGAACAGTTCCAGGAAACGCTGCGTCACCTGATCGACGGTCTGGTATCGGGATTGATTGAAGGCACGGTGGAGGCGGCGAAAGCGGCCGGCGTGACGGATGTCGATTCGGTTCGCCGCCATCCGGAGCGCATTGTGCGATTCACGGAGGAATCCGGCGCCACCAGCCGCGAGCTCAAGCGTTTCTTACAGAAGCAGGTTTATCACTCGCGCGATCTGGCGAATGATCGCACGCGGTCGATGGAGCATTTGTCCCGGTTGTTTGCGCATCTGATGAAGCATCCGGAACTGCTGCCGGGCGGCGATACGGCGGAACGCGCGGACGGCGAACCGCTGCACCGGATTGTCTGCGATTACATTGCGGGCATGACCGATGGCTATTTCGACCGTGTTTATACCGCGGTGCTCGGATGAAGCTTATGCGACGTGGCCCCGGAGCCGCGCCTCCGCGTCTCTAAGCGTCGCGCCGACGGCCCCCAGCTCCACCGCGACCTGAGCGATCTGCTCGCAGCGGTCCACGAACGCGCGCACCTCGTCTTCGGTTGGCAAAGGCTGGCAGGGAGCGATCTCGGACGAGTGAATCATGAAAACCCACACCGGGACGGCTTGCGCTTTCAGGGATTTCATCACCGCGGTCATATCTTCCACGCTGGCGCGAGTGGGGCGCAGCCAACGGTGTCCGGCCCGAATGGGCAAACGCGCTCCGATCCGGACGAGATTCTTTCGGATGCTGTCGCTGGCCTGTTCACCCCATGCCGGGAACCAGGCTGCGCCTACGGGAATCTCGATGGGGCCGTGCGGGTCGTCTCCGCCTCCAGTCGCGCGGGAAACCGAGGAAGGGAAACGCGAAGAACGGGAGTAATCCAATCCGTCGACGAGGACATGCCGCTGGTCCCGCCAACTGATGCCTGGCGTCACAGTGGAATCGACGGTGATACCGCAGTTTTTGAAGGAAGTGATCGAGTCCCGCGAGAGGGACCACCTGCCGCCCCGATAACTGACGGGCTGTACGCCATAGGCGGAAGCAAGTTCGCGGCAGGTATAAGAGAGCATCGCTTCTTCGACGGGCTGCCCCAGTTGATGCGCCATGGCATGCGATCTGGCGCCTTGCCAGTTGAGATCGGGAACGGGGAAGGGCCATGACCGCGTCCAGGAGTGGAAGTGAGCGCCGATTTCACAGCCGCCATCGTCCAGGCATTTGCGCAAAACCGCGCGGGCTTTGGTGTCCTGGACGACTTCGCTGGTTGTCAAATAGACAAGCTTCGAGCCAGCGCCGCGCATTCTGCGATGAAATTCGAAAAGGCGGTCGAAGTGTTCGAAGGTCAGTTCGGGCCGGTTGGCCCACAGGTTATCCGGTTCCGTGTCCAGGGTGAAACAGAATTGGAACGGCGGTTGCAATTTTTCATCATACTTCGAAGCGCCAGGCCTTCGATCGCCTCGGCCCGTTGAGACAAGCCTGATAAAATCAGCCCTTTATCTTTATGGCGAAACCACGTTCCGCGGAAAATCAGGTGCGCCACGCTGTTAAAAAGATCGAATTTTCGCTCGGATCGCTTGAGGCTTATATTGCGGAGAATAGTGGCGACTTCCACGCTTACGCCTCCGTACATGGCCGACGGGAGTCCATCAGAATCATCATTCGGACACGGAGACCGGACAGACCGACATCCTGGGCGATGTCCGTGCTTGTGAACAACCAGCGAATTGACGGCATCGACTGGGAGCCTATGGTGCATGATCACCGCGGAAAATCACACGATTGCAAAGGATGGCATCGCCATATGTGGTCGCCGGCCCACGCCGATACCGAGAAGGAATGTCTCCCGAAATTCAATCCTTCGTCGGTCAGAGAGTTTCTCTCGCAAGGCCTTGCGCTTTTGAACGTACAATTAGAAAAGGAGGTTCAGAATGACAACCGAATGCTCTTTGATTGAAAAGCTCGTGACGTCATACCTGACATCTCACACCGGGATTCAGCGCGTCGGCGACACATGCGTTCTCACGCTACCTATCGAGACCTTCGACAAACGCTGGGTAGGCGTATTTGTGGAACCGAGGGCCACCGACTACTTTCTTGTCCACGACGGTGGAAAGGCCGTCAACGAATTGATTTTGCAGGGGATGAGAATAACCCCTGGCCTGGAGCGCTCACTGAGTCTGATTGCAGCCAGATTTGGAATCTCATATCAGGATGAGATGTTTCAGACGGGCTGCAAACTTCCTGACTTGCCGGCCATCGCCTACTCGGTGGGAATGTCCTCGGCATTGGCTATGGCAAATCTTCTGGAGCACGTCCCATCGGCGGAAGAGGAACCCATAGAGGCGAAGGTTGGCATGTTGCTGGAGCGATGGGGCCGGCAGCGCGCCAGGCTAACCAGAAACGTGGTCGCGAAAGGTGAGATAAAACAGCACACCTTTAACTTCCTGCTCAGCCCGCGTGGAGGCCAGCAGCCTTTTGCCATATCGGTTCTCCATCCTACCGGGGGAGCCCTGGCGGCCGCGGAAAGATACGGATTCAAGTCGAAGGACCTTGAAAATACCCATTTCGGCAAATGGCGTCGCGTGGCGATAAAAGACAAAGCGGAACTCTGGACCCCCGAGGCAAACAACATCATCCGAAAATGTGCCAGCGCTGAGATATCTGTACGCTCTGGGGAAACGCCAAGTCTTTCCGAAATCGAAGACGCACTTAAGCGGGCCGCTTAAACAGGAACAAGCTCAAAGCTGGTCCCTCTCTACGCTGCCGTACTCGCCTGAAGCTCGACGGGACCCTCTTCCGCGGGCAATACGTACCATCCCAGAAACGCCGATGCGATCAGCGCGGCGGCGGCCATGACGAAGGTGGCGGAATAGCCGAAATGCGTCGCCACGCCGCCCGCCGCGAACGATCCTGTGCCGACGAAGAAATCGTAGAAAGCGCTCAGTGTGCCCACCGCGACGCCGCGCTCGTGATTCGCGGAACGCCGCATCACCACGGATGCGATCGACGAAAACGGGAATGAAAACCCGAGTCCCAGCAGGCCCGCGGCGGCGACCGCAACGGCTGGCCGCGGTCCGGACGCAATCGCGAGCAGCGCCACCGCCATCGCGGTGATTCCGAAATAAAAGGTGACGCGCGGATGGACGCGGTCCGGCAGGCTGCCGAGGAAAAATCGCGAGCAGAGCATCGCGCCCGCGTAGGCGGTGAACGCCGCAAGTCCGGAATTTCCGTAGTGCGCCAGATGCAGCACCAGAAATCCCGTGACCACCGGGTAATGAACGTTCACGAAACCCACCGCCAGGCCCGGCATCAGCAGGGAGCGCGATGGCCATCGAAAACCGCGGTTTTCGTGGTGCGGCGTGAAGTGCTCCGGGACGCGCATGAGAATCAGGAAACCAGCGGCGCCCGCCAGAACCTGGCAGACCGCCGCGCGCTGGAATGTGCCGAGCCAGCTGCCGACTACCGGCCCCGCCGAAAGTCCTCCCCAGATCCCGCTGCTCAGATAGCCGAGCGCCTGCGCGCTGCGCTCGGTACCGGCGAGTTCCACGGCCCAGGCCGCCGCGCCGGTATAGAGGCAGGCTTCGCCCAATCCCTGAAAGCACCGCGCGATCCATATGCCGGTGATGCCGAAGGGCAGCAGATAAATCGCGCCTGCGAATGTGCAACTGGCGAGGCCGACCAGGAACGCGATCTTACGGCCCTTGTTATCCGCGACGGGGCCGGAGACCAGGCGGCCTGCCAGCGCCACCACGGAGAAGATGCCGATGACGAAGCCGATGGTTCGGTCGGAACCGCCCAAATCGTTTTGCACGTGCGGCGCGAGTTCGGGCAGCACTGTCCCCATGCCGACGAACCCCAGGAACGTAGCGCCGATTAATGCCCAGAAACGTGGACTGAATCCCCTCGGTGAACCCACTTGTTTTTACTTTAACGGGCAGGCGCCGGGCGGAAGCCCGGCGTGCACCATTGAAAGCCCGCCGCAAATTATTGATAACAATAGAAGCGCTATTGGCGGGCTTTCATGGTTGCTTGTGGCGCGAAGCGCCATCCGGACAGGGCAGAAGCCCCGCCCCACGTCAGTTGAATTTTTCGCCGCGCTTTTTGACGTCGATGTTCAGACGCTTGATTTTCTGGTTCAGCGTGGAGAGCGGCACGCGCAGCGCTTCGGCCGCGTCCGTCTGGCTGCCGTTGCAGCGGTCGAGGAAGTCGACGATGGTGCGCCGCTCAAACTCGGCGACGATTTCGAACAGCGAAGCGTCCGCCGGCAGCGCGCCGTTTTCGCTGGGACGGGTGCGGATACCGGCCGCCTGCACCAGATAATCCGGCAGTACGTCCACTGAGATGACTGGCGTGGAGGCGAGCACAACCGCGCGCTCCACCACGTTTTCGAGCTCGCGGACGTTTCCCGGCCAGCCATGGTCCAGCAGCAGTTGCATGGCTTCGGTATCGAAGCGCAGTCCCGCGCGACCGTGATCGTCCAGGAATTTTTCGTTTTCCTTCGAAAACCGTTCGAGGAAGTGATGAATCAGCGCCGGAATATCCTCGCGACGTTCCCGCAGGGGCGGCAGATTGATGTTGATGACGTTGAGACGGTAATAAAGATCCTCGCGGAACTTTTTCTCGTCCACCATCTTCCGCAGGTCGGCGTTGGTGGCCGCGAGAATGCGGACATCCACCTTGATGACTTCGTTCGAACCGAGCGGCGTGAATTCCTTCTCCTGAATCACGCGCAGGAGCTTGGCCTGCGTTTCCGGGCCGATCGTTCCCACTTCGTCGAAGAAAATCGTGCCCTTGTTCGCGACTTCAAATGCGCCCTTCTTGTTATGCATCGCGCTGGTGAATGCGCCGCGTACGTGCCCGAACAGCGTGGATTCCAGAAGATCGGAGGGCAGAGAACCGCTGTTCACCGCGACGAACGCATGATCGACGCGCGGGGAATTGGAATGAATGGCTTTCGCGATCAGTTCCTTGCCGGTGCCGGTGTCGCCCGTGATCAGGATCGTGGAACGGCTCGGCGCCACCTGCGCCACCAGATCCAGCACCTTGAGCATGCGGTCGCTCTTGCCCACGATGTTGGGGAAGCTGTAGCGCTGCTTCAGGATGCGCTTGAGCTGCGTATTCTCATCGATGAGCCGCTGGCCGGAGATGGCCCGCTCGATTTCGATGATGAGTTTGTCGTTATCCCACGGCTTCGAAACGTAATCGTTCGCGCCCAGCTTGACGGCCTGGACAGCGGCTTCCACGCCGCCCCAGGCGGTAATCATGAAGATGGGCGTGTGCCGGTCGCGCTCGCGCACGTCGCGCAGCACTTCCATGCCGGATTTATCCGGCATCATGAGGTCGAGCAGAACCAGATCCCAGGCGCGCGATTCGAGCTTGCGCTCGCCTTCCGCCGCGCTCGCGGCGAGATCCACTTCATAGCCCTCCATGGTGAGGAGCGCGTCCAGGCTCTCGCGGATTTCCACTTCGTCGTCGATGATCAGGATGCGGGCTTTACCCGTTCCTGTGGCGCCGGTGACAGGGGCGGCCATGGTCATGCGGTCACCGCTTTCCGCGCGGGCGGAAATTCCAGATGGAAGCAGGTGCCTTCGCCCGGCTTCGAAACCGCTTCAATGGCGCCGCCATGTTCCTGAATAATGCCGTACGTCACGGAGAGTCCGAGACCTGTTCCTTTTTTGACGCCCTTCGTCGTGAAGAACGGGTCGTAGATACGTCCCATATGCTCGGGCGCAATTCCGCAGCCGGTATCGATCACGTCCACTTCCACCCCTTTGGGACCGCGGCGCGTCACCACCTGGAGAAGACCTTTCGGCTCCATGGCGTCTCTTGCATTGAGGAAGAGATTCAGAAATACCTGCTGGAGCTTGCCCTGATTGCCGCGGATCGGTTCCAGATCGGCGCCGAGCTCTGTTTTGACCTGCACGCCCGCTTTGCGAAGCTGATGTTCGAGCAGCGCGAGCGTTTCTTCGATGACGCCATTGATTCGCACTTCAGCGAGGTCAGAGGTCCAGGTGCGCGAGAAGTTCAGCAGCGAGTTGACGATTTCGCTCGCGCGGAAAGTCTGGCCGGAAATTTTCTCCAGCATGCGCGATTTCTGTTCATCGCCCGAAACCTGTTTCGCCAGCATCTGCGCGTAATTGGAGATGACGGCGAGCGGCGTGTTGACTTCGTGCGCCACTCCGGCGGCCAGCAGTCCGATACTCGAAAGCTTGTCCGCCTGCACGAGGCGGCGTTCGAGTTCGGCGCGCGCTGTGATGTCGTCAAAAATCACCAGGCGTCCGATCTGCTCCATCTCGCGCGAAACCAGGGGCGCGATCGCAATGTTGACCGTCGCTTCGCCATGAGTTGAATCGAGCTGGAATTTGTCGAGGTGCTGGATGCGCATTTCACCCTGCGCGCGATCGAACTGTTCCACGAGCGCAGCCGGGAAGAGTTCCGCGAGCCGGCGTCCGAGCGCGTCCTCGCGGCCAATGCCGCTCAACCGTTCCATCTGGGTGTTCCAGCTTTCCACGCGATCTTCGAGATCAGCCGCCAGAACTCCGACATTGATGGATTCGACAATGTTTTCGCTGAATTCCTTCAGGCGCTCGTATTCGTCGGCCTTCTCGCGCAGAGAGCGGTAGAGATTGGTATTCTCGATCGCGATTCCGACGTAGTTGGCGAGCGTGAGCAGCAGTTCCACGTCATCGCTTGAAAGGAACTCTCCCGTTTCCGTACGGCTCACCCCGAGATAAGCGATGGTGCGCCCGCGCACCGAGCAGGGCACATAGTAGTTCAGATCGAGATCGGAAATGGTTTGGCGAACCGTCGCGGGCCAGCCGCGGGCCACGACGTCCAGGTGATACCGGGTGCGCTCAAAGAACAGATACGGTCCCTTCTGCGGCCAGGTGAGAAAGCTGAGGTCGAGTTCTTCGCCGGCGCTTCGCGCCCGCGCCCCGGAGCCCATCGCCAGCCGCAACTTCCAGGTCTCGCTCGCATCCTCGCCGCACGAACCGTCGCCCAGAAAAAACGCGACGTGGCGGATCGAAAGCGTCTGCATGAGACGGTCGGCCACGGATTGCAGCATCGGATCGAGATCGGAATTCGAGTTCAGTTCGCGGGCGAATTCCACCAGCGTGCGCCGGTAATCGTATTTGTCGCGATAGAAGTAGCGATCGAGGCGCTCCTGGATCCAGTTGCGGATTGGCTGAAACAGAAACGTGGCGACCAGCATCACGATCACCAGGTTGCTGCTGCTCATATCGTGGATGCTGACCTGTACCAGGCGGCTTACGCCCAGCGCGATCGCATAGAACGCCGCCAGCACGCACAGAGTCGCCAGCGTATAGGCGTAGCCGCGCCGGAAAATGACGTCCACGTCCATCAGCCGGTAGCGCACGATGGCGTACGCGATCGTTAGCGGGATCAGAGGCAGAGTGAGTACCGCGTAATCGAGATACGGGTAATCGAGCATGTACGTCCCGAGGACGTACGGGGCCGCGTAGAGAATACCGAATGGCGCGAAGCCAAACACGATGCCGTTGCGCAGCCACTTCAATTGCTGCCGGATGACCGTGTCTTCCGACTTCCGGTAACCGTTCTGCAGCACGATTGCGCTCGCAATGTAGGTCACGGTGAGTAAACCGAGCCAGACGCGGTCGAGGACGTAGCGAACTTCCACCGGGGAGTAATCCGGCGCGGTCAGGAAACCGGCTCCAAATCCGAACGCGAGGATGGTCAGCAGAATTCCGGGCGCGTAGATCGCCGCCGTCATCCAGCGGCGGTACCACTGCGGGGGTTCGGGAAATCCGGCGCAGAAATGCAGGAACAACGCCGGGGCAAGCCAGCCCGCCACCAGGTTGCCCCAGTACATAACCTGGTCGAATGCGTTCAGCTTACCGGTGTAGTGGAAACACGAAAAGACAAACGAAGCCAGGCAAAAGATGAAAAAGTGCCGCGCTTTGGGCGCGCTCGCTCGCCGGAAATAAATGAATAAGCCGATCGCCAGATACGCAATGCCGACCAGGTATTGATAGGAAAGCGTGGCTCCGCGCCGCACTTCGCCGACGAAAACCGTTGCGGGGATGTCAATTCCTTCACGGTCCAGGTGGTAAGTCGCTTTGCCCCAGGCGCCGATGGCGCCGAGTGTCTGCGCTACCTGATCCGCCCTCGTGATGGTGACGTTCTGGATCGACCGAAGGACGTCGCCTTCATGAATTCCGGCATGTTCCGCGGGGCCATCGGAGATCACTCGGGCGGCGATCACGTTGCCCGCGTGCTCGGCCCAGAGGACCCCGTCGTCCGGGAGGCGAAACTTCTGGACCTGCTGGAAGTTCACGACAGCCGCAATCGCGGCGGCGATCGTCGCCACCGTGAGCAGTGCTGTCGACAACTGGAACTTCAGATCCTGAAGCATACAGGGCCGTTCGCCGTGGGAGCACACACGACGCCGTCATCCCCATTGTAAGTGCAGTTGAGATGCCAGTGTTGGCCGACTTTTAGTTTGAAAATAAAAGATTTAGACGTGTTGCAAATCGGCAAAATTCCAATTTTGGAATAAACGCCGAATAACAGCCCGGGGAATCCTGGGTTTAGAACTTTATCTCAGGCCGTTTCTTACGCATCCAGTCCACAAACGGGGCCGGCGCCGTCATGGTGGAGAGGCGGCTTTGCCGGACCAAAGCCCAGCCGGAAAATTCCTCGGATTCCTTGATCTCGCGGAGGGTGACGGGCGGTTCGATCCGGCCGGCGAAGCGGAAATCGGCGACCGCCAGCTTCGGATTTTTGGGATCGGGCCGGCCATCCCCCACCACATCCGCCATGCCGACGATGGCGGCCTCACCCTGGCTGTGATAAATGAAGACGCGGTCTCCCGTGCGCATTTCCCGAATGGCGCGGAGAGCCTGCGGATTCTTAACGCCGTCCCAGACCGTCTGTTTGTCTTTTGCCAATTGTTCGATGGAGTACGTTTCCGGGTCGGTCTTCGCCAGGAACCAGGCTCGTTGATGTAAAGTACTATGTCCCATATACCGAAGTATATTCTCGAACGTCCTTCTGTCTTGCTACGATTTATAGAGTGGGCATGGAATCCTGGTCAAGGCTGGCCGTTGGCGTCTTTATGACGGTTTGTCTCGCGGGTGCGCAGTCGGCGCCCGAGGTGTCTCCTCCAGCGCCCGCCGCTCAAAGTACAGAAAATATTGCTCCCGCGACGCCTCCCCCGGCGGCGCGCCCGGCTGGGGCGAGTCCCGCCGGTTGCCCGGCCGGCGCCGCCTGGTTTTGCGTCACCCAGACGCTGCAGCGGCTGATGTTCAACATGAATGGCACGCACAAGACGGATGCGGAAATCGCACGAAACGTGCCGTCTGCGATCCAGAAGATGATTCAGGACGGGGTGATGAAGCCGGAGAATGCCCCGAAGTCTCCCATCAAAGGATTCGAAGACGCGAACCAGTTCCTGCTGAACTATCCGAGCGACGTTGTGCAGTCTGCCGCGCCCGCGGCCGGGCCGGGGCCAGCCGTGACGCCGGAGAGTACGCCCGCTGCGGAGCCGGAGACCGCCTCCATTGCTCCTCCCGCGGCCTCCGCCGATTGTCCGAAAGACCAGCCCTGGTTATGCCCCGTTGCGGGGGTCCCGCCGGCGCTTCGGCAGAAAGGGGCAGCGGCAAACGCACGGCGCTCGTCCCCACCGCCCGCGCGGCCTGCACCTCCGGCCGCGGCGCAGGGGAACACTGCGCCGGAGACGAAAACCGCGGAGGGGAAAACCGCCCCCGAGCCATCCCAGGAAGATTCCGCAGGAAAAATTGCAGGCGAGGACGATAAGACGCCTTTCTATGTCTATGGGCCGAACGACGTTCTGGGAGTGACTGTGGCGGGGGAACCTACGGTGAGCGGGACCTACACAATCATGCCGGACGGCCGGATGTCCATGCCGCTGATTCGTGAATTCAAAGCGACCGGAATGACAGGACCGCAACTGACCGATATCATCACGCAGAAGCTTCGGGATGACGGCGGCATCCTGGAGCCCGTGGTCAACGTTCAGCTTCTGCGGAGTAACAGCAAACACTACACCGTGTTTGGCGCGGTTCTGCGGCCGGGTCCGTTCCCGCTGATTCAGGAAACCACGCTTCTCGATGCGCTTTCCGTGGCGGGATTTCAGGAATTCGCGAAAAAGGACAAGGTGACGGTCCGGCGCGGCGCGAAAACGATCGTCACGTTCAATTTCAAGAAGGCGGTGGCGAAGGGCGAGGGCCTCGACAAGAACATCACGCTGGAGGACGGGGACGTTATCTACGTTCCCGGAGACTGAGTTTCGATGGTAGCAACGCAATCATTCACGATTTCAAGACGTTCACTCGACGTTGAGGATTATATTGACATTGGCCGGCGTCATGCCGGCTGGATTGCCGGTCCGGCGTTTTTCGGTCTGGTTGTGTCCATCTGTGTCGCGTTCGTTCTTCACAACACATACACCTCGAAGGCGACGATGCAGATCATGCCCGCGCACGTGACGGAAAGCATGGTGCAATCGACCATCGCCAGTTCGCTCGGCGAACGCATCCAGACGATGGAGACCCAGATCATGAGCCGCGCGGAGCTGAGCTCCATCATCAACGATCCGCGCCTGAAGCTTTACGCGGAAGAGCAGAAGGAGAAGCCTCTCGAAGATGTCATTGAGGACATGCGCAAGGCGATTCACATCGATCCCGTCACGGCGGAGGGAAGCTCGACAAAGAGGGCGGTGGCGTTCAACATCAGCTTCGACTACAAAGACCGCTTTAAAGCCCAGCAGACGGTAACGGCGTTAATCTCCAAGTTCGAAGAGCAAAACCAGAACACTCAAAAACAGGATCAGGACACGGTCAAGGATTTCGTGAGCGACATGCTCCAGAAAGCCAAAGCCGATCTTTCCGACGCGAACGACAAGCTCACCGCGTTCAAGGAAGGAAACGCCGGCAAGCTTCCGGAAGACGTGGCGACTAATATCGCGCGTCAGCAGAGCTTCACCGCGAAGATCGAGGCGGCCACGAGCAAGATCACCGACGACCGGCGGATGATCACGCAATATCAGATTGCGAAGGATACCGCCCAGGCCCGTCTCGATGTTTTCGATCAGGATCAGGCGGCGCTCGAGAACCTGAGCATCCTTCCCGGCAGTCCCGCCGCGCAGCAGAACCAGGAACTCGCCACGCTCGACCGGGATATCAGCAATCTCGAGTTAAGCATTGAGATTCAGCACAAGACTCACAACGATAAATATCCGCCGCTTCGCGCCATGCAGGAGCAACTGGATACTTTCCGGACGCGGTACGCGCAGGTCCAGGCGAAAGTGAAGGCGAAGCAGGACGCCGACGCGGCCCAGGCGCAAAAGGACGCCTCCGGGCCAAAGACCCTGATCGCGATGAAAGCCGCCGAGCAGCGCCGCGGCATTGAAGAACAAATCAAGCAATATCAGGCGCAGATGAAGTCGATGACGGACGATATCGCTCAGCTCGAAAAGAGCAAGGCCGATTATCAGAAGGAAAGCGACGACATCGAGCGGAATCTCAAGGACGGCACCGGCATCGAAGCCACCTACGCTCAGCTGAATCAGGCCGTGAATATGGCCCAGTCGAATTACATCGAGCTGCAGAAGAAAAACCAGCTTGCCGATGAGAATGGCCAGTTAATCGAGCGCAAGGCCGGCGAGGTGCTCGACGTGCTCGATATCGCCAATCTGCCGATCGATCCCGCCAAGCCAAACCGCTATCTGATCATTGGCGCCGGGTTCGCGATCTCGATGATTCTTGGGCTTGCGATGGCCGGTCTGCAGGAAGCGCGCGACACGTCGCTCAAGAATCTGAAGGACGTTCGCGCTTACACCAACCTGCCCGTACTGTGCAGCATCCCGCTGCTCGAGAACACCATGCTGGTGCGGCGCAAACGGCGGTTGACGTATCTGGCGTGGGCGACGGCGGTCATCCTCGGCGCGGCCGCGGTGAGCGGAGCCGTGGTCTATTACTTCCAGCACACGCTGGGAGCGGGGGCCGCGTGAGCCGGGTTCATGACGCGCTTCGGCGCGCGGAGCAATTGCTTGACGGGGCGGGCGACCCATCCGCCGACGGCGCGCTCGTTGTTCAGGACGAAGCCGGCATCGCCAATGTGGAATCGCCGGTCGATGTGCCGGCGCAGCCATCCCGCGGGCTCATGCGTCCGGAGAATGGCGGTCTTCAGATTGACGCGCGCGCTTTTCTGGCCCGCTGCAAGACCATTCCATTCCGTCCGGCTCCGGAAGCGCATCTGATCAATCCCGATGAGCCGCATGACGGCGCGTCGGAAGAATTTCGCAGTCTCCGCACCCGCCTGAATCACATGCAGGCGCAGCAGGACCTGCGCGTGATCGTCTGCACGAGCGCCTCACCCGCCGAAGGAAAGACGTTCACGGCCTGCAATCTCGCGCTGGCGCAGGCCCAGCTCGAACACCCCATTCTCCTCGCCGATCTCGACCTTCGCCGTCCTGTTGTCCACCAGCAGTTTCAATGCGAGCGGTCGCCGGGTTTTTCCGATTTTCTGCTGGGCGAAAAATCGCTCGAAGAGTGTATCCGTCATGTCGAGGGGACCAATCTGTATATCCTCCCCGCCGGTTCCGCCGTCCGGAACCCCCTCGAACTTCTGAATATGCGGCCGGTCCGGTACACGCTGGATTCTTTCCGCAAGGTTTTCAACTGGGTCATTCTCGATACGCCGCCGCTTCTGTTCTCGGCCGATGCGAACCTGCTGGCCACCATCACCGACGGCATCATTCTCGTGGTGCGCATTGGTTCCACCACGTATGACAGCGTGGTCCGCGCCATCCAGACGCTTTGTGAAAACAATGTTCTCGGTATTGTGGCGAACGGCGCGCGCGCGGGCGAGCTGTACAGCAAATACACCTACTACTACACGAAGACCGAAGGCGCGGCTGATTTCGACGACGATGACGACGAGGATGCTGAGTCCGCCGAGGGCGAAGCTGAATCCGCCGAGGCGATCGAAGCCGGAGCCGAAGTGACCGAAGTTGCCACCACGACGTCCGCGACGGAAGCGCCGGCCGCGAATGAGAGTGCTCCGCCACCGGAAGCGGCATCTCAACCGGCGCCCGAAGCTGTTGCCGATTTGGGGCCGACGTTCGCTGAAGCTACCACCTTTGAGGAGCCGCCGGCGCCGGCGTTTGCCGAACCGAAGCCGAAATCGAAAGGCCTCTTTGGTTTCCTCAAGAGCGAACCCAAACCGAAGAAGGAAAAGCCCGCGAAGCCTGCGAAGGTGAAGCCCGCTAAAGCGAAAAAGCCCGTCGAGGTGGATGAGGACGATGACGACGGCGATCAGTGGCCGGGCGTCTAAACAGCGTTCAGACGCTTTCGCCGCGGATTAAATCTTCATAGGTCTCGCGGGTGCGGATCACGCGCCAGTTCGAGCCCTCCACCAGCACTTCCGCGCCGCGCGGACGCGAATTGTAATTCGAGGCCTGCACGAATCCGTAAGCGCCCGCCGACGAAACGGCCAGCCAGTCGCCGGGCGCCGCATCCGCCATTTCGCGATCGCGCGCAAGGAAATCGCCGGTTTCGCACACGGGGCCCACCACATCCGCAATCACGGTTGGCGCATTGGCGATCTGGCGCACCGGACGTATTTCGTGATGCGCTTTATAGAGCGCGGGACGAATGAGGTCGTTCATCGCGGCATCGATCACCACAAATTCTTTCGTGGGACTCTGTTTGCGGTAGAGCACCTGCGTGAGCAGAACCCCGGCGGAGCCAACGATCGACCGTCCTGGCTCGATCATGACCGTGACCTTCGCTCTGCCGATGCGCTCGCGCAGATCGGTAATGAAATCGCGGATCAGGGGAGCCTCATCGCCCATTCGATAGGCGATGCCAAGCCCGCCGCCCAGATCCACGTGATCGATCG
>CAZWTH010000157.1:0-4146 GCA_964636715.1 uncultured Solibacteraceae bacterium | reverse complement strand
CCTGACGACCCTGATGATCCTCATCTTCCTCGGCAGTCTGCGCGCTACCGTCGCCGTCTTCTTCTCGATTCCCCTTTCTGTTCTAGCCACCTTCATGGCTCTGCAGTTTGGCGGAGGATCGATTAACAGTATGGTGCTGGGCGGCCTGGCGCTGGCTTTGTCGCGGCTGATCGATAACTCGGTCGTCGTTCTCGAAAATATCTACCGCCATCTCGAAATGGGTAAGGATCCGGAAACCGCGGCCGCCGAAGGTGGACGCGAAGTGACGCTGCCCGTGCTGGCCGCGACGCTGACCACCGCCGTCGTATTTTTCCCGGTGACTTTCCTCTATGGCGTCAGCCAGTTTTTGTTCTCCGCGCTCGCCCTCGCCGTCGTGCTCGCATTGTTTGCCTCTTTCTTTGTCGCGATGACGGTAGTGCCGCTGTTCTGCGCGCGCTTCCTGAAAGCCGCTTCCCACCACAACACGCCTTCGTCCGAGATCCCTGTCGAAGTGGAACTGAAGAAGAAGACAGGGGGCTGGCGGCTCGGTGAACGCTTCAATGTCTGGTTCAATGACCGCTTCGAGTCCTTCCTGAAGGTGTATGACCGCTCCGTGGGCTTTGTCCTCGCCTGGCCCTGGGCCACCGTTTTCGTCTGTACTATCGGCTTTGCCGCCAGCCTCGCGCTTTTCCCCCGTCTCGGACTCGCCTTCTTTCCGAGAACTGACGCCGGCATGTTCGTCATCAACGTAAAGGCGCCCTCCGGAACCCGCATCGACGTGACGGAAGGCGAGATTGCCAAAGTCGAGAAGATCATCCACGACGTGATCCCGCCCGGGGATCTCGACGTTGTCCTCTCGAACATTGGCGTCACGCCGGGATTCTCTTCCATCTATACCAGCAATTCCGCGCAGCACACCGCCTTCGTGCAGGTGGGGCTCAAAGAGGACCACAAAGTCGGCAGCTATGACTATATGGCGCGCGTGAAAAAACGCATCGCCGAAGATCTTCCCGAACTGAGTACCTACTTCCAGTCGGGAGGCATGGTGGACGCCGTTCTCAATCTCGGCCTCCCCGCCCCGATCGATGTTCAGGTAGCCGGTTCGAATCTCGATAACGCGCACGCCACGGCTCTCAATCTGGCTTCGAGCATTCGGCGCATCCCCGGCGTGGCCGATGTCTATATCCCGCAGGATGTCGATTATCCCGCGCTTCGCCTGAAGGTCGACCGGACGCGGGCCAGCGAACTCGGCCTCGATCAGCAGGAAGTCGTGGGCAACGTGATTACGGCGCTGACCAGCAACCAGATGATCGCCCCCAGCTACTGGGTCGATCCCCGATCCGGCCAGGATTACATGCTGACCGTGCAGTACAACGAAGGACAGATCAAGTCCCTCTCCGATCTTCGCTCGATTCCGCTGCGCGCTTCGAGCAATACGTTGCCGACTCGCCTCGACGCCATCAGCTCCATTACTCGAATTCAGGCGCCGACCGAAGTCGACCACTACCAGATCCGCCGCGTCACCGATGTCTATGTCCGCCCGCTCGGTGAAGAGCTGGGAGATATCGCGGATTCGATTGACCACATCATCGCCGGCACAAAAACCCCCGTCGGGCTTAATATTACGCTCCGGGGCATGGTCCAGGGTATGCGAGCTTCGTTCCACAGCTTCGCCATCGGCCTCAGCCTGGCGGTCGTGCTCCTCTACCTGATTCTGGTTGCTCAGTTCCGCAGCTTTATCGATCCCATGATCATTCTGCTCGCCGTTCCGCCGGGCATTACCGGGGTGATTCTCACGCTCTGGTGGACCGGCACCACGCTCAACGTCATGTCGCTCATGGGCGTCGTCATGCTCACCGGCATCGCGGTTTCCAACAGCATCCTGATCGTGGAGTTCACGCGCCAGCTGCGTGAAGAAGGTCTCTCCGTCCGGGACGCGGTCGCTCAATCGTGCCGCGTCCGTCTGCGCCCGGTGCTGATGACCTCGCTCGCCACCATCATCGGCCTGCTGCCGATGGCGCTGAAACTCGGCGAAGGCAGCGAAGCCTATGCCCCGCTCGCGCGCGCGCTGCTCGGCGGCCTCTCGCTTTCCGTGCTGATCACGGTGTTCATCGTTCCCGCGGCTTATCTTCTGATCTACAGGAACAGGCCAACGGCATGAAGCTCCTCGTCGCTCTGTTAGCCCTGCCGCTGGCGGCTCAGCAGCCTCTTCATCTCACGCTGGCGGACGCCGAGAAACTGGCGCTCGCCCACAATCCGGCCATCTCTTCCGCGCAGTACTCCGCCTCAGCCTCTCATGAGGTCCCGAATGAGGTAAAGTCCGCGATGGCCCCGCAGTTGTCCGGCGCGGTCACCGGCGTCGGCGCCGATGCCGGCAGCCGTATCGCCGCGGGCGCGCTGAACAACCCGTCTCTGTACAACCGCATCGGCTCCGGCATCACGGCGACCCAGCTCCTCACGGATTTCGGGCGCACCAAAGACCTCACCGCAACCGCCAATCTGCGCGCCCAGTCGCAGGACCAGATCGTCGAAGGGACGCGCGCGAATGTCCTGATATCTACCGTCCAGGCGTACTTCGCGGTCCTCCGCGCGAACGCCGTTCTCAAGGTCGCGCAGCAGACGGTTTCCCAACGGCAGGTCATGAGCGATAAGGTCCAGACCCTCTTCCAGAACAACCTGAAATCCGGACTCGACGCCAGCTTCGCGAAAGTCAATCTCGCCAGCGCTCAATTGCTGCTCTCCCAGGCGAAGAACGATCTCAATTCCGCCGAAGCCGCACTGGCGACCGCCATCGGACAACCCGCCCAGACCGATTTCGATCTGGCGGAGGAAACCACGCCGCAGACGCTGCCGGCCACCGTCGATCCGCTGATCCAGCAGGCCCTGCAGGACCGCCCCGAACTGAAGAGCCTCCGCCTCGAACAGAGCGCCGCGGAGCGATTCGCGCAGGCGGAGCATGCACTCAACTACCCGACCATCGGCGCGGCCGGGGTTGTGGGCGTCTCCCCCGCGGGCGATCCCCAGGTCCCGCACCACTACGGCGCCGCCGGGGTCAATCTCAGCATTCCGATCCTGAACGGCGGCTTGTTCCACGCCCGTCAAAACGAGGCCGAACTCCGCGCGAAGGCCGCCGCCGACCGGGTCACGAACGAGATCAACCTCGTCACCCGCGATGTCCGTACCGCCTACCTGAACGCCGCCACGGCGAACGAGCGGGTGGGCCTCACCGAGCAATTGCTCACGCAGGCGCAGTCCGCGCTCGATCTCGCGCAGAGCCGCTACGACCTCGGTCTCAGTTCGATTGTGGAATTAAGCGACGCGCAACTGAATCTGACGCAGGCGCAGATTGCCAACGCATCGGCGCGGTACGAATATCAGGCTGCGCGTCTCGCGGTGGACTACCAGACCGGCGTCCTGCGCTAGGAACTAGCCCGCTTTTTCGAGCAGGTTGAGCGCGATCTTCTGCGCCACTACCATCTCGCGCGTCACCTGGAATTCCTTCACCTTCTTGTAGGACGGCAGGAAGTACATCAGGTCCAGCATCATGTCTTCGATGATCATGCGCAGACCGCGGGCGCCCACCTTGCGTTCGAGCGCCAGCGCCGCGATCGCGTCGAGCGCGTCATCGGTAAACCGCAGCCGCACGTTCTCGTATTCAAAGAGCCGCTGGTACTGCTTGATGATCGCGTTCTTGGGGCGCGACAGAATCTGGATCAGCGCGGCCTTATCCAGATCTTCGAGAGTCGCCACGACGGGCAGACGTCCAATGAATTCCGGGATGAAGCCGTAGCGGATCAGGTCCTGCGGCTGGAGATGACGAAGAAGGTCCACGTCGCGGCGTTCGCTGATGCCGACCGTCTTCGATTGTTCCTTCTGCGCGCCTTCTTCCTGAAGGAAGCCCATCGACTTCTTGCCGATGCGCCGCGCGATGATCTTTTCGAGGCCCACGAAAGCCCCGCCGCAGATGAACAGGATGTTCGTCGTCTCGATCGGGGTGAATACCTGGTGCGGGTGCTTGCGGCCGCCCTGCGGGGGGACCGAGGCGATGGTGCCCTCGATCAGCTTGAGCAGCGCCTGCTGCACGCCCTCGCCCGACACATCGCGGGTGAGCGACGGACTGCCGCCGCTCTTGCGGGCGATCTTGTCGATCTCGTCGATGTAGACGAT
>CAZWTH010000156.1:0-14618 GCA_964636715.1 uncultured Solibacteraceae bacterium | reverse complement strand
CCGGTGTATCACGTCCGCGGTAAAGTGACCGGCGATTTGCCTCCCGTCGAGCCAGGAGCGCGTCCGATGGCCGGCCGCATACAGATTGCGGCGACGCCGCCCGACGGCGGGACGTTCGGGATGAATATGCAGATGCTGAAGCCAGATGGAACTTTCGACATCAGTGGCCTGACGCCGGGAACCTGGACCATTTCGGCGATGCGGATGCAGGGGCAGATACAGACAGTCGGGCGGTCCACTATCGTGATCTCGAATCAGGATATCGGCGATCTGGATCTGGCGGCGAAGGGCGGCGTCGATATCTCCGGCGTCGTCCGGATTGTTCCGGAGAATGCGACGGTCGCGCCGCAGGGCCCCCCTCAGCAAAGTTTGGGGTCTCAGAATGCGGGCCAGAATGCGGGGCCGGGACGGGGAGCGGCGCAGGTGGCGCGAGTGCGGGCGATACAACTCCAATCCGACGATGGCTTCGTGATTGGCGGCAATGTTCAGCCGGCTCAGGTGCAGGCGGATGGATCGTTTAAATTCACCAGTGTTCCACCGCTTTCATTCCGGGTAAACGCGGGCGTTCCTCCTGGTGGATATCTGAAGTCCGCAACGCTCAATGGACAGGACGCGCTGCAACACGCCGTGGATATGAGTTCGGGTGGGACGCTGCAGGTCGTGGTGAGTATGACGGCCGCGGAGGTAGATGGGACGGTGACCGGCGCCGATGGACAGCCGGCTACGGATGCAATGATCACCATCACTCCCGATCCGCTGGAGCCGGACAGGAGAGACCTCTATCACCAGGGGCGGACCCGCAATGACGGCGGGTTCACGCTCAGGGGGCTGGCGCCGGGAAAGTACCGGGTTTTCGCCTGGGAGGAATTAGAGCCGGGCGCGTATTTCGATCCGGACTACATGCATCCGTTCGAGAGCCTGGGTACACAGATCAGCGTGGATGACAACGATAAGAAGACTGTCACTATGCAGGAAATTACGAAGGACAAAGCGGCGGAGGTGAATCGCCGGGCGGGACGTTAGCGCGGCGGCTCCGTGCCTTTTCACATCTACGGCGCCGACGCGCAATCGATCCTGACGCCGGTCTCCGGATTCCTGGCGGAGGCGGGCTTCACGCATTCGCTGACGCCCGCGCGCAACTGTACGTTCGGGTGTTCCTATTGTTATGTGCCGACGATGCGGGTGCAGGGCGGGCTCCGTCCTGAGGATTGGCGGCATTGGGGCGAATTCACTACGTTCAAGAGCAATGCGGCGGAACTGCTGCGCCGGGCGCTGCGTCCGCGGCAGGTGATTTACTGTTCGCCGCTCACCGATCCTTATCAGCCGGCGGAGGAGACGCAACGGCTGATGCCCGGAATATTGCGGGCGGCGATTGCGGCTCCGCCGCGGATATTCGTGATTCAGACGCGCGGACCGTTGATTTTGCGGGATCTCGATTTGTTGCGGGAGATGGGGAATCGGCTTCGCGTGAGTTTTTCGGTGACGACGGATCGCGATGAAGTACGCCGTATTTTTGAGCCGCATTGCGCGAGCGTGGAGGAGCGGTGGCGCACGGCGGGAGCGTTGCGGGATGCGGGGATTGCAGTGTCGGTTGCGATGGCGCCGGTTCTCCCCTGCGATCCGGACGCGCTGGTGGAGCGGGCGGCGGCGGTATCGAACGGGCCGCTGATCGCGGATCCGTTTCATGTACGGGCGGTGAAGAGATCCGGCGCCACGACGCGCGAGGCGGCGGCGCGAATCTGCAAGCGGCATGGGTGGAGTGAGTGGCTGGACCCGGCGTTTCAGCGCGAGGCGCTGGCGCGCATGGAGCGGCGCGCGCGGGCGCTGGGGCGGGAATTCGGTTATGGGCCCGCAGGGTTCGGGATGCTCGCGCGATGAGTCAAACGGTGTGCCGCGCGAGGTATTTTGCGGCGTTTTCTTTCCCCATGTAGCGATCGAGCTGGGCGCGTTTGGCGCGCGTCAGATCCACGACTATCAGACCGTCGAGCACGTTCGAAAAGCGGCGATCGACGCTGAATTCGAGTATGCGTCCACCTAATTGCAGGTAGTGCCGCAGGAGAATGGGGACGCCTTTGCGATCTTCTTCGAGTTCGGCGATGACGGCGGAGAGATCGTCGAGATCGGACAGCAGCGAACTGAAATTACGCCGGACGTGGAATTTCTTTCGGGGGCGGACGCAGTCGCTCATGTCGCTGTCGCCGTGGCGCTCGGTCAGGAACTCGACCATCAGCTCGCGCGAAGAGGAACAGTAGCCGTTGCTGATACTCACAGGCCCGAAGAGAATTTTGTATTGCGGGAATGCGGCGACGTAGTGGCCAAGGCCTTTCCAGAGGAGCAGAAGCGGCAAATAGCCCTTCTGGTATTCGGAGCGGACGAACGAACGGCCGAGTTCGAGGGCGGGCTGAATGCGCTGGTAGAAATCGCGGCGGAGTTTGAAAAGAGTGCTGGTGTAGAGTTGGCCCACAACGTCTGTTTTCGCAATACGGTAAGCGCCGGCGATTTCCCGTTTCTCGCGGTTCCAGAGGATCAGGTGATCGTAGTGTCGATCGAAGCGGTCGAGATCGCGGGAGCGTCCGGCGCCTTCGCCGGCGCTGCGGAAAGTGAGCTCGCGGAGACGTCCGATTTCGAGCAGCGCCGCGGGTATTTGGGCCGCTGAGGCGTAGCAGACGGCGTATTCGTTGTGGGTGAGGAGAATCTGCGCCGCGGGCAGGGCGCCGATTTCCACCGCGACCGTTTCGGCCGGCTGTTCCGCGGCGATGGGCTGAGGACGGAAGCGTGACCGTGCGGAAGAACGCTCCCGCTTGCCGAGCATGTGGGTGCGGGCGCGCAGGTAATCCGTGGCGGCGCGGAGATCTTTCAGCCGCGCGAGTCGGCCGGGAGCGATAGCGCTTCCCACAGACACCCGAATCCGCTGACCGGATTTGTTCAGTAACTCGGAGGGCAGCATCATGGTGCGCAGCATCGGACTCAAAAGCCCCGCGGCGTGGAAGACGGGGCTGTTGCCGCCGTGAATGTAGACGGGTACGGTGGGCGCGTTCATTCGCTGAATCAGGCGCACGACGTTCTGGTTCCACTCCGGCTCTTCAATGCGGCCGGGAAGGCGCATCGACGCCACTTCGCCTGCGGGAAAGACGATGAGGAGTCCGCCCGATTGCAGCCATTCGATGGAGCGGCGAAGTCCGGCGCGATTGAACCGGGTGGCCGCGGGGCCGCCGAAGGGATCGACCGGGATGACGTAGTTCCGCAGTTGGGGAACCCTCATCAGCAGCGAATTCGCCAGGAACCGGATGTCTGGCCGGATGCTTTCGAGAAGCGCGCCCAGGATCGCGCCGTCGGCGAGTCCCATGGGGTGGTTGGCGACGATGATGGCGGGTCCTTTCGCCGGAATGCGGGCGAGACCGGCGGGTGAACATTCATAGCGAATGTTCAGGCTGGTGAGCAGGTTCGGGAAGAAATCGCGCTGGGTATACCGAACGGGAGCGTAGGCGCGCGAGATCTGATCCGAAAACCAGCGGTCGAGCGTGCTGGCCAGTAAATGGGGGACGGCGGGCATGTGGCTTCACCTCTGCCCACCAAATTAGGCGGCCATTATGAACACTGGATGCCGATCCCGAGAACATTTCCCGACCGGAATGTCAGCCCATTGTCATGTTTGCCGGCAGTACGTCATAGGGGCGCATCATTTCGTTGTCTTCGTGCTCAAGCAGATGGCAGTGCCAGACGTATCTGCCGGTGTAGCCTTCGAAGCGTACGATGATGCGCGTCACCATGAGCCCGTGGGCGCGAACGGTATCTTTCCAGCCGGCTTCGGAGGGTTCCGGCGCCACCGGATCGCCTGTCCAGGCCAGTTCGCCGGTCCGCCAGTAGACGAGTTCGTTAAAGTTACGGCGATCGAGAATCTGAAAACGAACCAGGTGCAGATGGATAGGGTGCGAATCCTCGGTGGTGTTGACCAGTTCCCAGATTTCGGTGGTATCGATGGTGGGATTCTCGGTCACCGGCATGTCCCAGTGCATGCCGTTGAGGAGCATCATCATGGAATCGCCGTTTGCCATCTTGTCTTCGATGATTCGCAAGCGCCGGGTGCGGATGGCGGATGACTCCGGCGTGCGCGGCGCGGGCCGCAGTTTTGCGGGCAGGGAACTCGTGTCCGTCGCGCGGTTCCGGCCCACGCGAAATTGCATAAGTGAGAAAGTGCCGGAAAGCAGCACGATTTGAGCGCCTGCCTGGCCGCTGAAATCGAGGATCACGTCCACGCGTTCGGCGGGAGCGATCATCATGCTTTTCACTTCGGCGGGCGCAGGGAGCAGGCCCTGATCCGTGCCGATCAAAGTGAACGGCTGATCGTTCGAAAGTGACAGATGGAAGAACCGGCTGTTGGCTGCGTTCAGAATGCGAAAGCGGTAGCGGCGCGGCTCCACTTCGAGATACGGAAAGATCCTGCCGTTGAGGAGAAAAGCTTCGCCGGGCGCTTCGGGCACCCAGGGCGCGCCCGGAATGCCCGAGGCCGGGTAATCCAGTTGACCGTTTTCGAGCAGCGAGCGGTCGCAGATCGTTAAAGGTATTTCGTCCGCGCCGCTGGGAAGGTTGAGGCCGTCTTCGACTTTGTCGCGCAGCAGAAAAAATCCGAATAGTCCCGCATACATACTCAGACGCGTGATTCCCATCGCGTGGTCGTGATACCAGAGCGCGGCGGGGTCCTGCCGGTTGGGATAGTAGCTGGTCAGCGATTTGCCCGGCGTGTACCAGTTTTCCGGGTAACCATCGCTTTCGGGCGGACATTTCGAGCCGTGTACATGGACGATGGCGCGGACATCCGGCTTGTCCGCCTCGGCGCCGTGGATGTGATGATCGACGGGCAGCAGGTGACGCGTGGGCAGATTGTTGACCCATTCGACGAGCAATCCTTCGCCGCTGCGGGCTTCGATGGTGGGCCCTGGGGACATACCGTCATAGCCCCACATCGTGGTGGGCGGGAGATCGCGATGCAGTTTGCACTGGAATTCACGCATCGCAATGCGGAAGAACGGGGCATCCAGTCCCGGTTCGCCGGGAACCGGTTTGCGTCCGAGGCTTTTCGCCAGGGTGGGCAACGGCAGAGGGTCTGCAAACTTCGTGAGCTTTCCGGGATCGAGCGGGCGGCTTTCGGCGCGGGCGGCGAGCACGGCTGCGCCGCAGAGAAATGTTCGTCTGGTGAGGGACACGGTGTTGAGGCGTTCTTATAAACAGGGAAAGGGCGCGCGCTTCGCGTCTCCTGAGCGCGCGCCCGAGGCGGTCCGGAAAAGATCAGCGGCGGTTCTGACCTCCACCGCGCGTTACGAGTTCGCCGGTGGTTTCGTTGAGGATGTAGCGGCCCTTCGCCGGCTGCTTGCCATCGAAGTCAAACATATTCGCGATGGAATTGGCTACGGAGTCAAACGACCCCTCGCCGATTCTCTGCGAGTTGAGCCAGTTGTCTTCGACGAAGCGAATGACCGAAGTCTGGTCAGTGAGCGTGTGATCGACGAAGTTGGTCTTCGACCAGGGCGAGATCACCAGCAGCGGCTGGCGCGGTCCATAGCCGCAGCGGCCCTGCGCGTGAGCAACGCCGCCGACGCCAGGCAGCGCGGAGTTCGGCCCGGTGCTTCCGCAGAGGCCGTTCCCGGAAAGCGTATCCGCGGGGCTGGCTGACTGATTGACGATCGGAGGCATCTGGTGGTCGTACCAGCCATCGGAATCGTCATAGAGGATCACAACGGCGGTGTGCTGCCAGTCGGCATTCTGCTGGAGGAAATTGATCACGTGTACGATGAACGCCTGTTCGTCGAGCGGATCGGAATATCCGGCGTGGCCGTCCTGATAACCGGCGGCTTTGAGGAAGTTCACCGCCGGATAGTTGCCGGTCAGGATCGCATCGTAGAAATCGTGCAAATCGTACTGGTGATTGGCGGCGTCCGTCTGGCCGATCGAAGCGACCGAAGCGGGACGCGCGTGCGTCGGATTTGCGGTGGATTTGTAGTATTGGAACGGTTCGTGGTGAGGGATGTAATCCGCCTTGCTGGTGGCGGTGATCAGGGAGGTGGTGCTGCGCTTGCAGCCGGTTGTGCCGTTGGAATTCGTAACTCCGAGATCGAATCCCTGCGTGTAGAAGCCCCAGGTGACGCCTTTGGCATTCAGCAGGTCGCCAATATTCGCGCCGGACATCTGAAAAACCTCGCCGGAGGAAGTGGAGCAGACATCGCCGGCCGGATCGGCGTCGCCGATATCGGCCAGTCCGCCCGCGCCGTTGGCGGTGACCGCGCCGGTTCCGTTTGCATTGTTAATAACGCCGTCGGTCTGGCTGGCGACGAGGTTGATGGCGCCGGGAGTGGACGGTCCAAAAATCGTGTCGTAGGAATTGTCGCTCATCGCGTACTTCTGGGCGTAGTTCCAGAGGGCCGTGACCGTGTTGCCGTCATAGTAGCCCATGTTCAGACCCTTTGTGAGCAGCGGCGTGCCGAGCACACCGCTGGAGTTTCCAACGCCCACGCTGGCCGGAAAGAGATCCATGAGGCCACCGTGCAGCGCAGCCTGTTCCGGACCGTAATTGTGATTCTGGTCGGCGGTCGCGGCCTGCGCGCGGCCCAGGCGGAAGGGATTCGTGGCGCCGCTTCCGTTGGCCGGGTTCAGGTTCGGATTATTGGTGCTGAGAATGCCGCTCAGGCCGTTGACGGCGGGCGTATCCGGCGAGGCTGTAAACTCCGGCTCGCCGGCGGGATTTTCGGCGTGGGGATAAGTGCCGAAGTAATGATCGAAAGAAATGTTTTCCTGGAAGATGACGACAAGGTGCGTGACAGGCGTCGTTGTGGCGGCGGAACTGCTCTTTGATTGTGCCTGGGCTGTGACGGGACTGATGACCGAGCCGGCGATCAGCAGTTCCGCCATCAAGGCTGAGAGATAAGAACGCATCGTCTTTTACGTTTCCTCTTTCTGGAGTTGGGGTAACGTTGACGATTGTATGGACCGAAAATGACAACAGCATTGCGTTCGGATGAGAGAAAAATGTCGGACGAAATTGCCGCGATGAAACGCACCGACGCCGGATGGATGAATCAGAACACGCGTTTGCTGAGGCGCGCCACAGTGAACTTCGCGGTATTGGCCACGGCCATGACGGCCATCACGCCGGCCTGCACGGGGTCGGTGACAACGAGATCGGCGGCGTCCGGTACGCTGCCCGCCATGTTGAGGCTGATGACGAGGAGACCCGCGGCGCGGACTTCGCGAACGGCGGCTTCGATATCGCCGCCCATGAGCGAGCCGGCGAGAACGAGGGCGCTGGCGCGCGCGAGGCGGGGAACGGCGCGAACGGCTTCGGCTAATTGCTGCTCGCCAACGAGCGGAATGGTATCCACCGAGATGTGCTCGCCGCGAATGTTGTGGCGGTCGGCTTCCACAATGGCGCCGAGCGCGACCTGGCCGACCTGCGCGCCGCCGCCCATAATGATGATGCGCTTACCGTAGATCTTCTCCATGCTCTGCACGGCTTCCACGCTGCGCACAATGGGCAGCGCGCGCAGCGCTTCTTCCATCTCGGCCAGACGCGGGGTGATGATTTCGAAGTACGTGCGGGAGCCTTCCGGCGAATGCTCCAGGATGGAGACGGAAACGATGTCTCCGTCGTGTTCGGCGATCACGCCGGTGACGCGGTGAAGAATGCCGGGTCCGGCGGCGGAATGGATAAGTAGTCCTTTACGATTCGAGTCCATCTGGAGTTATCATCTCAGTTGTATGAAACATGAGGCAGATTTCCATTTCAGCAGACGCCAGGTGCTGGCGGGCGCGGCGGTGCTGGCGGCGGCGAGTCCGCTGAGCGCGTTCAAATCGCGCATCACGAAGGCGAGTATCAGCGCCATTACTGACGAGATCGGTAACACGCAGGCGGAAGCGATCGACTTCGCGCATCACTATGGGCTCACGTGCGTGGAACTGCGGAACATTCCGGAGACGAAGAAGGAAGTCGCGAAAATGACCGAGCCGGAGGCCAAGGCCGTGGCGGCGGAACTGGCGGCGGCGAAGCTCAAGGTGACGTTCCTCAATACGAGTCTGCTGAAGTTCAACTGGCCGGGTCTGCAGCCAGGCGCGGAAGTGAAGCCCGCGGAGCAGAAGCGCTGGGATTCGCGAAAAGAGGATGTGGCGACCGCATTGCGGGCGGCGAATATTCTCGGGGTGGATAAGGTGCGCGTGTTTACGGGCAAGCGCGTCGAGCATCCAGAGACGACTTACAAGCTGATCGCGCAAACCATGGAAGAGTTGCTGCCGATGGCGGAGAAGGCGAAGGTCCATCTCCTGATCGAGAACGAATACTCGCAGAACATCGGAAACTCGGCGGAATCGCGCGACATCATGGCGATGCTGCCTTCGAAGTGGATCGGACTGAATTGGGATCCGGGCAATGCGCAGTTTCTGAAGGAGACGCCGTTTCCCGATGGTTATGCGCTCGTGCCGAAGGACCGCATCCTCAATATTCAGTTCAAGGCGCAGAACACGCTGGATGGTCCGGACAAGATGGACTGGAAGGCTGTGCTCGAAGCGCTGGAGAAGGACAATTATCAGCACAAGCTCGGGCTGGAGACGCACGGAAATGCGGCGCAACGCATGGAGCATGCGCATGCGTCTATGGAAGAGATGCTGCGGATTGTCGGCAGTCTGAGCTAACGTGAATAAGACGTTCGGGATTGCGTTCGGGGCCGCGGTGCTCGTCATTGTCGGTCTTGTGTGGAGCGGTTTCATCGCCACGAAGGGCAATCATCTGGCTCCGGACGGCTTTATCTCGAGTGTGCGGGCGCAGGCCCTTTCGGACGACATGGTGATGATCGTGATCGATTTCGCGATCATGAACGATTCCGATGTACAGATGACGGCGCGGCGGATCGATCCTTTTATCACGACGGCGGACGACAGGGAGATTCACGGGACCGTTTATTCGGCCTCCGATATGGCGAAGACCCCGAAGTTTTATCCGATGCTGGGGCCGCTGATTCATCCGGTGCTGCCGCTGCGCGGGACGATTGACCCGCACAAGAGGTCGAGCTTCACGATCGGCGCGGGATTCGATGTGCCGCCGGCGGTGGTGCAGAACCGCAAGAAGCTGACGCTGCAGATTGAGGACGTGACGGGGCCCGTGGTGGAAATGACTTCGAACTGAGGTAGCGCGTTCGTGGCGCAAGTTAAAATGAAGCCACCATGTCGCAGGCTACCGATCAATACGTCCATCAGAATGAAGCGCGTTTCCTCGAAGAACTGAAGGAATTCCTGCGGATTCCGAGTGTTTCGACGGATCCCGCGCACAAGAAGGATACGCACCGCGCGGCGGAGTTCGTCGCGGAAAAGCTGAAGGCGGCGGGGCTCGACAACATCGAGGTGATCGAGACGGAGCGGCATCCGCTGGTGTATGCGGACTGGCTGCATGCGCCCGGCAAGCCGACGGTCCTCTGCTATGGGCACTTCGATGTGCAGCCGCCCGATCCGCTGGAGCTGTGGGAGACGCCGCCGTTTGAGCCCACGGAGCGCAACGGGAATCTGTACGCGCGCGGGTCGGCGGACGACAAGGGCCAGATGTATTCGCACATCAAGGCCGTGGAAACGCTGCGGGCGGCCAACGGGACGCTGCCGGTCAATCTGAAATTTCTGATTGAGGGTGAAGAGGAAGTCGGCGGGATTTCGGTGGCGGAGTACGTGGCGAAGAACGCCGCGAAGCTGAAGGCCGATGTCGCGCTGGTTTCCGATACCGAGATGTATGCGCCGGGGCTGCCGACGCTGAATGTGGGGCTGCGCGGCCTTGTCTACATGGAGATTGAGGCGCAGGGGCCTGCGCGCGATCTGCATTCGGGGCTGTATGGCGGGGCGGCGCCGAACGCGGTGTTCGGACTGGTGGAACTGCTGGCGAAGGCGAAAGACGCGAACGGCAGGATTCAGATTCCGGGGATTTATGACGATGTGGAACCGCCGTCGGCCGATGAAAAGGCGAGTTGGGAGCGGCTGCCGTTCGATGAGAAAGAATATCTGGCGAATGAAGTTGGGTCGACGCAGCTGACGGGCGAGCCCGGCTATTCGGTGTTCGAGCGGACGTGGGCGCGGCCGACGTTTGAAGTGCACGGGATTGCGGGTGGGTTCACCGGCGCAGGCGCGAAGACAGTGATTCCGGCGAAGGCGGTGGCGAAGGTGAGTATCCGGCTGGTGCCGCGGCAGGATCCGGATCGCGTGGTGAAATCAGTCGAAAAGTTTGTGAAGGAGAACGGGCCGCGCGGATTGAAGTTTGAGGTGCGCGTGCTGAGCGCCGGGCCGGGGCTGATGGTGAATACGGACCATCATGCGATTCGCGTTGCGGCGAAGGCGTTCGCCGATATCTACGGGAAAGAGACGGTGTTCACGCGGTCAGGCGGGTCAATTCCGATTGTGGGGGATTTCGCGACTCACGTGGGGATTCCGACGATCCTGATGGGATTTGGATTACCGGATGATGGTCTGCATTCGCCGAATGAGAAATACAACATCCGGAATTATTTCGATGGCATCCGGACGCTGGCGCATTTCTTTGAGGAATACGGGAAGTAGCGATTACGCGGCAGCCCAGGGGTTGATTACGGGAATATCGAGATCGGCGAAGTCGCGGACGTTGCGAGTGACAAGGGTTGCGTTGCGCGCGAGCACGATCCCGGCGATCTGAGTATCGCGGATTTCAACCGGTTTGCCTGCGAGCTTACGCCGGCCTTTCAGCGTTGCTGCCGCGTGAGCGGCGGCCGTATCAAACGGAAGCACGCGGTTTTCGAGTTTCTCACTCAGCAATCGTTCCGCGAGGGATTGGAGATCCTGGCGACGTCTGCCAGCGGGAAGTATAGCGATGCCTGAGTAAAGCTCAAAGACGGTGATGGCCGTCGTCCAGATTGCTTCCTTCGCCTGAGTATTGATCCACTGCACAACGGCAGTGTCGGGTACCGTCTGCATGAGAGCGGACAGTACATTCGTGTCAAGAACGATCATTCATCGAAACGAACACTTCGATCCGGCTGGCCGCGGAACTCGGGGATCTCGAAAGTGAGACCGCGCCCCCGGAACATATTAGCGATCTCGGTGCCTAAGCCTTGCTTTTCCGAACTTTGTGCGGCGCGCCGGCGGGAAGTAGAAGCCTTCTTCTCACGCTTCGTAGCTTCGGCGAGGATCTCGCGGACTTCTGCGGACATACTGTGGCCCTTCCTTTTGGCCATCCGCTGAATCCGAGCCTTCACCTTTTCGTCCATGTTGTGGACTACGAGCGCTGCCATGGCCCTATTTTATCGCGTTCAGCCCGTGATGCGTTCGAATTTCGAGCCGGGACGGACGACCGTCTGTGTCCGTTCGGGGCCGGTGGAGATACAGCCAGCCTCGACGCCGGTCTTGTGCTCCAGGAACTCGATGTAGCGGCGGGCGGCGGCGGGGAGCTGGTTCCAGTCCGAGATGCCGACCGTGGAGCTCTTCCAGCCCGGCATCGTTTCGTAGATCGGTTTCGCTTTCGCGAGTTCGCGCACCGTTGCCGGCATGTCGAGCGTGACTTTGCCGTCGATATCGTACGCGACGCAGACCGGAATTTCGGTCAGCTCGTCGAGAACATCGAGCTTCGTCACCACCATCGTTTCGAAGCCATTGATCGCGGCGGAATACTTCAGGACCGGGGTATCGAACCAGCCACAGCGGCGCGGGCGTCCGGTAACGCTGCCGAATTCGTGGCCACGGTTGCGGATTTCGTCGCCTGCGGCGTCGAGAGCTTCGGTCGGGAAAGGACCGCCGCCCACGCGCGTCGTGTAGACCTTCGAAATGCCAATGACGGCGTCGATTTTCGTGGGCGGAACGCCCGAGCCAGTACAGGCGCCGCCTGCCGAAGAGCTCGAGGACGTCACAAACGGGTAGGTGCCGTGATCGATATCGAGCATCGTGCCCTGCGCGCCTTCGAAAAGCAGATTCTTGCCATCGCGCATCGCCTGGCTGAGCAAAGCGGCGGTGTCGCAGATCATCGGCCGCATGCGGTCGGCAGCTTCGGCGTAACGGTCGACAATTTCGTCGGCGTTGACCGTGTCTTCAATACCGAAAGCGCGTGCTTTTGTCTGGTGGTCGGCGATCAGATTGCGGACAGTTTCGCTGAAATATTCGCGATCGAGCAGATCCGCCATCCGAATACCGCGGCGGCCGATCTTGTCCTCGTAGCAGGGCCCGATGCCCTTCAGAGTGGTGCCAATCGGCGTTCTGCCTGGGACGGCTTCGCTGATCTTCTCGACAAGACGGTGCGTGGGAAACAGCACCTGGGCGCGGTTGCTGATCCGGAGCTGTTTCTCGGCATCGATTCCAGCCGCGTTCAGGCCTTCGACCTCTTCGAACAGCCCGATCGGGTCCACTACGAGCCCGTTGCCGATGACGGCCGTCTTTCCCGGATGCAGGATGCCGCTGGGCACCAGCCGCAGGACGAATTTCCTGTCCCCGATCCAGATAGTATGGCCGGCATTGTTGCCGCCCTGATAGCGAACGATGTAATCGAAACGGTTGGAGAGGATGTCGACAAGTTTGCCCTTGCCTTCGTCGCCCCACTGCGCGCCGAGAATGATCAGATTACTCATGAATGGACGATTTGCGGGCCTGATACGGCCAACTCGTCATTGTAACGCGCTGTGTTACGCTGACTTTTTATGACTGTTTCCGACGTGTTTCTGCAGCTCGGAGAAGACCGTCTGCGGCAACTCGTTCGCGGCATTTCGATCGGCAAGCTCCGGACGTATCAGCTCTACGAGCGTTTCAAAATTCGCACGCATCTGGCGAAGCTGAACACCGAAAATCTGAAGGCCGCGACGCCGCGATTCTGGAAGCGCCTCGAAGAGCAGGATGGCGAATTCGCTACCGATCTCGCGCAGGCGATCCTGATCGCGCACATGGACATGATTGTCGCGGTGCTCGATTTTCTCCAGGTTCCGCACCAGCAGGGCTTCTTCGAAAAGAACGTGGACGCGTCCAAATTTCTGACCGAGGGATGGCAGGCGCGCGCGTTCGAGCGCTTCAAGTCCGATTATCCCGAGCCGCTGCTGCTGTTCTATATCAACCATCTGGGCGCGGAACTCGGATCGGAACCGCAGGCATATCTGCCGGCGGCATAGCCTTTCATGCAGGATCTTCTCGACAGCGCGCTCGGCCGGATCCGGTCGGCGCAGAACAATGAAGAACTCGAAGCCGTGCGCGTGGAAGTGCTGGGTCGCAAGGGTGTCCTTACGCAGCTCAGCAAAGACATGGGCAAGCTCAGCCCGGAAGAGCGGGCGGCGCGCGGCAAGCTGATCAACACGTCGAAGCAGGCGCTGGAATCGGCGTACGAGGAGAAGAAGACCGGGTTCGATCGCGCGGCACTGGCGGCGAAGCTCGATTCGGAATGGATGGATCTCACCACGCCTGCGAGCGGCGTGCCGGCGGGGTCGCTGCATCCGATCACGCAGGTGCAGTGGGAGATCGAGGATCTGTTCCGCAGCATGGGATTTTCGGTGCTGGACGGGCCCGAAGTCGAGACGGAATTCCACAATTTCGACGCGCTGAATATTCCTGCGTCGCACCCGGCGCGCGACATGCAGGATACGTTCTGGCTGGATGGCGGATACCTGCTGCGAACTCATACTTCGCCCGTGCAGGTGCGCGGCATGGAAAAGCTGGGCCCTCCGCTGCGGATGATCGCGCCGGGACGCGTGTTCCGCAACGAGTCGGTGGACGCCTCCCACGAGCACACGTTCTATCAGCTCGAAGGCATGATGATCGACCGGAATGTCTCGGTCGGCAATCTGATTTACTTCATGAAGACGCTGCTGACCGCGATCTTCCGCAAGGAAGTCACTGTGCGGCTGCGGCCTGGTTATTTTCCGTTTGTCGAGCCGGGGTTTGAGCTCGATATTCGCTGCCTGATTTGCGGCGGGCCGGGATGCCCCGTGTGCAAGCAGAGCGGCTGGGTGGAACTGCTGCCGTGCGGCCTGGTAAATCCCCATGTGCTGCGGATGAGCGGCATCGACCCCACCGAATGGAACGGCTTCGCGTTCGGCCTGGGACTGACGCGCCTCGCGATGATGCGGTACGCGATCGACGATATCCGGTGGCTGCAGAGCGGCGATCTCCGGTTCCTGAGGCAGTTCTGAGATGAAGTTCTCCTATAGCTGGATCCGATCGCTGGTAGACGGGCTCGATATGCCCGCCGAATCGCTCGAACGCCTGATCACGATGAAGACGGCGGAATGCGAAGGCATTGAAACCGCCGGTCCGTTGCTGGCTGGCGCGGTGCCCGCACGCGTCGAGTCTGTCGAGCAGATCGAAGGCGGCAAACACGTCGTCAAGGCGGTTGTGGATCTGGGTCCGCAGGGCCGCAAGACCGTGGTGTGCGGCGCGCCGAACTGCCGCGCCGGCATCCGTACCGTCTGGGTGCCCATGGGGATGAAGAAGATTGCCGGCGTGATGAGCGACGGCATGCTGGCGAGCGCCGCCGAACTCGGGATCAGCCGCGATCACGAGGGCATCATGGAGCTCGAAGATTGCGACCAGATCCCTGTGCCCGATCAGGTGATCGAAATCGACAACAAAAGCATCACGCACCGGCCGGATCTCTGGGG
>CAZWTH010000155.1:0-13123 GCA_964636715.1 uncultured Solibacteraceae bacterium | reverse complement strand
CCTGGCCGGCATGCGGGCCGCGGTTGACCCGCGCGGCGGCAATGGCGGCCTGCCAAACGCCTGCAACTGGGCCGACAACACCGGCTTCACCCCGATCTTCGACGGTACCTTGCGAGGATGGGAAGGCGACATGCGTTTCTGGCGGGCGGAGCGCGACGAGAACGGCGACCCGATGATCGTTGGCATCTCCACGCCCGAGGCGCCCAGCGGCAACGCCTATCTGACCTATCGCCCTTTGCAGGCCAGGGACTTCGACTTCAAGGCCGATATGCGCTTCATCAACCGCGGCGGCGGCGGCATCCAGTACCGCAGCAAGACCGGCATCCAGTGGCGCGCCTATGCTGGCCCCGCCGGAATCTACAACAATGACTGGATGCTGACCGGCCCGCAGTTCGACTATTGGTCCGGAGACAGCGCTCATACCGGCCAGGCGTATTCGGAGAACACCCCGATGGGTATCGAGGCCTCACGAAACCAGATCGTGCGCCAGTTCGGCAATCTGCGGGCTCGGAAGAACCTGGTGGGCACAATCGCCACCACCGACGCGATCGCCGCCGCCCTCAATCCCGAAGGGACCTGGAACCACTTCGAGATCATCGCGCGCGGTCCCGTGGTGATGCACTTCATCAACGGCCAACTGACCGCCGTGCTGGTCGATGACGATCCCGCGTCGAGCAACAACTGGTCGGGCTTCTTCGGCTTCGAAATCGAGAACACCACCAGGTTCGAAGCGAAGAACGTCTATGTGCGCAAGCTGAACTAGCGCGTTCCGGCTTCGCTCTGAAGCCGATGTTCAGCTCAACTTGCCAGCAATGCCTTCGGTGTCTGTTTCCTGATGACGTCCGCGGGGTTCCGGGCAGGCGCGTCCAGCCACTGCCGCAGCTGTGCCACGAACAACATGTGAGTCGCGACCGGCTCCATCACCTGGATCTCGAGCCGCAGGAACTTTCCAAATTGTCTCCGGATCAGTTTTCGAGATCAGGTCAGCGGGTGAGATCCACGGGAGAAAGTTCGCGCGACTGGATTCGCCGGGCGATTTCCCGAAGAGTCACATGGTAAAAATCCCGATTGACCTCGCGCGGGGCGGGAGCGGAGGAGGAAGAAGACCCTGCTTTACACCCTGTGAGCGGGATAATGGCGGCGCCTCCGATCAGAGTTACTGCTTGCCGCCGGTTGAGTTTGTTCCGGTTCGCTTCCAATCTCATCCACGCCTTTCAGGTCAGCCAGTCTATCTTATGGCGCGGACAAAAAAAGAAGGGCGAGCTATTCGCTCGCCCCTCCTTTTTTCAACCTTCCCGCAACTAAGCCGAACGGCGGCGCTTCCATGCGGCTAATCCGGCGAGCGCCGCGCCACCCAGAAGAAATGTCGCAGGCTCCGGCACCTGCGCAAACTCCAGTTGGCCAATTGTGAGGTCAGCATTGGTCGTTCCTCCGCCCGGCCCCGCGAAATTGATATCGAAAGTGTGTCCGTCGACCAGCGCAAAGGTGGCGCCCAGATTCGCCGAAAATGTTTCCGTGGTGATCGAAATAATATTCGGCGCACCGGCGTCAAGCACAAATTGCAGCGTCGCAGGGCCGAGATTCCACCCGCACCCTGAAGAGCACGATTGGCCCGAAGGATTCAGCGTAATCAAACCATCTGCGTCAATGTTGACGTTCAGGACGGGGAATCCGGAAATACCAAGCGTGTATCCAAACGGTAGCGGTTGCGCCGGGACGGAGGAGATTCCCCAAAGCGTCGGATTTCCGGCTGTCAATGTGGCCGAAATCGTATCGCCGCTGAGCGTGGAGGCATTCATTACGCCGGCCGCGACGAGGATAAGCGCGGAGGCATGGAGAAGGTGTCGAAGTGTCTTCATTTCACATTGCATTGTGAGCGAAGATGAGCATGCTGACAATCACCCATAGGTACCACCAGCTTCGTTGGTACTGATGAGAGACCCGTTGTCAGCACAGAGCCATAGGCCTGACCGGTCTTCGCCGATCGCGATATCTTAATACGTGATGCGAATTCCCATAAAGCTGCTGCCCTGCGTCTTCCTCGCGCTCCAGCTCTGCGCCCAGGAAACGATACTCCTTCATCCGGAGATCAAGCCCGATCCCGCGGCTCCGGCCGAACAGGTACAGGAGCGCGGTAAGAACGGCGTGACCGACCGCTCCATCACCAACGTCAATCAACCCACGGTGACCGTATATCTGCCGTCCGGCGCAAGGGCAACGGGGATCTCCATCGTGATTTGCCCCGGCGGCGGTTACCAGCACCTGGCGATCGATAAAGAGGGTCACGACATCGCGCGCTGGCTGAACACCATCGGCATCGCCGGGATCGTTTTGAAATACCGGCTGCCGGGCAGCGCCGCCATGACGCATGGCGCCGATTTGCAGGCGGAAGCCCAGGGCGCGCACGTCGCCATCGAAGACGCGGAGACCGCAATCGAGCTGGTGCGAAAAAACGCCGCGCGCTGGAATCTGAAACCGAATGCGGTCGGTCTCATGGGATTTTCCGCCGGAGGTCACCTGGCGGCAATGATGGGCATGGTTTCGCCGAAGGCAAGCCGTCCCGACTTTCTGATTCTCGGCTATCCCGCGATTCCTCCGGTTCTGGGCATCACGGCGGAAACTCCCCGCACGTTCCTGGTGGCGGCGGATGACGATCCCGCGGTGAATCCGGTGGAGAATGCCGGGCGATTCTTCGCTGCTCTTCGCGCCGCAAAAGTTCCGGCCGAATTACACATCTATTCATCCGGAGGCCACGGATTCGGAATCGTGAAAAGCGGCAAGACTTCGGAAGCGTGGCCCACTGCTCTGCTGGCGTGGCTCAAAGAAGCGGGTCTCCTCTAGCCGGCTGGTTGTGGCGCCAAACATGCATTCAGACACTGACCCATGAACCGGAGTGCGGAATCTACATCTCTTTCTCCCAAAATGGCGCCTGAAACTGCACAAAGCGAGATGGAGAGCAGAATTGCCGCACACGATTGGGCCTCCACAGCTATTGGCGCTCCGGAGCACTGGTCGCCGGCTCTCAAAACCACCGTACGGATCATTTTGGCCAACCGCTTCCCCATGCTGCTCTGGTGGGGGCCCGATTACGTCTGTTTATATAACGATGCGTACATCCCGATTCTGGGCCAGAAGCATCCATGGGGGCTGGGTAAACCCGTGCGGGAATGCTGGTCGGAAATCTGGGATGTTCTTCGTCCGCTGATCGATACTCCCTTCTTCGGGGGACCTTCCACCTGGAGCGAGGATATTGAGCTCCATATCAACCGCGCGGGATTCACCGAAGAGACTCACTTCACGATCGCCTACAGCCCCGTCCCGGACGAAACCGCGGAGCGCGGGATTGGGGGCGTACTCGCCACGGTCCATGAGGTCACGGCGGAGATTGTGGCGCAGCGGCGCGGCGTCGCGCTGCGGGAGCTGTCGCCGGCGGTGGAAGCAAGAAGCGCGGAAGAGGCCTGCAGAGCCGCGGCGGGAAAACTGGCGGCGCACGCGAGGGACATCCCGTTCGCTCTCCTTTACCTGTGCCGCGAAGATGGAACCGCGTCGCTCGCGGCGGCCGCGGGCGTGGAAAACGGCAGCGCTCTCGCGCCGCTCTCGCTGAATATTACCGGAACGCCGTCCGTGTGGCCACTCGGTCAGGCATACGAAACAGGACAGATCGAATATGTCGATCTGGCCTCTCGATTTACGAACCTTCCCACGAAACCGTGGGACGAAGCGCCGCGCGAGGCGGCCATTATTCCGATCCGCTCGCATCATGCCCATCAGATCGCAGGCTTCCTGATCGCCGGTCTCAGCCCGCGCCTGCTGCCGGATGACTCCTACACCGATTTTCTGAAGCTGGTCACTTCCCAGATCGCCACGGCTATCTCGGCGGCGGTGGCCTGGGAAGAAGAGCGCCTCCGCGCGGAAGCGCTCGCCGAGATCGATCGCGCCAAAACCGCATTCTTCTCCAACGTCAGCCACGAATTCCGCACGCCGCTCACACTGATGCTCGGGCCTCTCGAAGAAATGCTGCGGGAGAACGGGCTGCCGGCGGCGGATCGCGAACGCGCCAACATCGCCCACCGCAACAGTATGCGGTTACTGAAACTGGTGAATTCGTTACTGGACTTCTCGCGGATGGAAGCGGGGCGCGCGAAAGCAACCTATGCTCCGGTGGATCTCGCGGCGCTCACGCGCGATCTGGCCGCCAACTTCCGTTCGGCCCTCGAAGCGGGCGGCCTCCGGTTGATTGTCGACTGCGAACCGCTCGCGGAGCCGTTCTACGTCGATTCCGGAATGTGGGAAAAGATTGTCCTGAATCTGCTCTCGAACGCCTTTAAGTACACATGGCGGGGATCGGTTGAGGTCAGTCTGAAGATGGAAGAAAATCACGCGGTTCTGCGCGTGTCCGATACCGGCATCGGAATACCGGCGGCGGAACTTCCCCACATATTCGAACGATTTCACCGCGTGGAAGGCGCGAGGGGCCGGTCTCATGAAGGGAGCGGCATCGGTCTGGCGTTCGTGCGGGAACTGGCGGGAATGCACGGCGGGACCGTCTCGGCGGAAAGCCGGGAACACTCGGGAAGCGCCTTCACGGTGCGGATACCGGCCGGCAAATCGCACCTGCCAGCGGATCATCTTCAAACGGCGGCGGAATATCCTGGGTCGATGACTCGTTCCGATGCGCACGTGGAGGAAGCGTTGCGCTGGCTCAGCGCGGCCGCGGACCGGCCCGGCGATATACCGGAAGATTTGGGCGCGGCAGCCACCGGCAGACCGCGAGTCCTGCTCGCGGAAGATAACGCCGATATGCGCGACTACGTCACGCGCCTGCTGCGCGACGATATGCAGGTCACCGCGTGCGGCGACGGCCAGGCCGCGCTCGCGAGCGCGCTGGCGGATCCGCCTGACCTGGTTCTGAGCGATGTGATGATGCCGGCGCTCGACGGATTCGGACTGCTGCGCGAGCTGCGCGCCGACGCCCGCACGCGAGCCATTCCGGTGATTCTGCTTTCCGCGCGCGCCGGAGAGGACTCCCGCATCGAAGGCGTTACGGCCGGCGCGGACGACTATCTGGTGAAGCCGTTCAGCGCGGGCGAACTGCGGGCGCGCGTCACTACGCATCTGGAACTGGCGCGCGGGCGGCAGGAAAACCTGACGGCCATGCGGCGTTTACAGGACCTCAGCACGAGACTGATCGGCGCGGGCGGTTTCGGATCGCTGCTCCGCGAGATCATTGCGGCGGCAACAGCCATAGTGGGCGCGGAACTCGGCATCCTGCAACTCAACGAGCGGGGCAAGCTGCAGGTTGTGGCGCAGACTGGCCATCAGAAATCGTTTCTGGATTCTCTTTCCGCCGGGGATACGGACGGCTTCGCCTGCCATCAGGCTTTGAAAACCGGAACCCGCGTGATCGCGCGCGATGTGGAAACCGACCTCCGTTTCGCGGCCACGCCGGCCCTCGTGGCTATGCGGGCCGCTGATATACGCGCTGTCCAGAGCACGCCTCTGATCAGCCGCGGGGGCGAGATACTTGGCATCCTGACCACGCAATGGAAAACGCCTCACGCGCCCGATGAAAACGAACTCGGCCGGCTGGATCTTCTCGTCCGGCAGGCCGCCGATCTGATCGAAAGCAGCATCAACGCGGAACTCCTGCGAACCAGCGAGGAGCGCATGGCAATGGCTATCGACGCCGCGGAAATGGGCACGTGGGACGTCGATCTTCGGACAGGGGCGTCTACATGGTCCCGGCGGCAATTCGAAATCCTCGGCTGCAATGCGAATCCGGAGGGAAATGCGTCGATGCCCCTCTGGCGCTCCCGCGTGCATCCCGGCGACGCCGAAGCCGTCGATGAAGCCGTGCGAAGCGCCCGCGCCAGCGGCGGGCGGTATTCTTCCGAGCACAGAATCATCCGCGCGGATAGCGGAGAGATCCGGTGGGTAGCGGAATTTGGACGCTATATCCGGGATTTGAGCGGCGAACCGTACCGTTTCATCGGAGTTTCGCTCGATATCACGGAGCGCGTTCAGGCGTCCCGCAATTCCCTGCTTCTGTGCGCCATTATCGATTCATCGGATGACGCCATCATCAGTAAAGACCTGAATGGCGTGATCACCAGCTGGAACAAAAGCGCCGAGAGGCTTTTTGGCTACACCGCCCGGGAAGCGATTGGACAAACCGTGGCGGCGCTCCTGATTCCGGTGGACCGCCAGGATGAAGAACCGAACATCCTCGCGCGCCTCGCCAGGGGCGAGCGGGTCGATCATTTCGAAACGGTGCGGAGGCGAAAAAACGGAGATCCACTGGATGTATCTCTGACCATTTCGCCCATCAGAGACCACGGCGGCCGCATCATTGGCGCTTCCAAGATCGCGCACGATATCACGGAGCGTAAGCAGCGGGAAGCGCGCCTTCGCCGCAGCGAAGAGCGATTTCGAGCGCTGGTCACGGCGAGTTCCGACGTGGTCTACCAGATGAGCGGCGACTGGACCGAGATGCGCCATCTGGCCGGCCGCGAGTTCATCGCCGATACGCTCGAACCGAGCACGGAGTGGCTCGGCAAGTACATCCATCCGGACGATCAGGCCTATGTCATGGCCGCGATTCAGGACGCCATCCGGAACCGGTCGGTCTTCGCGCTGGAACATCGCGTCATCCGCCCCGACGGGTCGCTCGGCTGGACGTTCTCGCGCGCGGTCCCGATTCTGGATGAAGCGGGCCGGGTTGTGGAATGGTTTGGCGCGGCCTCCGACATCACGGATCTGAAGGATGCCGAAAAAGCCCTGCGGGAAAGCGAAGAACATTTCCGTCAGCTGGCGGAAGCAGGACCGCAGATCGTCTGGCTTTCAAATGGCAACGGCGAGCTCGATTTTGTCAATCGGCGCTGGGTGGATTTCTCCGGGCTCGATCTCGCATCCACCAAAGACCCCATTCGCATTCAAACCCGGCTTCATCCGGAGGATGACGTGCTCGCGAGATGGTGGAAGTCGGTATCCACGGCCACGCCGTTCGAACTGGAAGCGCGGTTGCGCAATAAGAACGGAGAATTCCGCTGGTTCATGATGCGCAGCGTGCCGGTGATGGACGAATCCGGACGCGTGCAGCGATGGTTCGGCACTTCGACCGATATTCACGAAAGCAAAACCCTCCAGCTCGAACTGAGCCGGGCCAATCAGGCGCTGGAACAGTTCGCCTATTCCGCAAGTCACGATCTGCAGGAGCCGCTGCGCAGCGTACGGATTTTTTCCGATATGCTCTTCAAGCGTTGCGGAGCGAAATTCGACGGCCAGGAACGCGAATTCCTGGAGTATGTGCGGGACGGCGCCGCCCGCATGGAAATGCTGGTTCGCGATCTTCTTTCTTACACGCAGGCGTCGCGGATGGAAAAACCGGCCGCGCCGGCCGACGCCGGCGTCGCGTTCGAAACAGCGCTCGGAAATCTGGCGGGCGCGATCGCCGAAACCAAAGCGTCCATCGAATGCGACGTCCTGCCGAAGGTTTATGTCAGTTCCACGCAACTGACGCAGTTGTTCCAGAACCTGCTCAGCAACGCGCTGAAGTATCACCGTCCGGAGGAGCCTCCGCTTATCCAGGCATCGGCGGTGAAGCAGAACGGGAACTGGGTATTTTCCGTGAAAGACAACGGCATCGGCATTGAGCCGGAATTTAAGGAGAGGATCTTTGGGTTATTCAAACGTTTGCACACTCGGGATGAGTATTCAGGCACTGGAATTGGCCTGGCCATCTGCCAGCGAATCGTGGAGAGTCATGGCGGGCGGATCTGGGTGGAATCCCGGCCCGGACAAGGATCGGACTTCCGCTTCACAATCCCGATCTGACCGCCGCCCGCCCCGAATCCTCATCGTGGAGGACAACAAGACCGATGTATTCCTCATCCGGGAGGCGATCGGAAGCTGCCGGATCGACGCCGAAATCGACATCGTCCGCGACGGTCAGGCGGCCCTCAACTGGTTCGAAAATGTGGACGAGCATCACACGGACGCCTGTCCCGACCTGATCCTTCTGGATATGAATCTGCCGAAACGAAGCGGCGATGAAGTACTGAAGCATCTGCGAACGAGCACGAATTGCAGGCATTCGAAGGTGCTCATCGTATCCTCCTCCGACGCGCCGGAGGACCGCCAGGCTGTGGAGACTTCCGGCGTCGCCGGGTATTTCCGAAAGCCCTCCAGCTATGACGAGTTCATGAAGCTGGGGCCGGTGATCCGAACGCTGCTGGACCGGGATGGAGAGAAGAAATAGCCGGCTGCGCAATTATCGGATGCGTTTCGCGTTTTCTCATATTCCTGCGGGACGCAGTTCCGCCGCACGGCCCTTCCGTTCCGCAAGGATGTCGGTCGTCAGGATCGAGTATCTCTCCGGCAAAGACTGTCCGTTGACTCGCTGCGGGGGTTCTTCCGCAGACATTGCCAGTTACAAGCGCGGCGCGCAGGCGATATAGAATGTCGCAGTACGGGGCCGCGCGCCCGATTCAGTCGGAGGAGTGAGGGAATATGTGCGATCAGGAATATTTTGAGAAGGACAGGCAGGAATATGAGGCTCGCGGCCTGGTGACGCGGAAGCAATTCGGCGCCATGCTGGGAGCAGGGATTGCGATGATGCTGCCAGCCACCGCGAACGCCGTTACGGTGACCGAATCGGAGGTCGATATCAAAACGCCGGATGGCACGGCGGATTGCTATTTTGTTCATCCCGCGTCGGGAACCGCTCCGGGTGTTCTGATCTGGCCGGATATTTTCGGGCTGCGGCCGGCCTTCCACCAGATGGGCAAGCGGCTGGCGGAATCCGGCTACAGCGTGCTGGTGGTGAACCCGTTCTACCGCACGAAGAAAGCTCCCACCGCGTCCCAGGGAGGCGCCACGCCGATCGCGGATGTCCGGTCGCTGGCCGGGACCCTGAACGAGCAGACCCATATGACCGACGCGAAAGCCTTCATCGGCTGGCTGGATGAGCAAAGCGTTGTTGCGAAAAACCGCAAGATGGGCACCCAAGGCTACTGCATGGGCGGGCCGATGGCCTTTCGCACCGCGGCGGCCATGCCGGATCGCGTCGGAGCGGTGGCAACCTTCCACGGCGGCGGCCTGGTATCAACCCAGCCCAACAGTCCGCATCTGCAGGCCGCGAAGAGTCACGCGCAATTTCTCATCGCCATCGCGGCGAACGACGACCAGCGAGCGCCGAAGGACAAGGACACGCTGAAGGAAACCTTCGCCGCGGCGAACCTGCCGGCCGAGATCGAAGTGTACGAAGGCTCCGCGCACGGCTGGTGCCCGCCCGATTCGACGGTTTATAACGAAGCTCTGGCGGAAAAGGCGTGGAGCCGGCTGTTGGTTCTCTACGGCAAGGCGCTGGCTTGATTCAGGCGCGGCGAGCGCGGCGGAGTGCAGTCAGCAGCAGTCCGCCGCCCGCCAGCAGAAGTGCCGCGGGCTCGGGCGTCCCGGTAACGGCCGTCAAAGCGACGTTATCCAGACCCGTGAAATTGTCCGGATTGGAGGCAGTCGCTTCGAGCGATGGACGTAGCGCCATTCGCCGCAAAAAGGTAACTCACGGATCCCCACTTCACCTGGCCGCTGGTGTTGTTGGCATTTGTCTCAACATCCACCACAGTCCCGTTGATCCGGATATTGATCGAGGACGGATACGGCGAGCCACTCCCGTTCGGATCGGAATAGTTGCCAATATTGAAGGTGAGCAGGTAGTTGCCCGCGGCGAGATTGACGATCTGAGAAACGCCCTTCGAACCGCCATTGTCGCTGGTACCCGAAAGATCCAAAAACTGGTTGCCGTCGGACGCCGCGTAAGTAACGCCGCAGCAGGTAAATCCGCTGGAAACCAGCGCGATGTCACCGCCCGGATCGCCCGGACCGGTAACTGTCCAGCCGGTAATCGCGGTACTTCCCACGCCGTATCATCGGGAAGATCTGATATAACCCATTAACTTTTCATTGCAGGACTACTTGTACCGGTACCTTCGTTCGCTACCGTCCCCGCCACGATCTGCCACCCCGCGGCCTTGCGGACCCAAACCCGCATGAACCGCAGGCTGAAGGTCACGCCGGTAGTGGCGTAGGTCCCGATACACGTTACGACCGCAGCGCATTCGTGCGCGACGATCTTCATGTCGCTCATTTCCACCCGGATAAATTTCGGACCTTTACCTGGCCGGTGAGCTTCGACGATCTGGGGCTTGGCAAAGGCGGGCTTGCCGTCGCCGGTCAGCATGACCGCCTCATCGGCCAAATAGATCTCGAAAAACGCGGGATCCGGCCCCAGTTCGGCCTGCCGAAGTTCTTCTTCGAGCGCCCAGATCTCCTCTTCTATCAATGGCATCGGAGCCATTATGGCAGGCGGGTATAGTTCCAGTACCACACGGTGTGACATCCGATACATAAAAATGCCATAATGACTTGAAATAACGGAAGCATAAAGGCCTTCCGCATTCGGAGGATACATTGATTAAGCTGGACCTGATAAAACTGCCGCTCTTCGCCGCGCTGGCGATGGCGGCCACTCTGCCCGCCCATGCCAGTCTCATTCATGAATACACTTTCGAGGGTAACGTGAACGACCAGGTCGGCGTGGCAAACGGTACCCTGCACGGCGACGCAACAGCCAGCGGTGGAACACTGACTCTCGACGGTAATGGCGACTACGTCACTTTCGGCTCCGCTCTGATTCCCTTTGGCAGCGATTTCACGGTAATACTGAGCGCGCAGTTCCTCTACGGATCCACCCAGGAGTTCATTTCACAGGGCCACTCCGGCGGCCCCGGCTTTTACATCGGCCCATACGGAAACGAGATGCGCATCGGCGATAACTATGGCTGGACAGCCACGCCCCACTTCAGCGGCGATTGCGGCGGCGCCTGCACCGGTGTTCAGGCTCCCAACGATAACGACTGGCATACCTACGCTCTTACCGTTTCGGGCTCCAGCGCGGCCTTCTATATTGACGGAATTCTCCGCGCGACAAAAGCCAATTACGGGACGAATGGTGGACCCGAATTCACCTCATTCGGTCAGCAGTTCAATTCCGGCGAGCGCCTCCACGGCGCCCTGCGCGACGTGCAGATCTACAACAACGCGCTTTCCGCGGCGCAGGTAGCCGCTTATGGGACAGCTCCGGAACCGGGCACGATCGCTCTTCTGGGCGGCGCGCTGGCCGGTCTGGGTTTGATCAGCCGCCGCAAGCGCGGCGTTTAGCCAGAAACCTGCTCAGCCCTTATGCCGCTGGCTGAGCAAAATGTTGAACAGGCCGAACGCGCCGATGGCTAACCCGCCAATCCGGTTCAGCCAGCGCATGCTCTGATCCCCCACTTTGTCCCGCAGGAGGCTCGCGCCTCCTGTGAGGACAATCCACCAGCTCATCGAACCGAAAAAAATCCCGCCCACCAGAAGCGAAGTTTGCCAGACAGGCTGGTGTTGTCCCTGCCCCAGCATGGCGAGGATCGCCAGGAATGAGAGAACAGTAGTTGGATTCGTGGCAGTCAGCAGGAAAGCCGAGACGAAATCCGAGTGCTCCGCCCCCCGTGGCCCTGACTCGATCGACCGGGGTTTTCGGAAATAGTAAATCACCCCGATCGCGATCAGCAGAAAGCCGCCAATCAGGCGTATCCAGTTTTGCTCGCGAATCAGAAACTCGATCACCAGGCTGATACTGAATCCGGCGATGCCGCCGTAAAGCGTATCCACCAGCGCCGCGCCAAAGCCGGAGACCAGCCCCGACTTCCAGCCTTTCTGCAGGGAGCGCTGGATGCAGAGAACGTTGACAGGCCCCACCGGCGCCGCGATCATCAGTCCCGCGGCGATACCCCGGAGCGGCAGAGAAAACTCGAGCAGCATCGCCCTCTCATCATCGCCTGGAACAGGAAGGCTCTTCAACGTTTTGACAGAGCCTGCGCGTGGTATTCTTTCGCTGGGCTGATCATGCGCGCTCTGGCTCTGATTCCGTTTCTGCTCCCCCTCCCTTGCCTTGCTCAACAGCCCTCCGGCCCCCAGCTATTCCGGAGCAACTGCGCAGGCTGCCACGGCGAAGACGCAAAGGGCGGCGCGCAGGGGCCGGGGCTTGCGATGAATCCGCGCGTGGCCGAGCAGACCTCCGATCAATTGCGGGAGTTTCTCAACCACGGCAATCCCGGCGCAGGCATGCCCTCTTTCGCCGATTTGCCCACAGCCCAGAAAGCTTCGCTCGCCTCATACCTCCGCAGCATCAATAACGACACAATCCAGCATCCCGCCGGCGCCGGCGGCGGCACGGTGAAGTGGGGCCCGCCGCAGCCGGGCGACTGGCTCAGCTATAACGGCAGCGACTCCGGAAACCGCTACAGCCCGCTGCGTCAGATCACAACCGCCAACGCTGCTTCACTCAAGCTGAAGTGGATTTATCCGATCGATTATTTCGGTCTGGAAGCCACGCCGCTCGAAGCGGACGGCGTGATCTACGTGACCGGTCCCAATCAAGTGTTCGCGCTGAACGCGCTCACCGGCGAAGCGATCTGGCACTATTCGCGGCCCATGACGCCCGGGCTTGTGGGCGATCCGCGGCTCGGGACCAATCGGGGCGCGGCGCTGCTGCGGGACCGCATTTACTTCATCACGGATAACGGTCATCTGCTCGGCATCAATCGAGCCGATGGAAAGCTGGTTTGGGAAACGCCTGTCGCACCGGAAGTGAAGCAGCCTTATGGCGCGACGGTCGCGCCGTTCATCGTGGGCACGAAGCCCGGCGAAGAACGCGTCATCGCGGGCGTCACGGGCGCGGATCACGGCATTCGCGGATTTCTCGCCGCGTTCGATCCGGAAACCGGCGCACTCGACTGGCGGCGATGGACCGTGCCCCTCGCCGGCGAGCCCGGCATCGAAACCTGGAAGGGCAAAGTGCCGGTGGCAGGCGGCGGCTCCACATGGCTGACCGGATCGTACGACGCCGCGACCGATACGCTCTACTGGGCCACCGGCAATCCCTGGCCCGACAGCGACGACCGCGACCGTCCCGGCGATAACCTCTACACCGATTGCGTCCTCGCCCTCAATCCAAAAACCGGCGAGATCAAATGGTATTACCAGTTCACCCCGCATGACGTGAAGGATCGCGACGCGACCGAGCCTA
>CAZWTH010000154.1:0-13761 GCA_964636715.1 uncultured Solibacteraceae bacterium | reverse complement strand
CGACCGCGATTCAGTATCTGGTCACCCACCGGCCGCTATGGCCGGCCGGCGTAAAGGTAGGCAAGACGCTGGTCAGTAGCAGCATGATCGATCGCGTTACCGCTGGGTTGGGCAGGACGCTGATGGAAGTTCCGGTCGGCTTCAAGTTTTTCGCGGATGGCCTCTACGACGGGTCCTGCTGTTTCGGCGGAGAAGAAAGCGCGGGCGCGAGCTTCCTGCGGCGCGATGGCAGCGTCTGGACGACCGACAAAGATGGTCTGATCCTCGGCCTGCTCGCCGCGGAAATCACGGCGGTAACGGGGAAAGACCCCGGCGAGCACTATCGTGAGCTGACCGCGAAGTACGGCGAGTTCTTCTACGCGCGGGTCGATACCCCGGCGGACGCGACTCTGCGCGCGCGCCTGAAGCAGCTTGCGCCCGAAGACATCAAGGCAACCGAACTCGCCGGTAATCCGATCGAGAGCCGCCAGACAACTGCCAGCGGCGCGCCCATCGGCGGTTTGAAAGTAGTCACCGCAAAGGGCTGGTTCGCGGCGCGTCCTTCGGGAACCGAAGACATCTACAAGCTCTACGCGGAAAGTTTCATCAGCGTTCAACATCTGGACGAGATCATCGCCGAAGCCCGCAAGATGGTGCTGGCCGCGCTGGCATAACGTGGGGCAGGCCTTCTGGCCTGCGCGTCGAGCTTCTGCTCGACGCTATCGAGCCGGACAACTGGCCGGGGCCTGCGCCAGGAACTTTTCAGCCACGGCGAGATCTTCGACGGGCCTGCTGGATTCGCCCGGCCCATCGAAAATAACCAACCATGGAGCGTTGGCCGATTCACGGCCCCATATTGTCGTGAATGTGCCGACGCGATATTTGGGATTCGCATCCGGCCGCGTGTCCTCGATCATGTATGGCCCGTGCGAGATCGCAACATTGCGATTGCCGCCGATGTTGACGATATTCGGACGCCATCGCAGGCGCAGCGGCTTGCCTTCAATCAGCGCTGCCCAGTTCTTCAGCACGGCATCCGCGCCATGGACCGGCTTCTCCGTGCCGGCGGCAAACACGGCCTCGGGATGCAGATACGTCACGAAGGTTTTGGCGTCGTGGTGATCCACCGATTGCGCAAAGCTCAGCTCACGCTGCCAGACGGCGCACTCATCCGGATCCAGCTTCGCCTGCGCGAAGAGCAGAGATGCCAGCACTACAGCCGCAAGCATCACACCAGCTTCTGCTTTGAAAACGGCAGTTCACGGACGCGCTTGCCCGTCGCCGCGAAAATAGCGTTCGCAAATGCCGGAGCGATCGGCGGAACGCCGGGCTCGCCCACGCCGCCCGGAAGTTCATCGCTTTCGACAATGTGCACATCCGTCTGCCGAGGAGCCTGATTGATGCGGGCCACCGGAAAATCGTGGAAGTTCGACTGGCGTACGCGTCCATCGGCCACGCTGATTTCGCCGGAAAGCGCGAGGCTCGCGCCCATCACTGCGGCGCCCTCGAACTGCGACCGCGCGCGTTCAGGATTGACGACCAGGCCGGCATCCACGACCTGATGGACCTGCGGAATCCGAATCTTCCCATTCGCATCCACTTCGACTTCGACGACCGAAGCCACGTAGCTCGTAAAACTCCGCGCCGCCGCCACGCCGATTCCCCACCCATTGCCAGGTTTCCGCTTGCCCCATCCGGACTTTTCCGCGGCAATCTCCAGAACACGGCGCAGACGCTTCGTATCGAACGGATATTTCTCGTAAGGCTCGCCGTAATTCCAGTAATTCGCCACGCCCTGCGATTTCAGATCGAGCACTTTCCCCGTACCCAGCATCGCGAGCTGGTACTCGAGCGGATCGCGCCCCGCGGCGTGCGCCAGTTCATCAGCGAAGCTCAGCGCGCCGAATACGTGATAAATGTTCGCGACCGAGCGGAACCAGCCGATACGGATATGGGTCTGCGCCGCGCCGTTTTCCGCGCGATGGTTCGGAATATCGAACGGCAGATCGTTGAGCCCCATACCGTACTCGACATCGAACCCGTACATTGAGCTGGCGTCATTCATCGCCGAAATGGAGGGGAACACCGAGCGCTGCAGCCACGCCGTCGGCATACCGTTCGCGCCGATCGCGGCTTTGTGGTACATGCCCGAAACCGCATGATAGTAATCGAACCGGATATCGTCCTCGCGCGACCACACCACTTTGACCGGTTTGCCCGTCTGCTTCGAAATCAGAGCTGCTTCCGCGACATAATCCGGCTTCGACTTGCGGCCGAAACCGCCGCCGAGCAGCGTGACGTGGCACGTCACATCTTCGGGCTTGAGGTTCATCGCCTTGGCGACGGTATCCTGCACCGCCTGCGGATTCTGCGTCGGCGCCCACGCGGTCACTTTGCCATCGCGATATTCCGCGACTGCCACCGGCGGCTCCATCGTGGCATGCGCGAGAAGCGGAACGTAATAGCTCGCCTCGATGACTTTCGCGCCGGAAGCAAACGCGGCATCCACATCGCCGGTATTGCGCACGACTTTTCCGGGCTTCTTCGCGGTATCGAGAAGCTGCTGTTTGTATTGCTCCGAATCGTAGGCGGCATTCGGGCCGTCTTCCCATTCGACTTTGAGCTGTTTGCGGCCCTGAAACGCGGACCACGTGCTGTCGGCAATCACCGCCACTCCGCCCAGCGGCTGGAACGCATACGGCGGCTTGAAAGTGTCGATGGTCATCGTCTGGCGAACGCCTTTGACCTGGAGCGCCGCCTTGTCGTCAAGCGAACGCACTTTACCGCCCATGACGGGCGGGTGCTCGATCGAGGCATAGAGCATGCCGTCGCGCTTTACGTCCATTCCATAGATGGCTTTGCCGGTGCAGATGTCGGCAAGGTCCACGATCTGCTGCGCGCTCGGCGCATGTTCGCCAATGTAACGCCACTCGGATTTCGGCTTGAACCGCAGCGTCTCCGGCTTCGGAACCGGCATCTTTGCGGCGGCTGCCACGAGTTCGCCGTATCCATATTTGCGACCCGATGGCGTGTGGATAATCTGATGGAGCTGCGCCTTACACTCGGTCGCCGGAACATTCCATTGTGCGGCCGCGGCAGCCGTCAGCATCGTGCGCGCCGTGGCGCCAGCCTCCCGGAACGCCGTGAAGAAGCCGCGAATGGACTTCGAGCCGTCCGTATTCTGATCGCCGTAATTCTTGTCGCCAATCCCCTGCTCCACGCGAACGCGTTTCCAGTCGGCCTCGAGTTCATCGGCGGCGACCAGCGGCAGACTGGTGCGGATACCCGTCCCCATCTCCGACCGGTGTGTCACGATGTAGACCGTGCCGTCCGGTTCTATCCCGAGATAGATGCTCGGATGGAACGGCGCGGCCGCGGCCTTCCCGGCGTATTCCTGCGTCTGTCCCCAGGCGTTTTTCGGCAGCACCTGCGCGGCCAAAACAAAAGCGCCGGCGGAGAAGAGGCCGTCCAGAAAACCGCGGCGGCTGAGGTTGGTGACGGAGCTCATGCGACCTCCTTTGCCGTCGTCTTAATCGCGGCGCGGATTCGCTGATAGGTCCCACAGCGGCAGATGTTGCCCTCCATCGCCGAGTCGATGTCCTGATCGGTAGGCTTCGGCTTCTTGCGAAGCAGCGCCGCCGCCTGCATGATCTGCCCCGCCTGGCAATAGCCGCACTGGGGGACATTGGCCTGCATCCAGGCCTTCTGAAGCGGATGCGTGCCGTTCGGGCTGAGACCCTCAATCGTCGTAACGCGCTTCCCCGCCAGGTCCTTCATGGTAATGGAACAGGAGCGAACCGCTTCCCCATCGCGAATAACGGTACACGCGCCGCACAGCCCCGCGCCGCAGCCGAACTTAGTGCCGGTGAGACCGAGATCGTCGCGTAAATACCAGAGCAGAGGCATGGCGGGATCGCCGTCGAAGTTGTGTGGGCGGTTATTAATGGTTAGTTTGATCATGAAGGCTCCTTCGGGAAAGCGTTCCTGATTATGTTACCGCTATTCGCGGCCGCATCGCGCTCTCCCTTGCCGCCGCGAACGGGAGCGCAATCCGGTCGCCCAGGTTAGCAACGATGGAGTCCGGAGACTGCGAATGTAGTCAAGGTTCGGCGACAACGCTCCGCTGAATTCCATGACAGCGATCGTAATAGGAGCGAGTCGAAAACTTCTCGTTGACGCGCGAGAACGCGTTGGCGGCCAGACGCGCCCGGAGTTCCGGCGAGTCGAGCAGCCGGCGCATCGCTTCGGCCAGCTTCTCGTGATCGCGTGCGGGAACGAGCAGGGCGCTGGTTTCGTGTTCGACGGTTTCCGGCACCCCGCCGACGGCGGTGGCGACAACGGGCGTCTGCGCCATCATCGCCTCCAGAAGCACATTCGGTGAACCTTCACTGAGCGAAGGCAGAACAAAAATATCGGCAAGGCTGTAGAACGGCCACACATTGCGGTGCTGACCGGCGAATATCGTTTGGCCGGCGATGCCCAGACTCGCTGCGGCGTTCTCCAGTCTGTCACGGTCAATGCCGTTTCCCACGAGGACAAGACGCAGGTCCGGGGTCTTCATGAGCGCGAAAGCCTGCAGGAGGTCGATCTGCGCTTTCTCACTGGAGAGACGTCCGATCGAAAGAATCACGCGGCTGTCCGCCGTCAGGCCCAGACTGCGGGCTAGTTCCTGAATTTTTTCCGGATCCGGCGGCGGAGGCGGCTCCATCGAATTGGGCAGTACCCGAATAAGGTCCGGACGAACGCCTCTCTTTTCGGCCAGCATTGTCGCGAAGGGAGTGCAGACAGTCACGACCCGGCGCGCTGCCGGCAATGACCAGCGGTCCAGTTGCCGGTAGAGACGCATCTTCAGATCTTCCGCCGTGTAGCCGTGATGATAGGCAATCCAGCGATAGCGGCGATGAAGTCCCGCGGAGCGTATGAGGAAGTGAGATTTGGTCGCGTGAGACGCGACAATGTCCGCATTCCGGCGCTCCGCTATTTCACGCATCTGCGCGATGACGCCCGGATCGAAACGCCGTTTTTCATGGATCACGTCAAATTCGATTCCGGCGGCGGCGAGAGCGTCGAAGAATGCGTTCCACGGGGTCCCGGCTCCCACGGTAGCCGAACGATGGAACGTCGCGATAGTGATCTTCACCTCGCCGACGGCTTGTGCGAATTTACAGAATCGAATGACGTTCGCGGCGGGCCCGGTGACGCTGGCCGCTTCCATGAATTTCACGACGCGGATGGGACGCGGCGGGAGCTCGGAGTTTTGCGAATCGGGCAAGTTCAGAGCCTCAGTATAGCGGACCGGAAAATTGTCAGGGGCGCGGTTCCTTCAGTGAGAGCGAGTGGATATCGAACAGCCGCCGGCCGAGACTCTTCCAGTCGTATTCCTGTTCGACCAGGGCGTGGCCAGCCGCGGCCAGCACCCGCCACCGTTCGGGGGATTCGGAGAGGAGATCGACGGCGCCCTGCATTTCGGCGGCGGTTTCGGCGAGCAGGATATTCTCGCCGTCGCGGATGCTAAGGCCTTCCGCGCCCAGGCGCGTGGAGATCACCGGAACGCCAGCCGCCAGGGCTTCGAGGATCTTGAGGCGCGTCCCGCTGCCGGTCCGAAGCGGGACGACAACCGCGAATGCGGAGCGATACCACGGCCGAACGTCGTCCACCGTACCGGTAACAACGACGCCAGGTTGCGCGCCGAGATCGCGAACTTCCTGCGGTGGATTGCGCCCCACAATCACGAACCGGAAATCCGGATGACCGGCGCGCATGGCGGGCCAGACATCGCGCGCGAATTCCAGCGCGGCTTCAATGTTGGCGTGATAGTCCATGGAGCCGACGAAGAGAATGTCGCGGCGTTCGGGGGTGGGCGAGGTGGGCTCGGGTTCCGAGTAAAACTCCACGTCGACGCCGTTGCCGACTACTTCGATGCGAGCATCCGGAACGCGGCTCTGGAGAATTTCGCGCTCCCGCGCGCTGCAGACCACGTGGATGTCGCACTCGCGGAGGAGCTTCACCTCCATGTTTTCGATCAGCTTCGCCGTGCGGCGGGCGTACAGACGCCGGGCGAAGGCGGCCTTGTCGCTATACCGCCACATGATTTCGGATTCGATGTTGTGCCAGTCCGCGATGACGAGAGGCTTACGGCGCGCGGCGCGAAGAAGCGGAATGTAAGAGACGAGGTGGACCCCTTCCACCTGCACGGAATCGAAGCCTTCGCCTTCATTGACCAGGCGGGCCAGTTCCACCTCGATGCGCGGGGAGCGATTGTTGTGAACGGTAATCGGCTCCGGCCCGACGAGGCCGCGGAGAATCTTGCCGGGCGAGAAATTCGGATCTTTATCGACGAGCCCCGAGTGTTCGAGCCCGGTATCTGCGGGGATAGGGACGGGAGGCGGATCGGCGGGATTGCGGAGACCCAGATAAGTGACGCGGGCGCGCGTGGCGAGCTGCCGGACAAAGTGATAATCCCGCAGGCGCGCGCCGGAATTCAGCGGCCACAATTCGCGGGAAGAGAAATAGAGGATACGCATGGGCGCCGGCCGTTACAAAAGGCTATTTTGGCATTCGTGAGCGATTGTTACCATAAGCCTCGTGATTTGGCCGCTGCTGTTCCTGCTGTTTCTGGCGGGGATTGTCTACGTCATTGCCGGGTATCCGCTGCTGTTGCGCTGGAGCGCGGCGCGGAACGCCATTCCCGTGGCCAAACGGCCTGAGCTCAAGACCATTTCCATCCTGATCGCGGTCCACAACGGCGATAAATTTCTGGCGGACAAGCTCGATTCCGTGGTCAACGTGGACTATCCGCGCGAGCTGATGGAGACGTACGTTCTTTCAGATGGCTCCACGGACCGGACCGCCGAAATTGCGCGATCGTATTCAGACCGCGGAATTCAGTTGGTCGAGTTGCCGAAGGGCGGGAAACCGGCTGCGCTCAATGTAGGGATCGCGCGGGCGAAAGGCGAAATCCTGATCCTGACCGACGTGCGGCAGGTGCTCGAACGCGACAGCCTGCGGGAAATCGTGGCGAATTTCGCGGACCCCACGATTGGCGTGGTGAGTGGCGATCTTCCGATGCGAGAAGGAATTGACGCGGAGGAATCGAATACGTCGCTCTACTGGCGTTATGAGCGCGCGATTCGCAAGGATCTGGGGAAGCTTGGTACTACGTTCGGCGCAACCGGTCCTTTCTATGCGATGCGGCGCGAGCTCGCGCCCGCGATGCCGCCGGACACGCTGCTCGACGACATGTATCTCCCGCTCGCGGCGTATTTCCGCGGTTATCGCGTGATTGTGGATGAGGACGCGCGCGCCATCGAATATCCGTTTTCCGTACAGGGCGAATTCCGGCGCAAGCTGCGGACGCTGGCGGGGAATTACCAGATCATGCTGAAGTATCCGGCGCTCGTCACCTGGAAAAACCGGATGCTGTTCCACTTCGTATCGTATAAGATCGGGCGGCTGGCATTGCCCTGGCTCTTCGTGGGGATGTTCGTTGCGAGCTTCGGGCTGCCGCATCCCTGGGCGGCAATTCTGGTCACCCTGCAGATGATTTTTTACGGACTGGCGGCGGTCGATCTGGTTTTGGCGCCGGATTCCGCGCTCAAGCGGCTGGCCACGCCCGCGCGAACGGTGGTAACGCTGCTGGCCGCGGCCGCGCTGGCGGTGTCCGTCTTCTTCGTACCGCCGCATCGGCTCTGGATCGTGACGCAGGCGCGGCGGCGGGATTAGTCCAAAAGCCCTGCGTTATATTGAAGATTCGCGCCGAAAACCTATGGCTACCAAGCTGGAACGCCTGAAAACCGCCTTTTCCGACTCATTGGGCGTCGCTCCCGATGCGAAGTTCGACGATCTCGCTTATGCAAAATCCGCCGGCTGGGATTCGGTGGCTCACATGAAGCTGGTCTCGGAAATCGAGAACGCGTTCGACATCATGCTCGACACAGATGACGTGATTGGGATGAGCAGCTTCCCGGTGGCGAAAGATATCGTGACGAAATACGGCGTCGATCTGAATTCGCCGCAATGACGCTCGCCGGCAAAGTCGCGCTGATAACGGGTTCGACGCGCGGCATCGGTTGGGCGACCGCGCGGGCGTTCGCGAAGGAAGGCTGCACGGTTCTGCTGAATGGCCGTGCCAGCCAGGAAGCCGTCGATAGCCGGGTCGCGGAAATCAAATCCGAATTCGGCGTGCCCTGCATGGGGTTCTGCGCGGATGTTTCGGATCCCGCCAGCGTCAAATCGATTTATTCGGCCATTTTTAAAGAGTTCAAGCGCCTGGATGTGCTCGTGAATAACGCCGGCATCATGCAGGATTCGATGCTGGGCATGATCCCCGAAGCGCTGATCCGGAAATCACTCGAAGTGAACGTGATGGGTCCGCTGCTGCATCTGCAGGAAGCCGCGCGGCTGATGGGCCGGAATCGCAGCGGGTCGATTGTCAATCTGAGCTCGATCATCGGCGATAAGGGCAAAGAGGGCCAGGTGGTTTACAGCGCCACGAAGGCCGCGATACTCGGCATGACGCGGTCGGCAGCGAAGGAGCTCGCGCCGAAGGGCATCCGGGTGAACGCGGTGACGCCGGGACTGATCCGGACGGATCTGTTGAAGGATTTGCCGGAGCAGAAGCTGAACGAAGCCGTGGCGGGAATCAAAATCGGCCGCGCCGGTGAGCCGGAGGACGTGGCCGGCGTGATTCTGTTTCTGGCGAGCGATGCCGCATCGTACGTCACCGGGCAGGTGCTCGGCGTCGATGGCGGCATGATCCTCTGAGTACGCGATGATTTTCAGTCTCGATCGCCATTCGTCCGCGAAAGCCGTTTACGAGGCGTCGGCGGACCGGTGGCTGAGCTATGCCGATCTGCGTGGTTTGGTATCGGCGCGCGCGGAGGAACTCGGAAGTTCCGGACGATCGCTCGGATTCCTCTTCTGTAAAAACGATTTGCGGTCTGTGGCGACTTATCTGGCGTCGTTTCAGACGGGACAGGCCTCGGCTCTGCTCGATGACGGGCTGGTAGCGGAAGCGAAGGTGGGCCTGATCGAACTCTACCGCCCGGAGTGGATTTCGACAGCGGTCGATGTGCCGCATCCGGATTACGAGCAGGTATCTGACGCGTTCTGGCGGAGACGAAGCGCGGGCAATGCCGGGCTGCATCCTGATCTGGCATTGCTGCTTTCGACTTCGGGGAGCACCGGCAGTCCACGATTTGTACGGCTTACGCGGCGCAATGTGGAGGCCAACGCGGAATCGATCTCGCAGGTGCTGGAGATCGGCGCGTCCGATTGCGCCATCATGAGCCTCCCGATGCATTACTCCTACGGGCTTTCCGTGCTGAACACCCATCTGCTGCGGGGGGCGTCGGTCGCGCTGACCGATCAGGGGCTGCTGGAACCGGGCTTCTGGGAGACGTTCCGCAAAGCCGAATGTACTTCGTTCGCCGGCGTCCCGTATCTGTATCAGATCCTGCGGCGGCTCGATCCCGCGCGTCTGAATATTCCGACGCTCAACACGATGACGCAGGCGGGCGGACGAATGGATCCGGCGCTGATTGCGAAGTTTTCCTCGTGGATAGCGGAGCGCGGCGGGCGATTTTTCGTCATGTATGGGCAGACCGAGGCGACGGCCCGGATTTCGATTTTGCCCTCTTCGGCGCTGGCGGAAAAATTGGGTTCGGTGGGGCTGCCCATTCCGGGCGGGCGCGCTGCGATCGACCCGGAGACCAGTGAGCTCGTCTATTCCGGACCGAACGTCATGATGGGGTACGCGGCGTGCCGGGAGGATCTGGCGCTCGGCGACGAACTGGGCGGAACGCTGCGGACGGGCGATCTCGCGCGCATCGAAGACGACGGCTATATCTTCATCACCGGCCGGGCGAAGCGCGATGCGAAGGTGTTCGGGCTGCGCATCAATCTGGACGAAGTAGAGAATCTGCTGCGAGCGCATGGCCCCGTCGCGGTGGTCGGCAAGGGTGAGGGCCTGCGGATTTACTGCGAGCACGGCGACGAGGTGATTTTCGCCGAGCACCGGCGCGAACTCTCCGAAAGACTCCGGATTCACCACAGCGCGTTCGTATTCCGGCGCCTCGAAAGCCTGCCCCTGACCGCGAACGGTAAAATAGATTATCAAAAACTGACCGGCCTTCCATGAATTTCGCGGACCTTCTCGCGGCGCCGCAGTACAGCCTCACGCAGCACCGCAAAGAGGCCGAACTGACGCCGCAATTCAACCACCTGACGGAGCATCATCGGGAGAAGTGCGCTCCCTATGGACGCCTGCTTTCGGTGATGTATGCGGGCGCGGTGGACGCGGGGTCGCTCGTGGAAGTTCCGTTCATTCCGATTTCGCTTTTCAAAACGCACCGGCTTTCGAGCATTCCGGAAGAGAACGTGTTCAAGACGATAACGTCGAGCGGCACGACCGGGCAGCAGGTGAGCCAGATTGTGCTGGATGGCGAGACGGCCCGGCGGCAGACGGTGGCGCTCAGCCGCATCATGACGAGCGTGCTGGGGCCGGAACGGCTGCCCATGATTCTGATCGAAAGCGAAGCGGTGCTGAAGAACCGGCTGCGGTTCAATGCGCGCGCGGCGGGCGTGCTCGGCATGATGAACTTCGGGCGGAAGCACTTTTACGCGCTCGATGAGCAGATGAACCTGAACGAAGCAGGGCTCGAAAAGTTTCTGGCGGAGCACGGCGCGAAGCCGTTTCTGGTTTTCGGCTTCACGTTCATGGTGTGGCAGTATCTTTTTCAACGCATTGCGGGGCGCGGCATCAATCTTGCAAACGGCATTCTGGTGCACAGCGGCGGCTGGAAGAAGCTCGAAGAGATGGCGTTGGGGAATCCCGAATTCCGGCGGCGGTTCGCGGAGGAAACCGGGCTCCAGCGCATCTATAACTTCTACGGAATGGCGGAGCAGGTGGGAAGCGTGTTCCTTGAAGGGGACGACGGCTATCTCTATCCGCCGAATTTCGCGGACGTGATCGTTCGCGATCCGCTGACGTTCCGGGAGCAGCCGGTGGGCGTGCCGGGCGTGATTCAGGTGCTGAGCCTGCTGCCGGAGAGTTATCCGGGGCATTCGATTCTGACGGAAGATCTCGGCGTCATTCGCGGCGTGGACGATTCGACCTGCGGACGCGCTGGAAAATATTTTTCGGTGCTCGGGCGCGTGCCGCGCGCGGAACTGCGGGGCTGCAGCGATGTTCACGCGAGCCAGGTAGCGTGATGACAGTGGAGCAGGTAGCGCCGGCTGCGGCGCGGGTGGAACTCGAACAGGTTTTAGCGGAGCTCACGGCGCCGGGAGCTCCCGCCGCGCCCTTTAACGACGAGATCATCGCCTTCTGCGCCGATTTTTCGAGGCGGATTTTCCGCGATGAGCAGGCCGGAAAATATCCCGAGCTGCAGGCGCTCGCGTTTTGGATGCGGAAAGCCGAGCTGGCGCGGCTGGCGGCGGAGTTCGGGCAGTTGCGGAAGACCGGCGCGGTGCTGGTTCCGCGCGGGCTGGTTTTTCACGTGCCGCCCGCGAACGTCGATACGATATTCATTTACTCGTGGCTCGTGTCGGTGCTGACGGGAAACCGGAACATCATCCGGCTCTCGCCCCGCGCGGCTGAGCAGACGGTGATCATTTGCCGGATCTTCAATGAGACGATGGCGAGCGCGCCCGCGAGTTTGAAACGGAACACCGTGATGCTGCGCTACGGCCATGAGCGGGAGATCACGGAGGCGATTTCGGCGCGCGTGGATGTGCGGATTTTGTGGGGCGGCGATGCTTCGGTGAATGCGCTGCGCTCCATTCCTCTGCCGCCGCATGCGAAAGAATTGACGTTTTCGGACCGGTTTTCGTTCGCGGCGATCCGGGCCGCGCGTTATCTCGAAGCCGACGCGCCGCGCCGGAAGCAACTGGCTGCCGATTTCTTCAACGACGTTTTCTGGTTCGATCAAATGGCGTGCTCGTCGCCGCGGCTGCTGGTGTGGGTGGGCGCGGAAAAGGACATGAACGCCGCCAGCGCGGATTTTCTGAAGCTGGTGCAGGCGCACGCCCAGCAGCGAGCCTATAGCGTACAACCGCAGACCCGGCTGAACCGGTTTTCGTTCGCGTGCCGCGCGGTGCTGGATCAGCGCGCGACAGGATATCGCGATTTGGGAGAATTTGTTCTGCTGGATGTGAATACGGCGCACGATTTCAACCGCGAACATTGCGGAGGGGCGCTGCTGTTTCAGGCGCGTGTCGATGCGCTGGCGGAACTGCAATCGTTCATCTCACGGCGCGATCAGACCATGACGTATTTCGGCTTCGAAGCGTCCGAACTGACCGGTTTCGCGATGCAGTTGAATGGACTCGACCGTATTGTGCCGGTGGGGCAGGCGCTGAATTTCAATCGTTTCTGGGATGGCTACGATCTGCTGCAGGAGTTGACCCGCCATGTCAGCATCGGCTGAGCCGCGGTCGCGGTTCCGCCGCATCGAAGCGCCCACGCTCGAAGAATTCCACGACGCCGCGGAGGTCTGCTATACGCGATGGCCGTATATGCGGGAACTCGATAGCGAAGCGCGCTTCCGCGCGTTCCAGCAGCTTCACGTGGAGTTGTGCGCTCTGGTCGGCGCGAACGGAGTGACGCAGTGCGTCGGGTATCTTGTGCCATCGTCGATTGAAGTGGCCGGCGAGACGCTGACCTGGTATTACATGTTTCAGGTAGCGTCGCGGCCGGAAGCGGCGGGAGCGGGATCGCTGCTGGTGCGGCAGATCATGAAGTGGTATCCGGCGATATTCGGTATGGGAATCACGCCGGATGCCGAGAAGCTTTATCACGCGTTCCAGTGGCAGCAGTATCCAGGCTTTTGGCGCGGAGTGCATCTGCTCAATATCCGGCGGTTCGTGAAGGATTACGGAAGTCGCATCGCGAGCGAAGGCAAGCGGCGGTTGCTGACCTCCACGGCGGGGCTGGGAAATGTTGCGGGTTCGATTGGCGAAGCGGTGTTGAGTCTGGGCGCGGTGGCGGGCGCATGGAAGCCGGATTTGGGCAAAGGCGCTTTGGTGAAGACCTATCTGGATCTGGTGAGCGCGGGGGAAGTTCATGCCGCGGATGTGGGCGGAACGGCGCGGCTGCTCACGCCAATCGGCACAGGTTCGCTTCGGCAGCATGCGGCGGTGTGGCGGGCGTTGCGGCGGCGAGGCGCGCGGCTCTGCGAGGCGCTGCTCTATTCGGAAGAAGACCGCTCGCGAGCGTGGCGCAAAGGCTATATTCCGATTCCTCTTCAGGTGTGGTGCTGGGATAAGCAGGGAATTCTCTCGCGCGCGATTCCGGCGCTCCGCGAGCGTGGATTCACGTTCTTCGATACTGATAAGGTGATATGACGCCCGTGACGAACATCTTCTCGGTGGATCTCGAAGACTGGTTCTGCGTTCAGAATCTGAACGGCATCATTCCGCGCGATGAGTGGGAGAAGTGCGAGTCGCGCGTGGAGCGGAACACGATGGTGCTGCTCGACCGGCTCTCGAAGCACAACGTGGAAGGGACATTCTTCGTGCTGGGCTGGGTAGCGGAGCGGTATCCGGATCTGATCCGCGAGGTGGAGCGGCGAGGGCATGAGATTGCCACGCACGGCTACTCGCACCAGTTGCTGACCTACATGACGCCGGAGGAATACCGGGCGGATCTGGGCCGGTCGCTCGAAGTACTGGCGCGATGCAGTTCGCAGACGGTCCGCGGATTTCGCGCGCCCTCATTTTCGGTGACGCGAAAGACATGGTGGGCCCTCGAGATCATGCGCGACGCCGGAATCTCATACGATT
>CAZWTH010000153.1:0-7960 GCA_964636715.1 uncultured Solibacteraceae bacterium | reverse complement strand
ACACGCAGCCGCTGCGCAATACGCCGCGCGCGAATGGCGGGACTCATATGGACTGGAAACCGGTCACGCGTTTTCGGGCGCGAGTGGAGACGCAGTGGATGGGGCGACGGTATGACTTCCAGGTGCCGGTACCGTTTATTGAGACGGTCGGTGGGTATTCGAATACGAATCTGGCGGCGAGTTACGATTTGACTTCAAAGTTCGCGGTCTATGTGCGGGCGGAGAATCTGTTCGATAGCGGTTACCACGAATTTATTGGATTCCCGAATCCCGGTGTGGTGGTGCGGGCAGGGGTGCAGTTCCGGGCGGGGAAGTAGACGACTGGTGGTTCGAATCCATGGCGGGGAGCCAAACGGCCAACATGAGCCCGCTGGTCTATCTGCCCAGCACGACGTCAAGTCCTGCCAGGATCAGGTGCACCCGTGCGCTCGAGATCTTACCCGCACACTCTGTTAGCAGTTCACGATCTATGGTAAGAATTTGCGAAACATTAGCCACCGAATCCTTAGCCAGCCCCGTCGCCTTTGCCGCCAGGACCACATTACCCGGAGCATCGCCCCACTTTAGATTGCTGGTCAGCGGCACACAAATGACGGTCCCGATCCGGCTCTGATTGAGTGCATCACCCTGCACGACTACAACGGGGCGGCGAAAACCGGGCGCGGAGCCGGCAGGCGACGGAAGGTCTGCCCACCAGATCTCGCCCTGCGAGATCACCACTCAACACGTTCCAGCGTGTTGTGGGCCGCAAGCGAAACAAAAGGGTCGGCGGCGGTCGCGCCAACCTTGTCCATCACAGAATTCATCGCTTCAGTAACGGCATCGCCGGAGTGCCGGGCAATGTATTCCCGGACGGCAGCGGCGTAAATGTCACTCCGCGAACGTTTCGTCCGGCGGGCAAGTCGTTCAGCGCCCGCAAATACATCTTCGGGTATTGAAACCGCAGTCTTCATACCAAGAGTATAACCGAAGAGTATGGCTTCCTGAATACGATCACTGGACCGGTTGCACGGCCGAACTCAGGCAACCGCCAGCGGTTGAGTCATTGAAACGGCACACCCGAAACACGAGGCTGGCAAACCATAGAAGTTGCAAATGCATCCAGGATGAGGGAGGCCGCCGCTTCTGTCTTCAGCGAGCGGATTGCGCCCGGCAGCCGGTCGAAATCTTCCGAAGTCATTGCCCGTGGAGCGAAATTCCGCGCCGTGCTCAATTGCCAGCGCAGCCAGGTGGGCGTCCGAAGTGAGGTTCCTGCCAGGCCCGAGCGGCGAAACCAGAGCACGCGTGGTTTGCAGACTCTTACCCACAAAAAAGGCCGGCGAATCCATCCCCTCAGATGGATTCGCCGGCCACCGTTGAAGCTCCGTCGCCGATCCGCCAGCGCCTATTTGGCGGCGGCGAGGACGGGCTTCCAGGCTCCCGCGGAATTCTGCGCGCGAGCCACAACTTCCGGAGTCAGCTTCGAGACGAGCGCCGCGCGCTGCCTCTCCGAAACCTTCTCCTGATAACGGGCGGCAACATCTGACCAAAACAGCGCCTGCTCGGCGTTCGCTTCCACGCCGATGCCGCGCTCATACATGGTCGCCAGCGACGCCGCTGCTTTTCCGTAGCCCTGATCGGCGGCCTTGCGGCACCAGGCGTAGGCCTGCACATCGTCCTTCTTCTCGCCCCCCGCTCCTTTGGCGATCATCTGGGAGAGGTTGTACTCGGCGGGAGCGATCCCTTTCTCGGCGGCGCGGCGATACCAGACCGCGGCGGCGCGTTCATCGCGCGCAACGCCGTATCCCTCCTCGAACAGCCGCCCCATGCCGTAGCCCGCGAATGGGTCGCCCTGATCGGCAGCCATTTCGTACCAACGCATGGCTTGGGCGTAGTCCTGCTGGACGCCTACACCTTTCTGGAACATCAAGCCCAACTGAAACTCCGCCTGACCATTGCCCTTCGCAGCCGCGGACTGAAAAAGCTGCACGGCCTGCTGAATGTCTTTGTCAACGCCCAGTCCCCGGATATACAGAATGCCCAGATTTGCCTGGGCATTGGCATCGCCGTTCTCTGCCATGGGCGCCCAGATTTTGTAAGCAGTAGCGTAATCGCCCGCTTTGAAGGCAGCCATGCCTGGGTGGTCGGATGCGGTCGCTGGGGCAGCTAAACCGATTGTTGTCAACGTAAGGAAGAGTGCGGTCACCGTCAGAGTTCTCATTGTTTCCTCTTTTGTAGTAGTGTAAATTTCCGTAAACCACTCTTTACGATTGCTTACATTACTCCCTTTTTCGGCCAAACACAAGGCCCCTGTAAGCATTTGTAAAACCATCCTGGTAGTAGCACGGCTCGCCTGCGAGGATATACGGAATGAACCGGGTCATTGTGCGGATACCGATTGCCGCTCTCGTTTGTCTGGCGGCGGCCGGACAGACGAAACCAGTGTTTGAGGCGGTCTCCATCAAGTCCGCGCCAACGCCAACACCCCAGACGCTGATGGATCGCTCGGGCAACCCTGTTCTTAAACTCGATGCTTCTCGTCTGGAAATGCGGAACCACTCCCTGTTTATGCTCCTGATTACGGCATTCCACGTTCAGGCGGAACAGATCGCGGCGCCGGATTTTGCTCGCCGGCAGTATTTCGATATTCAGGCGACGCTGCCCGCGGAGTCTACGAAGGAGCAGCTTCCGGAAATGATGCAGAGCCTGCTGGCGGAGCGATTCAAACTCAGTTATCACCGCGAGAGCCGCGAATATCGAATCACCGCGGTGACAGTGGGGAAGTCGGGAATGAAGCTGGCGCGGCTCCCTGATGACAGTCCGCGAATGAGAAGTACGCGAGTTCCTTTGCCCGATGGCGGCACGCGAATCAGCATGAACGGAAAGGTCGGGGACCTTTTTCCTGTGATGGGTTCATTCGGCGGATTCCCCCAGCCAGTGGACGAGACGGGGCTGGATGGAATTTATACCTGGGTTCAGGATCAGCCTGCGGCGAGCGCGGGCGTGACTTTTCAGGAAGCCACTCACGACTCCTACCGGAACATGCTGGAAGCCGCCGGGTTGAAACTGGAGATGCGAACCGTTCCGAAGGAAACGATCGTCGTCGACCATATCGAAAAGACGTCCACCGAAAACTGAATGTGAACTTCGCCTGGGGCGGGTTCGTATTACCGGCATGTCCAGGAACCTCCCGGCGGGCGTCTTCGCTATTGCACTATTCGCTCTGACCTGCTTTGGTCAGACTTCGCCGGAGAACCCGGCGTTCGATGCGGCGTCGATCCGGCTCTCAGAGGGAGGGCGAACGCAATTCCTCACCTCGCCGGGATCTCTCACGATACGAAATGCGCGGGCACTGGAGATTGTGGCGTGGGCATACGATATCGGGCATTTGCAGGTGTCCGGACGCGACCTGCTGCCGGGGGGCGGCTTCGATATTGTCGCGAAGTCGGCAAACGGCGGCGATGAAGACCGTCTTCGGCTGATGCTGCGGCGGCTTCTTGCCGAACGCTTCGGTTTCAGCGCGCATTTCGAGCAGAAGGAAATGCAGGCGTATGTTCTCACCCTGCAAAAGGACGGGCCGAAGTTCAAAGAGTCTACTGACGAGGGGCCGCCGGAATTCACCAATGCCGGCCGCGGCATGCTGGTCGCGCATCGGGCGACTATGCCGGAGCTTGCGGACAAGCTGTCCGAGCCGCTGGGCGGTCCCGTGGTCGATCAGACGGGGCTAAAAGGCAAATACGAGATTCGAATCGATATCACCGGCTTCATTTCGGCCGCGGGAGATAATGGTCCGAACCCGGATGAAGTGCTGTCGATCCTGTTCAACGCCATTCCGGCGCAACTCGGCGTGAAGCTCGAATCGAAAAAAGAGAACGTGAAGCTTCTGGTGGTCGATCGGATGGCGAAGCAGCCGACTGAAAACTGATTCAGCGTCCGGATGAGCCGAAGCCGCCTTCGCCGCGGCGGGAATCGGAGAGCTCATCGTGTTCCACCCACTCGACCGCTTCGTAGCGGGCGATCACCATTTGCGCGATGCGATCGCCGGGATGGATTTCGAACGTTTCGCGGCCGAGGTTCTGCAGAATGACGCGGATCTCGCCGCGATAACCTGGATCGATGGTGGCGGGGCTGTTTGGCAGGGTGATGGAATGCTTCAGAGCGAGTCCGCTGCGGGGGCGAATCTGCGCTTCGAAACCGGCGGGCAATTCGATGGAAAGGCCGGTCGGCACAAGCTTCGTTTCGTGCGGCGCGAGGGTGACTGCTTCGACGGCGTGAAGGTCCATGCCGGCATCTTCTTCGGGGCCGTGGGCGTAGCGGGGAACGATGGCGTCTTCACGCAGGCGCCGGATCTTCAATCTGTTCAGAGTCAATCGATTATCATAACCGTTTGACCCCCAGAGTCCTCACGATTGCGCCTCTGCCGCCGGAAAAGAGCGCGTACGCGCTGGCGCGCTACAGCCGGTCCGCCGATTCGATTCGCCAGTCGATCGAATGGGTGAAGACGCATAACTCGCAGCAGTTTCTCGAAAGCTTCTATTTCCAGTACGGGCACCAGTCGATTGCCGATCTGGGCCACACCGCGCTTTGCTTCGAGGGCGTGAGCGAACTTGCGGCGAGCGAGATTGAAGACGAAGTGCTGTGGGATGGTCAGGCGAAGTCTTCGCGCTACCAGGATTTTTCGAAAGGCGGCTTCATCACGCCGCCGGAGTTCGATGATGCGCAGTCCGCGGAATATCGCGCCACTGGCGACGCGCTCATCGCGGCTTATAAAGAGATTCACGCGCTCGTGGACGCGCATCTGCGTGAGAAACTGCCGCGGCCGGAATCGATGAAGCCCGAGGCCTACGCGCGTAACATCGCGGCGCGCGCTTTCGACGTGGCGCGCTACTGCCTGTTCTGGGGCGTTCCGACCAACGTCGGCCAGGTAACCAGCATCCGTACGCTCGAAAAACAGATCAAGCGGTTGCGCGTTTCCGAGTTCGCGGAGGTACGCGAACTCGGTCAGGAGATTGCGGAGGCATGCGCGGCGCCGCCCGCGTGCGTTTGGGATGAGGCGATCGCCGATCCGATTGCGCCTACGCTCGCGCGGCATGCCGAGCCCGATGAATACATCCGGCAATCGCATGCGGATCTCGCAGCCTGGGCGAAAGAGAATCTGACGATAGCGGCGCACACCGCTCCGCGTGTGGATCTGCTCAAGCCGGACGATGTGCTGACGGAAATTGCTGCGACGCTGCTCTATCCGGTTTGCTCGCATTCTTTCCGCGCGCTGTATGAAACGCTGCGCGGCTGGAGCGCGGCGCGGCGCGGCGAAGTGATCGATGTGGCGCTGCGATCGCGCGGTACGCGTGACGATTTTCTGCGCGGGTTTCGCGGCGGCCAGTATTGCTTCGACATGCTGATCGATATCGGGGCGTATCGCGATATGCATCGCCATCGGCGTTGCCATCAATACCGGCAGGCGTATTCGGGCGAGCATGGCTACGAATCGCCCGCGACCCTGGCAGAGGCGGGCGCGCAGAATATTTATGATTCCGTGATGGCGCGGACGTTCGCCAGCATGCGGAGTCTGCCGGACCCGGGCCGCCAATACCTGCTCCCCTTCGGCGCCCGCTCGCGCTTCCTCTTTAAGATGGATTTCGCGGAAGTGGAGTACATTGCGCGGGTTCGCAGCGGAGTGAAGGGGCATTTCAGCTATCGCGACGTCGCCTGGCAGATGAAACAGCGGGTGGATGAGCTGGAACCGGAGCTCGGGCGGCTGCTGCACGCCACGCCGCCGTGGGTGGAAGATCCGCTCAAGCGCTGAAATGCGACTTTTACGGATCTTCGCGAAGATCGTTGTCGTATGGAACAATATGACAATGTCCCGTTTATCCGTGGCCGCCGCGCTTGCCGCTGTTCTTCCTGTCCTCGCCGGGGCTCAGGCGAAACCGGAACGACTGCAATTTGAGGCTGCTTCTATTCGGTCAACTCCTGTTCTCGAAGCCGGCGTCAAACTCGGCATGCATTCCGACGGCGCTCAGGTGCGGTTCGACTTTCTCTCGTTGCGCGACCTGACTCGCATCGCCTGGGGGGTGAAGGATTATCAGGTTCTGGGTCCGGACTGGATTGCTTCGGAGCGCTATACCGTCATCGCCAAGGTTCCTCAAGGCAACTTCACCGAAGATCAGAGGCGTGAGATGCTGCAGAATCTCCTGCTCGACCGCTTCGCTTTGAAGTACCACAAGGAGAAGAAAGAGTTCGCGGTGTACGCGCTGGAGCAGGGCAAGAATGGGGTCAAAATGCAGGAGACGCCGGCCGACGCGAATGCCGATGCGGCGCCATCGAAGGGCCTCAACATCAATGCCAGCGGCAGCGAGAGGGGCGTCTTCGTCGATCTTGGCGGCGGAGCCTATTTCACATTCACGGACAACAAGTTCGTGGGTCACAAAATAACGATGCCGCGCATCGTCGACAGTCTGGCGTTCTATCTGGAGAAGCCGCTGGTCGATCAAACCGGCTTGCCGGCCGACAAGGCCTACGACCTGACTCTCCCGATCACCCCGGACGATTATCGGGTGATGCTGATCCGCTCGGGGATTCACGCGGGTGTCCCGCTGCCGCCCCAGGCGCTGCGACTCGCCGACAATCCGATCGATTCGTTCTACAGCGCGCTCGATGGCGTGGGTCTCAAACTCGAATCGAAGCGCGCGCCGATCGATGTGATTGTGGTGGATTCGGCTAACAAAACGCCCTCCGATAATTAAAATCCGCGAATCGTTGCGGGGCGCTGGCGCATCACAGGGACATGCCCAACACCAAAGCCTTTGCCGCGTCCGCCGCGAAAGCGCCGCTTGCGCCTTTTTCTTTCGACCGCCGCGCACCCGGTGACAATGACGTGTCAATCGACATTAAGTACTGTGGCATTTGCCACACCGATATTCATCAGACCCGCGATGAATGGGGTGAAGGTCAGTATCCGATGGTGCCGGGACATGAGATCGCCGGTGTGGTGACCTCGGTCGGATCGAAGGTGACGAAGTTCAAGGCGGGCGACCACGTCGGCATTGGCTGCTTCGTGGATTCCTGCCGTACCTGTACGGAGTGCAAAAAAGGCGAAGAGCAGTATTGTTCGGTGGGCGCGGTTTTCACGTACGCCAGCAAGGATAAAGAAGGGCGCCCGACATACGGCGGTTATTCCGACAAGATCGTGGTCGATGAGAACTACGTGCTGCGGATTCCGGACAATCTACCGCTCGATGGCGCGGCGCCGCTGCTGTGCGCGGGCATTACGCTGTTCTCGCCGCTGAAGTATTGGGGCGCGGGGCCGGGCAAGAAGGTCGGGATCATCGGGCTGGGCGGGTTGGGGCACGTGGGCGTCAAGCTGGCGCATGCGATGGGCGCTGACGTAACGGTATTCAGTCAATCGCTGAAGAAGCAGGCGGATGGCAAGCGGCTGGGCGCGGATCATTTCTATGCGACGTCCGATCCGAAGACCTTTGAAAAGCTGAAGGGACAGTTCGATCTGATCATCAACACGGTGCCGGCAGCGAGCAACTGGGATCAGTTTGTGGATCTGCTGGCGACGGATGGATCGCTCGTGATGGTTGGGGTGCCTGACGATGCGGTGCCGGTGAGCGGATTTCCGCTGATTGCGAAGCGGCGTTCGATTGCCGGCTCGATGATTGGCGGTATTGCAGAGACGCAGGAGATGCTCGATTTCTGCGGGAAGCACAATATCGCGAGCGATATTGAGGTTGTTCCGATCCAGAAGGTGAACGAGGCGTTCGAGCGCGTGGTGCGCGGCGATGTGCGCTATCGCTTTGTGATCGACTGCGGGACTTTGGGGTAGTGGGGCAGCGCTTCGGAAGCCGTGAATGAATCAACGTCCCTGACAGCCATCCTGATCAGGCAGGGGCTCTCGATCATTTCGAGCGGAACTGGAGCCAGTCGGCCTTGCTTTGTGGTGGATTTCGCTCAACGAATTCCCCGAGGCCGGTGA
>CAZWTH010000152.1:0-5764 GCA_964636715.1 uncultured Solibacteraceae bacterium | reverse complement strand
AGACAGTGGTGCGGGAGCCGGTGCGGTCGCGCGATCACACGGAGGTGGCGCTGCGGGAGTTTGGCGCGGATATTCAGGTCAAGCAGCGGGTGATTACGATCGAGGGGCGGCCCTCATTGCAGGCGCGGGATGTGGTGGCGCCGAGTGATCTTTCGAGCGCTGCGTATTTTCTGGTGGCCGCGCTGCTTGTGCCGGATTCGAATCTGGCGATTCAGGGAGTGGGGCTGAATCCGTCGCGGTCGGCGGCGCTGGATTTTCTGCTGTCGATGGGAGCGGATATTCAGGTGACGAAGATCGAGTTGGTGAATGGGGAGCCGATGGGGGATCTTCGGGTGCGGCATTCGCGGGTTCGCGGAGGCGTAATTGAGGGTGGGGTGGCGGCGGCGTTGAGGGATGAGATTCCGGTGCTGGCGGTGTTGGGGGCGGCGTCAGAAGAGGGGCTTGCGGTGCGGGATGCCGACGTTGAGGAGTGCCGGCGGCTGGCTGAGAATTTTCGGCGAATGGGGATTGAGGTTGAGGTGACGCCGGATGGGATGCGCGTGCCGGGGCGGCAGAAGTTTCGGGCGGCGCGGCTGGATTCGTTTGGGGATGATCGGATGGCGATGGCGTTTTCGGTGGCGGCGCTGCGGGGGGATGGGGAGTCGGTGGTGGCGGGGGCGGAGTTGGCGGCGTTTCCGGAGTTTTGGGGGATGCTGGAGGAAGCGGCTGGGCGGTAAAATCGAGGTGATGGCGCAGGACTATATTGAACGGCGTGGGAACGGATATTACTTCATCGGGAGCCGTGTGTCTCTCGATTCGGTGGTGTATCAGTTTCTGCAGGGCGAATCGCCGGAGGGAATTGCGCAGGCATTTCCATCGCTTTCGCTTGTTCAGGTCTATGGCGGCGTCGCGTATTACCTGGAGCGGCGCGGCGAGATCGATGCGCATCTGAAAGCGGTGAGGCGCGGTTCAAGGAGATGGCTCGTGCTTCGCGCGAGGCGAATCCTCTGCTTTATGCCAAGCTGGACGCGGCGCAGCAATCGACGGCGGTTTAGGTCCATTGCGCGCTCGCTTTCAGGCTGACGAAGATTTCAATCAGAAGATTATTGCCGGGCTGTTGCGGCCTTCTGTCGATATTCAGACATCGAAGGCAGCGGGGCTTCTCGGGCTGCCAGATGCAGATGTGCTCGCCAGCGCGGCGCGCGAAGGAAGAATCCTCTTATCTCACGATCGCGATACGATGCCGGCGCATTTTGAACGGTTTGTGCGAGGCGCGGCCAGTCCGGGCCTGCTGATCGTTTCGCAAAGGCTGGCGGTACGCGAGGCGATTGAACAGGTTCTTCTTGTGTGGAGCGCTTCCGATGCCGAGGAGTGGCGCGACCGGATCGGATTTCTGCCATTCTGATTTTCATCGGTTTTTTCGGTATTGTAGTGGGCAATGGCTATCGCTCGGGGCTGGAGAGTGGTGGTGTGGTGCGTCGTCTGCCCGGTGATGGGGCGGGCGGCGGATTTCGCGAATTTTTTTGACATGACGCATGTGTGGACGGCGCGGTTTGCGTTCACGCAGGACCAGTGGAAGGGGCTGGCGCCGGTTCCGAAGCAGGGGCGGGGGTATGCGGCGGGACATCCGCTTTCCCGGTTTGAGGCGCAGGTGGGGCTGCGAAATGGGATCACGGGGAACAATGGGCTTTCGCTGGAATACGTCCATGGCGATCTGACGATCGATGGCGTGAAGTTTGCGAATAGCGGGATTCGCTACAAGGGCAATGGCACGCTGCGGCGCGGGATTCCGCTGGGGAAAGTTTCGCTGAAGGCGGACCTCAATAAATATGTCGCCGGGCAGAAGCTCGGGAAGATTTCGAAACTCAATTTCAATAACAACGTTTCCGATACGTCGTGGATGCGTGAAGCGCTGGGGTACCGGTTGTATCGCGACGCGGGCGTGCCGGCTTCGCGGACTTCGTATGCGCGCGTGTATGTCGATGTGGCGGGGATGAATCAGAAGGCGTATCGGGGGCTGTATTCGGTGGTGGAAGAGGTCGATGACCGGTTCGCGGAAGATCATTTCGGGACGAAGGATGGGCTGCTGTTCAAGCCGGTGATTCCTTCGACGTTCCTGTATCTGGGGGAGGACTGGAAAGCGTACAGCCAGGTTTACGATCCGAAGCGCGAGCCGGGCGATGCGGAGAAGCGGCGGGTGATTGAGTTCTCACGGATCGTGACGCGCGGGACGGAGGCGGAGTTCGCGGCGCGGGCGGCGGAGTTTGTCGATTTCGAGGAATTCGCGCGGTATATGGCGGTGACCGTGTGGCTTTCGAATTACGACGGGATTCTCGATAACGGCCAGAACTACTATCTGTATCTCGATCCGAAGACGAAGAAGTTCAGTTTTATTCCGTGGGATCTGGATCGGGCGTTTGGGCAGTTCGCGATGATGGGCGGGGATATGCAGCGCGTGGATATTTTGCGGCCGTGGAGCGGGCCGCAACCGTTTATCGAGAAGATGTTCCGGCTGGAGGCGTTTCGGAAACTCTATCTCGCGGATATGGCGGAGTTCAGCAAGACGATTTTTCGTCCGGAGCGGTTTGGACCGCAGGTGGAAGCGATTGCGGCGGCGGTGCGGCCGGCGATTGCGGAGGAATCGATGACGCTGCTCGAACGATTCGACGCCGCGGTGGCGGGGCGGACGATGGCGGATACGCTCGATCGGAATTTTGGGTTGCCGGATGTTCCGATCACGACGTTTGTGAAGGGTCGGGCGGCGTCTGTGCAGGAGCAGTTGGGGAAGATCGGGATTCGTTAAGGCCCGCGCCGAGCAGAAGCTCGGCGTGCAGGGCTTCGAAGCCCTGCCCCACGGCCGGAGCTTCTGCAATAACTAATTACTAGAGAACGCCGCGCTTTGCGAGGGCTCGCATGAAGGCGGCGAGGCTGTGTTCGTGGATGTGGACTTCGTTCGTTGGCATCATGACGTTCGCCAGGCTGCCGAGTTCGTCGGCGAAGATGTGGACGATGTCGCCGGTTTTGTGGAAGAAGCCGCTGCCAGGGCCGCCGCGGTCGCTGGTGGGGACGATGCCGGTGCCGTTGAAAAGCACGACGCCATCGGGGTAGTCGTGAATGTCGAAGAGCTGTTGAGCCAGTGAATCCTGCGGGTCGCGGCGGATTTCGGCCATGGAGTTGACGCCTTCTTCGTGGAAGCCGTCTGTGCCATCGACATGCAGGTGGACGTTTGTGTTGCGGATCGTATCGAGAGTGAACGACGCATCGAAGAGCCGGATGAAGGGACCGATGCAACTGCTGCCGCGGCGGTCTTTGGCGACGCCGAGGAGAAGCGCGGAGAGGCCTTCGAGATAGCGGTCATTCACGTCATTGCCGAGCGTGGCGCCCACGATTTTTCCGCTGGCGTTCATGACGGAGACGAGCTCGGGCTCGGGGTTGGTCCATTTCGAATCGGCGTTGAAGCCGGCTTCGGCGCCGTGACCGACCGAGGCGAGCGGGACGGCCTGTTTGGTGAAGATTTCGGCTTTCTCGCCGAGGCCGACCTGCGGATAAGTGGCGGAAAGATTGAGGCCGTTGGGGTCGGTCAGATATTGCAGGAGCTGGAGGGCCTGCGGGCTGGCGGGCGTGAGTTCCGCGATGCTGCCGACGGAATCGCGAATGCGGCCGATGACTTCGCTTCGTTTTGCGGCATTCGACATGTCGCCGCGGAGCGCTTCTTCGATCATGCGCTCGATCATCGAAACCGGGAAGGTGACGCCGGCGGCTTTGACGGTCTGGAGATCGATGGGGGCGAGGAGCGTTTTCGATTGAAGCGCCGAAGCGAGGCCGCCGATGGCTTCGCCTTTGGCGGCGCGCAGGGCGGCGGCGGGATCGGCCTGGTTGCAGAGTTCGCTGACGGTGGGGAACGCCGCGGTGATGTCGGTCAGGGTGGCGTCGGTATTGACGCGCACGACCGAGGGGCCGAGGCCGGGCCTGTTCACGCGGCCGACGAGGGTGGCGCGGGCGGCGTCCTTCGGGAGCGTCGCTTCTATCGTTAGATGTTTTTCGAGCATGAGCGCCTATCGGTACTTCATGTAGATGGTAGAGAGTTCGGAGTAGAAATCGATCGCGACCGAACCCTGCTCGCGGAAGCCGGAGCTCGAATCCTTCACGCCGCCGAAGGGAAGCTGGTATTCGACGCCGGCGCTTGGAAGGTTGACGGTGATGAGGCCGGCTTCGATGTCGTGAATGTATTTGAAGGCGGCGGAGAGGTCTTTGGTGAGGATGGAGGCAGAGAGTCCAAAGCGCACTTTGTTGGCGATGCGCATGGCGTCGTCATAATCGTTCGCGCGGATGATGGCGAGGACGGGGCCGAAGATTTCTTCCTGAGCGATGGTGGCGTCGGGCGCGACGTCGGCGAAAATGGTGGGCTCAACGAAGTAGCCTTTGGCGAGCGGGCCCTGAAGGCGATTGCCGCCGGCGAGAAGCTTGCAGCCATCGCTCTTGCCTTTTTCGATGTACTCGAGGACGGTCTTCATCTGGGACTCGTCGACGCAGGGACCCATGTAGATGCCGGGTTCCATGCCGTCGCCGACTTTGAGGGCTTTGGTTTTTTCGACAATGCGGGCGACGAACTGGTCGTAAATGCCGGCTTCGACGATGGCCCGGCTGGTGGCGGTACACTTCTGGCCGGTGGAGGCGAAGGCCGCGTTGATGACGGTATCGACCGCGTATTCGAGGTCGGCGTCTTTCAGGACGATGGTGGGGTTTTTGCCGCCCATTTCGAGCTGAGCGGGGAGCTTGCGGGGGGCGACGGCGTTATAGATGTGATCGCCGACGCCGCAGGAGCCGGTGAAGGAAATGGCTCGCATGGAGGGGTGATTGACGAAGGTGTCGCCGATTTCGCGGCTGGAGCCGGTAACAACGTTGAGGACGCCTTTGGGAAGTCCGGCTTCGACCAGGGCTTCGGCGATGCGGAAGGTGCAGGAGGGCGCGAGCGCGGCGGGTTTGATGACGACGGTGTTGCCGCAGATAAGAGCCGGGGCCATTTTCCAGGCGGGGATGGCGATGGGGAAATTCCAGGGTGTGATCAGCGAGACGACGCCGCGGGGCTTGCGGATGGTGAAGCAGAAGACGCCGTCGCGCTCGGAGGGAACGGTTTCGCCGTTGAGGCGCGCGCCTTCGCCGCCGAAGTAGCGGAAGATGTTGATGGTGCGCATGACCTCGCCTTTGGCTTCAGGCAGGGTCTTGCCTTCTTCCATGGTCATTTCTTTGGCGAGCTGATCGATGCGCGCGGAGAGGAGTTCGGCGGCCTTGTATAGGATCTCGCCGCGTTTGGGCGCGGGCATGTTGCGCCAGGCGGGAAGGGCCGCTTCGGCGGCGGCGAAGGCGCGTTCGGCGTCTGCTTTCGGCGCGGATGGATACGTGGCGACGGCCGTCGCGAAATCGGCCGGGTTGTGAGTCTGGAACGTCTTGCCGTTGCTGGCGGGAACCCATTCGCCGTTGATCAGATTCTTGAATTCTAGTGCCATGGAAAACCCCCTGTGGAACCGGTTTCAGATTTGATCTTTCAGGATATCGGATGGATTGGCGCCGGGCAGAAGCCCAGCGCGCAGAGCCGAAGAAGCTGTGAATGAATTGCAGCTTTACAGAAACAATTACTTTGCAGTAAGTAGCCTTTGGTTCCGATCCAACGTCATTACAGGTAATGAACGACTCGGATCGCAAACTCGTGTTTGGCCAGCCCGTCGGTCGGGCCACTCCCTCAGCTCGGGTGCGTAGTGTGAACCGGGACCAGATGCTGATGCGG
>CAZWTH010000151.1:0-27748 GCA_964636715.1 uncultured Solibacteraceae bacterium | reverse complement strand
GGGCAGACCGGCCTGAACCTGTCGATCGAGCTGTTCGAATCCGGCATTCTGGAACGCTATGGCGTGGAACTGATCGGCGCGAACGTGGGCGCGATCAAGAAGGGTGAAGACCGGCTGCTCTTCAAGGACGCGATGCGGACGATCGGGCTCGATACGCCCTATTCGCAACTCGTCACCGACGTGGAGGGCGGCCTGGCGTTCGCCGCGACGCACGGTTATCCCGTCATCCTGCGCCCCAGCTTTACGATGGGCGGATCCGGCGGCGGCATTGCTTACAACCGCGAGGATCTGATTTCGATTCTGGAACGCGGCCTGGATCTTTCGCCGGTTCACGAAGTCCTGATCGAAATCAGCCTGCTCGGCTGGAAGGAATTCGAACTGGAGGTGATGCGTGACAAGGCGGACAACGTCATCATCATCTGCTCCATCGAGAATTTCGATCCGATGGGCGTGCATACGGGCGATTCGATTACGGTCGCTCCCGCGCAGACGCTGACCGATCGCGAATACCAGATGATGCGCGATGGCGCGATTCGCTGCCTGCGCGAAATTGGCGTCGATACCGGCGGCTCGAACGTGCAGTTTGCGATCAATCCGAAAGACGGGCGGATGGTCATCATCGAGATGAATCCGCGCGTGTCTCGCAGCTCGGCGCTGGCTTCGAAAGCAACGGGCTTTCCGATCGCGAAGATCGCGGCGAAGCTGGCGGTCGGGTACCGGCTCGATGAAATCCGCAACGACATCACGAAGGTCACGCCGGCGTCGTTTGAACCGACCATCGACTACGTCGTCGCGAAGATTCCGAAGTGGGCGTTCGAGAAGTTCCCCGGCGCCGATACCACGCTCGGCACGCAGATGAAGTCGGTCGGCGAAGTGATGGCGATCGGGCGTACGTTCAAGGAAGCGCTGAGCAAAGGTATTCGCAGTCTCGAAACCGGTAAGAAATTCGGTACGGATAACTTCGATCCGGAGCTCATTCCGAACAAGCTGATTACGCCGACGCCTGACCGTCTGAATTATCTGCGGTTCGCGCTGGGGCAGGGTTATACCGTTGAGCAGATCCATGAGATGACGTCGATCGATCCGTGGTTCCTCGAACAGGTGCGGCAGATCGTGGCGTTCGAGAAGAGCCTGGACGGCGGGTCAGTCGAAGCGGCGGACCGGCAGGTGCTGCTGCAGGCCAAGCGTCTCGGCGTGTCCGATACGCAGATGGCGAATTCGTGGAAGTCAAACGAGATTGCCGTTCGCGAGAAGCGCAAAGAGCTGGGCGTGGAGACGGTGTTCAACCGCGTGGATACCTGCTCGGCGGAATTCGAAAGCTTCACTCCGTATCTTTACTCGACCTACGAAACTTCGTGCGAGGCGGAGCCGACGAATCGGAAGAAGGTCATGATTCTCGGCAGCGGTCCGAACCGGATCGGGCAGGGGATCGAGTTCGATTACTGCTGTTGCCATGCGTCTTTCGCGCTCCAGGGTGAGGGCGTCGAATCGATCATGGTCAACTGCAATCCGGAAACGGTTTCGACGGACTATGACACGAGCGACCGCCTGTATTTTGAGCCGCTGACGCTCGAGAACGTTCTGAATATCGTCGATAAGGAAAAGCCGGCTGGCGTGATTGTGCAGTTCGGCGGGCAGACGCCGCTGACGCTGGCGTTGCCGCTGAAGAAGCTGGGCGTGCCGATTATCGGAACCGATCCTGAGAGCATCGATCTGGCGGAAGACCGCAAGCTGTTCGGCAAGCTGCTCGAAGATCTGAATATTCCCTCGCCGGAGAATGGCACGGCGACCAACGTGGATGAAGCCGTCGCGTGCGCAAAGCGCATCGGTTATCCCGTGCTGCTGCGCCCCAGCTACGTGCTGGGCGGGCGCGCCATGGTGATCGTTTACGACGAAGACAGCGTGCGGCGCTACATGCGCGAGGCGGTGAGCTTCTCGCAGGATCGTCCGGTGCTCGTGGATCGTTTTCTCGAAGACGCGGTTGAGGTCGACGTGGATGCGCTGTGCGACGGCGAAGAAGTGCTGATCGCCGGCATCATGGAGCACATCGAAGAGGCCGGCATTCACTCGGGCGACAGCTCGTGCGTGCTGCCGCCCATTTCGCTCAGCGACGCCGCGATCAAAACGATCGAAGAATATACGGTGAAGCTGGCGCGCGGGCTGCATGTGGTGGGCCTGATGAACGTGCAGTATGCGATCAAGGACGGCACGGTGTATGTGCTCGAAGTGAATCCGCGTGCGTCGCGTACCGTCCCGTATGTCAGTAAGGCGACCGGCGTGCCGCTGCCGAAGCTGGCGGTGCAACTCATGCTCGGGAAAAAGCTGCATGAAGTCACGCATCATCGCGGGCGTCTGCCCGTGCCGCTGAAGTTCGTGAAATCGCCGGTGTTCCCGTTCAATAAATTCCCGGGTGTGGATCCGGCGCTCGGTCCCGAGATGCGATCGACGGGCGAAGTGATGGGCGTCGGCCAGAATTTCGGCGAGGCGTTTGCGAAAGCGCAGTTGAGCGCCGGCACGCCGCTGCCGGAAAAGGGAACCGTCTTCATCAGCGTCAACAGCCGGTATAAGGATGTGGTCGCACCCATCGCGCGCCGCTTCGCGGAACTCGGCTTCGATCTGGTGGCGACGCGCGGTACTGCCGCTTATCTGCAGGCCGCGGGTTTGACCTGCAAGACGGTGTTCAAGGTGAACGAAGGACGTCCGAATGCGGTGGACCTGCTGAAGGCCGGGGCGATCCAGCTTGTTGTCTACACCACGACGGGTGCGCTTTCGTTTGAAGACGAAAAATCGATTCGCCGCGCGGCGGTGCAGTACCGCGTGCCGTGCATCACGACGCTTAGTGGAGCGCGGGCCGCGGTGGAAGCGGTGGCGTCACGCCAGCGTGATCCGATTCGCGTGTGGAGTCTCCAGGAGATTCACGCCGAAAAGCAGTCAGCGTAGCGGCGCGATCTTTACTCACCCGCACCTGCCAGATCTGACGATTCGGATAGTAGCGGATTAAGTCTTCATTCTTTTCGGGTCCCATGTCGCGCGCCCACACGATGCGCGCCCGATCGATATCCGGGTCGTTATAGACCCACTCAAAAGTGTCGTAGTTCTTCAGGTTGTAGCTGACGAAGACCAGATGTTCTCCGGGGATTGCTTCGAGCTTCCGCGCCACCGGTTCGCGGTCTTTGATCCGGACTTCCGTACAACACCACGAGATGAAGTTGGGCGTAGCTGGCGCCGGTCCGCCGCGCGCGACGGTTGCGGCGTGTGCGAGGATCAACGCCCCGCTGACGGGAATCGCAAAGCGGACAATGGCGGAGCCGAAGCGAGTCTGCGCCAGATGCCGAAGTCCCTGGACAATGAACAGAAACGACACGGCCGCGATCGGCGACCAATAGTGCGGGTAGGCGCTCTGTTCCGTCATTACAGCCAGCGCCACGGCAGCGCCGGCGATCCAGATATCGCGCGCGCGGCGCCACTTCAGAATGCGCCCGGCAAAGAGGAAGACCGGCGTTAGCGTGATGCCGATCAGAAATTGCCACCAGTGCGAATAGTGAACCAGAAGCCCGATCGGCAACTCGGAAGGCGCCGTGATCTGGCGATGCTCAGCCGTTTCAAAATTCTGGTAGAGCGCGAATTCGGGATGGCGGTAAGTAATCTGGCGGATCTTGATCCACGGCAACGTGGTGGGCCAGCCGTAGATTTTCTGGTTGAGCTGGTAAGGCATGGTGAAGGCGCTTCCCGTCACGGCCTTCCATTCACGCGTGAGAGCCACGCCGCAGATGACGAGCAATGCGCCGCCGATCGCGCAAGCCTGGAGAACCCGGCGCCGGGGTACGAACACCCTCGCGCGCCACAGCAGCATCGAGACCAGTACGCCGCCGAGCACCGCTCCTTCATACGGCCGCGTGATGGAGAGCAGCGCCAGCCCGGAAGCAAAGATCAACGCCGGAACCGGCTTCCACGTTTTCAGCAGGCGCGGATAAGCCCCCAGCACCATTGCGCCCCCGAGCGCCCCCGCGCTGCCGCCCCAGTAACTATTGTTCCAGTAACTCGCGGCGCCAATACGTACTGCCGCGAGTAATCCGCCGAACAACGCCCAGCCGGGCGGTAAGTACGCGCGCAGAAACCAGGTCAGCGCGCCGCAAAACAACGCCGTCGAAAGTACTACGCCCCAGAATAAGTTGCCGAACAATAACTGACCGAGTGCGAGAAAGCACGCCTGGCCCGGCATATACATCGAACTGTAAGTGGGCTGCGAGAGGATGTGGATCGATTCGAAATGCTGCCACAGCGGATGGGCGGGGTTGGACAGTCTGCCGAGAAGGAACGTTTTCGCGAGCAGGATATGGCTGAACTCGTCTGGCACGACCGGATGCGGGATCGGAATCCACGGGAGCAAGCCAGCGCGAAGAATGACCGAGGTCGCGGCGGGAATGAGGCAGGAAAGCCGTGGACTAAGATTCCATCGCGGCGGACGCAGATGCGGGAGCACAAATCCCGTCGCGAGCACCGCCACGAACAGCAGCGCCTCCAGCCACAGGAGATCGATATTTCGGAACGCCGCGGCGCAGATCGCTGCCGTAACGAGCAGGAGCAGACCGATGATGCGCACGGAGACAGAATAACCCGGCGGACATATCGCCGTCATCTATCTCATTGGTTAGCGTACTAACTCTGGTTAGCGGGTTATCGCCGGCATTGCGTCGGTCGAAAGCAACGAGTCTGGCGCGGCGGGCGTGGCGGCCGCTACTTTGGAGCGGCTCCCTGCCGGACGGTGGAAGCGCTTTTCCAGCAGATTCCACGAGCACCACCCGGCGCACCAGGATAACGCCACGCCTACTGGAAGAGAAATCAGGGGCCAGTATCCGTGAGGCATCCAGGATCTCGCCGCGTCCCGAAGCTGCGCTGCGAAAATCGGATGCACCACGTAGATCGCATAACTGTACTTCCCGAATGACCGTAATGGCCCAAGACGCAACAGGGCGGCAACAGAATGGGGCGCCCCGGAGTGGAGACGCGCGAAGAGCACCAGAAATCCAAAAGTAATCGCGAACGCCGTGTAGCCAAAGCGTACGATGGACCGGTCCACGTAGCGTGTCTGGTTGGTAAAGAGGATCAGGCATGCCGTGAGGGCAAGCGAAATTCCAAGACCGGGCCCCGCGAAACGTTTGAGCCATGCCGCGCGCTCAGGCGAGCGCACCAGCGCTGCAATCAGCGCGCCGGCGGCGAGCCCGTCCATGTGGAATGGCGTGATTCTGTAAAGGAATTCGGGGAAGCCAGACTGCACGTAAAGAAAGAACGGAATATTTCGGAGAACGAGCGGCAGCGCGATCAGAATCGAACTGACGCGAATCAGCGTCGTCCGGGAGCAGGCAAGCACAACGACCGGCCAGACGAAGTAAAACTGTTCTTCGACAGCCAGCGACCAGAACTGCCCAATGGGCTCCAGATGAAAACTGAAGGCGCTGTGAATGTTTGCAAGCGGGAGCCAGTACCAGACCTGCGTTCCGGATGGAATCATCGTCCATGCAGCCGGGCCGCCGAGCCGCTTCGCGAGGGGGATCGCCAACCAGAAGATCACGGCTATCGTCAGGTAATAAACGGGCGCGATTCGGCGAAGACGGCGTTCAAAAAAACTCCGAAAGTACCGTGTTGACGTCTTCGAATCCATCAGGATTCCGGTGATCAGGAAACCTGACAGGACGAAGAACAGATCTACCCCGCACCATCCCAAGCTGGCGAGATACTCGAATGAGTTCGGCGGCCCCCCTGTCAGATGAAACGCGAGGACAAAGAGGATGGCAAGGCCGCGAACGCCATCCAGCTCAGGATAACGATGTGAAGAGGAAGCCTGCGGCAATGGGTTCACCGGCAAAGGACCAGTCCTGCCGACCGGTCAACGCGCAGCCCCGATCCTAACAAAAAAATTATCAGGAGTCTTGATCCTCAATAGTTAGTCAACCTTGGGTATTGCCGCACGATTCCCGGAGGACTTGAGAAAGCGGAGATAAGTCCAGCTATTGCCTTCCTTCTTATAAATCGGCGTCTTCAACCGGCGCCAGCCGGTAGTATCTGCCCAGGCGGGGACCAGATCGGCGACGACGGCGTCCGCTCCGGCGGCGCGAAACAGATTCAGCACTTTTTCCCTGGTCTCGGGCGTCGCGCGCCAATACGATTCGATTTCACTGGTGTTGACGGCGATGCTCAGCCAGACGCCGTAATTACGGTCAAACCGGATCGGCACTTCCGCAACGATCGGGGTTCCCAGAAGGCGCGCCCAATCGGCATTCATGGAGTTGCCGATGTAAGCGATCTTCGCGCCCCTGCTCAGACCGAGGCGCGCGAACTCGCGCGACGCATCATACTCGGCGTTGGGATACATTTCTCGTCCATGCCGCCAGTCTCTGCCGAGACTGTACAACTGGACTAACACGGGAAAAACAAGAAAAGCCGTGCAGGTCAGAATGGCGAGCGTGGACACGGCGCGCGCCGGCCCCGGAGATAAAGGGCATGAGAATCCGGCGGCGAGAGCAGTCAAGACGGCGAGAACAACGGCGGACGCTATATAGCGCGTGTCGATAAACACCAGCGAGTAAATACCAATCAGGCCAAGCGCAGGCGCCCAACACCACCAGAGCCGGATGAGCGACTCTCTCATGCTCTTCTTTTGCCCGCCTGCCGAAACGCTCCAGAGCAGCCAGATAAAGCCCGGAGCGAAGAAAAGCAGAACGCCGATCAGTCGAAGATTCAGCGCCACCGCTCTCAGCTCATCGGCAACGCGGAACTTCGGGTGGATACCCGCGTACCACCAAGAGGGATCGTACCAGGGTGCGTATGTCGAATGGATCGGCGCGCCAAATTCGAATACCTCCGGCCGCGCCATCAATTGCCTTGTGGGATGGAGCGGCGCGCCGTCTTCCCCGGATCCTCCCTGCCAATGTGTGGAGCGTCTCAGGCCCGCGACTTCCCAGGCGAAGTTCAGCCTGCCGCTTTCGCCAATGGTCCAGTGACCGGTCTTGTGTGAAATGGCCAGCACCCACGGCGCGATGACCGCGGCGAATACGCAGGCGGTGACGAGACAGTTGCGGGCTGTGCGCCGCAGCGGACGCACCGAGCACAGCAGCGCCGCGATAAAGAGCGCCGGCGCAACAAAAAACGCCGCGCGCGTCAAATAGCAAATGCCAAGAAGAAGACCCAGCGCTGCGAACAGCCGCGGTCCCGCATTCTCGCGCCAGATCCGAATTACGATGCCGGCGATCGCATAGAGAACCAGATTGGTAATGGCATCGGGCGTCACCAGCCCGAGTGGCGTCAGGACCAGGCCCGCCCACAGGAACAGGGCGTAAGCAGCGGAGAGCCAGGCGCGCCGCTCGCGGCTGCTTCGAAGACCACCGCGATCTGCCACCAGACATTCCAGGCTCCGGAGAAGAAAGCGAAATGTGAACAGCGACCCTGCGAAGGCCAGAAAGTTCACCAGATGGAGCATCGGGACTTCCCACGCAGCGGAGGGCCGCAGCGTCCATCCCGCTATGGCGAGAACCCACGAGTAAAGGGGGCTCCAGTATGCATTGACCGCCTGCTCCCAGTTCCCCGATCGATATTGCGACGCGATTTCCAGATAGGAAATTCCATCGGAATAGATGCCATATTTGATGAACCACAGGGAGAGAAGACCGAGTGCGATGGAAACACCCCACCAGATACCTTCCGTCCGGTCCTTACAGGCGGGCGCGACAACGGTCGTCGATGGTCTGGGAACACTATTGTGGCGGGCGATAACGTCCTGGATATCGACAGCCACGTCCATAACGCCACGATATCCGTTTTCACCAACCCCGTCCAGATGCGCGGGAGTGAGCCATTCCGCGCTTACTTCGGTTAGCTCTCGCCGAATAACCGCTCCCCCCGCTAACTATTGAGAGGCTCGACACAATTCGGCCCTTCATGACACATTCAGAATGTGACCGCGAAAAAGCTTCGGAACACGCCGGCCGCGGCGTCCTCGGCGAACACGCGGCTCCGCGTCGTCACGCTACCGCGCTTCGAAGATCACGATGAACAGATTCGCGAATGGCTCGCCGCGTTGAATTCGGAATCGCCCTCGCGCCGCCGTCTGAATCTCCTGATCCGGGAAATGCGCCGGGCGGAAGCCGCCGCGAGCCGCGTCCGTAACAGCGCTCGACATGAGAATTTCGCCGTGTTCCTGGGACACGCGGCCCACTCTCTCGAATGCTCGGAAATTCCCGGAGCCCGTTACATCCTGATGATGGCCCACGCGCTGCTCTGGGCGCGCGCGGCAAAAGAAGGAAATCGCGCGGAAACCGGAATCGTGCTTCAGTTGCCCCGGCGCACGGCCGCGGTAACGGAGCCGGCGTCGGGCGCCGCCGCAACCGAAATCGTCGCCGGGTAGCTGCTGCGTCCATCCAGATAGACGATCACGCTCTGCGCGTCACCCGCGGCCTCATCGGCGTTCAGGACGAAGCTCACCTGGTAGACTCCCGGATCGCTCTGCTGTACCGTGAACGCCGGGTGCTGTACGCCGTTGACGCTCACCTGTACCTGGCCGGGCGAAATCGCCGTTCCATCGGGGGCAAAGCCGGTGAGGCTGAGCGTCAGCAATCCGCCGGGAATGGCGGGAGCTGAAGCGCCGATTGCGGCCCCGTTGTTATCCACAATCGACGCGATCGTCGCCGGCTGCGTGTCGATATTCACCGTCAGCGGAAAACTGGTTCCCAGCGCCGTCACGACCTGCATCTCGCACGGTCCAGGCGCCAGATCTCCGGGAATCTGCAGATTGATCTGCGCCGGCGAGCTGTACAGGATTTGCGCCGCTTCGCCGTTGAAGGTGACCGTGGAAGGCGCGCCATCGGGCGTCCCCAGGTTCGCTCCATAGAGACCGACAATTGCCCCCGCATACACGCCATTGAGCCCCGGCAGCGCATTGACCGGGATCGGAACGGGCGCCGGAAGATTGGCCACCGGCGCTGTCACGTGGAATCCGGCTGTCGCCGTCACCATCCGGTATCCGTTGAACACGCTCACGTCCGGATCGGCCAGCGCGGCGCCGGGAGCCACCGCAACGTCCGCCTGCAGGTGGTTCGCATCGAGCACGAAAATCTTCCGCACCGTCACGTCGCTCGTGCCGAAGCCGAGCGAAACCTGACCGGCGGCGAACTGGAAACCGGTTCCCGTGATATCCACGCGCGCTTCCGCGCCCGCGGGCAGGGAAGCAGGCTGAATGGAGACAATGGTCGGAGCCGGCGCATCCGGGTAGGTGTAGACCGGTACCCCCGCCTCCACGAACTGCGAATTCTCGCCATCCGGGTTATAGGCGGTGAGGACAACGGTTTCATTCGCCTGACCCGCGGGTGGCGTCACGATCGCCGTTCCTTTCGCGGCATCGTCCACCTTCATCGACGAAATCGTTGCGGGCAGCGAGCCGAAATAGATCGTGGTTGCGGACGACCAATTCGCTCCGCTCAGGGTGAGTGTGCCGTCGCCGTTGTCCGTCACTAGATTGATAGTCGGTGGATCGGAGTCCGTCAGCTTTACAGCCGACGGCAGCACATGCAGGAACCCCGGCGTGTTGAGCAGCAGATGCTCCGGCCCTTTCGAGCCCAGCGGCAGGAAATTCAGATCGAGCGCGACGTATGTGTACCCCAACGATTCATACGGACGGATGCCGTTGTCCGCGATGGTAATGGCGTCTCCCAGAAACGCGGCGCTGAGCCCCGGGGCCTGGCCATTCGCTCCCAGACCCGCGCCGGAGGCGACCACCGTCGTTTTGCCGGCCGTGAGATTCAGGTAACCGGGCTTGATGGCAACGGTGTAGTTGTTGAAGTAGCTGTAGACGGAAACGTCGTAGACCGGCAGCGCGGGAAGCATCGAGAGCGCGATATCGATACCGCTCGTCACCCCGCCTCCCGTCACTTTCACCTGCTGCGCGGAGGTGAGATCCGTCGCGCCCGGATAGAACAGCGTGTTCGTCGGCCCGGAGGCGGCCGCCACGGTTCCATCCGGATACCAGGGACCCTGAATATCGGCGTCCGGCGGAAGCGCGTGCGCATAGACGTAATAGCGGCCCGGCTGCAGGCCGTCGATCCGGTAAGTGCCATCGGGATTCGTGAACGCGCTGACCGCGCCCGCGCCCGCGCGGATCGCCACCACGGATTCCAGATGCAGACCGTTGCCATCGGCGGTGATGCGGCCCGCAATGCTGCCGGTGTTCGCGAACGCCGCATTCGGATAGAGCGAGGAAATGCCCGCGATGTCATCGGCATCGATCGGCTGCGCGTGGGAGACGGCTGACGTCGTGGCGGTCGACATGGCTGACGAAGTAAACGTGTGCTGCAGACCGAGCGCGTGGCCCATCTCGTGGACGAGCACGAGGAAGAACGATTCGCGATAGCTCGGGAACGGCGCCGTAATCCCGTTGATGTTGATGTGGACAGCCGAGCGCGTGATCGGGACCCAGGGCGTTCCGGACTCCGGGATGACCGGCGTGGAAACCACAGTGGGGCCGCCGAACCCCAGTAGGCCGGGCGCGAGGTCTTCAAACACGACATCGGCCGCGGGCGTATTCTGCGGCGTCCCGGCATGTTCGAATCCGCCGAACCCCACGCGCAAACTCGAGGAGCTCACGCCGTTCCAGACCCGAGCCGCCTGGCGAATCTGGTTGACCACGGATGCGAAATCGTCATTCGGCCCGAACGACGAGGGTCCGGATTCGGAAACAAAAAAACGGACGGTGTTGTTCGGCAGCGCGGTCAGATCGAACTTCGCGGGCGCTGCGCCTGCCGGCAGGTAGTACGTGAATGGGTAGTAGGCAACGGCGGGAAGCGCCAGGAGGCCGGCCAGTACGGGAAGGACGAAGCGGTATTTCACTGTGCCGCCTCCGGTCCGCGGCGCACGCGCGCTTTCATTTGGGTAACGTTCATCCGCACGGCGCGGTCGGTGACGCGGCGGCCTGCGGCATCCACCATCAACTCGCCGCTCTGCTGGCGGTGCGCGACCCACGAACCGTCCGGCTGTCCGGTCACATCGAAGATCCCCTGCGTTAATCCCAGCGTCTGGACAATACCGGTTGACGGCGACTTCCACAGAAACAGGACATATTCGCTGCCGACCTTCAGTTCCGGCACGCCGGGAAAGTCCTGATGCTGGCCGTTCACCGTTCCGCCCGGCATCGCGACTTCGGAGAGCGGGCTGCCTTTCCAAACTTCGCTGACCTGGAGTTGGTAGTGCGTATAGATCGTAGGCGCTCCCGAGGCGGTGCTGAGGGCTGCGGAAACCCCGGTCACGCGCGCTCGAACTACGGATGTAGCGAGATCCGTCATCTGGTCCATGGACAGCTGCTGCAGCGTCGCGCCGTGGACGAAAGGCGCGGCGAGGGCGAGGACCGCCAAAAGGTGGAATTTCCTGAACATCGGAAGTGCGTAAAGGAGCAGGTGATGTACCGTTTCGCCCGATTGACTGGATTGTACTTAGATGCTGACCGCCACAGTTGTGGTTCCACCGGGACACGGCCCTGGGACAGAGTGTCCCACGTTATGAGCTGGTGGGGCAGCCTGTGAGGCTGCGGACTCGCTTTCCAGCGAGTCCAGCCCGCCGGAAAGCCGGCTCAGAGCCTAATAAGCAACATCCTGTCTCTCGCCGCCGAGTATCTTTCCGGCGGCTGCCGATTTCAGCTCCACCTGCAGCCTGTGTTTTCCCGGCTGGCCTGCCGTCTCCGGTACAAAGCCAACAAGATACCTGGAGAGCGTTTTGTTTCGAATCAGTTGGAGAATATCCGCCAGCGTATCCCGCGTGAGATGGTCCGGAAGAAGCGCCTCTCCCCCGGTCATCTCGCCCAATCTGCCGCTCATCGGCGCGCCCACGTACCTGGTGGAACCGTCCCGCATCGTCACCGGCACGGAGAACAATCCAACATGGGGGTTATCGCCCGTTATGTGCTGGGACGCGGCCCACTTGTAAAAGTCCATGACGACAGGATCAATCGCGATCCCCAGGCGAATCGCCTCGTTCCCGATGGCCGGCCAGGACCCCGCGCCACGGCCAGGAGCCGTCCCGCCATTGTCGAGACCCGAAAAAACGAACAGAACTCGCCGCGCGGGGACCGGAGAACTCGCCGCGTCACGCAGCGCAGCGACGGTCGCTTCCTGCCACCATCCTCTGGAGACCGCAATCCATCCCCCTTCGTTGACATGATTGCCGGGGAGCAGCGTGAGCCGGTCCTGCGCCGGTATCGGACTCAGGAGTTTGCGGAAAGCTTCGCCAATCTCCTGCGGGTCGCGGGACGCGCGGCACAGACGCTCAAAATGGCCGTCATCGAAATGATAGACGGACATGCTGATGTCCATCCCGTTCTGCTGGAGGACCGTTCGCGTCGTTGACTCGTCCCAGTTTTTGAGGAATTCGTAGTCGGCTTTCACATCCCAGACGGCGTTGAACGGGCCGATGTGATTTTTAGGCGCGCTCTTAGCGGTATCGAAGAGGAGGATCAGTTCGAGCGGAAGCGGATGCTTCGTGTTCGGGCCCTCGAAGACCGTAAATGGGCGGGGATGTCCGTCCTCCAGCAGAACGAAGTCCGAGGGTTGCAGGTCCGCCGCAAAGTATTTGCCGCGCTGCACATTGAAGGGGACCAATACCGTGGACGTTTCCGCGCGAAAGGTGGAATCGCCCGGTTCCTGCGCCATCAGGACGCCGGCGATCAGAATCGACGTGATAAAGCGGCGGACGAACATGGGGCGAATTTTATCATTTTTGCGGAGCCGCATTCGTGCTAGCATTTACCCGCACCGGAGGATTTCGTTTGCCATGCCTCGTTTCCTGAATCGCATCTTTACACCATTCCTGCTTGCGGCTGCGCTGATAGCGCAGGAACCCGGCACGCCGACGTTCGATTCCACCGCCAAACTCGTGCTGGTTCCGTTTCACGTCGAGCGCGGCAAATATTACGCCGCGGACCTGCAGCCTTCCGACTTCATCCTTCACGAGGATGGGCATCCCCGCGAGTTCACCATCTTCGAAGGGCCCAACACTTCCCACCCTTTGCCGCTGGAACTGATCCTCCTGTTTGACACGACTCCCAAAGTTGCGCATCAGGACGGTCCGGCCGTGTTCGACATGAAGCTGGACCCCAAAGCCGATTACGAATTCCTCGGCGGCTGGGATGAATCGGCTATCCGCGAAGTCCTGCACAAGAATGGGATGGACATTCTCCTGGCGGTCTATCACTATGCGGGCGGGCAACTGGAGCGGCTTTGCGCCCCCAGCAGCGACTCGCGGGAGATCACCGGCGCCTTTCAAAGGCTTCTGGATCCGATCCCTCCGGGTAAGGGCGAACTCGGGCTGCTCCCCGGCGACTACGTCCCTAAGTATCTCGGTGTCCCCAGCAAAAATGGCTGGATGGCTGAGTCGATTGTTGCCGCTCTCAAAGACGCCGCGGAATCTCCCGCGCCCGCGCGCCGGCTGCTGATGGTTTTCACGGTCGGGTCCAGAGGAACTATGTCGAAATCCGCAAGTGATTCCAGCATCGTCGATCCTGCCCTGGCGGCGAGCGTTCCACTTTACCCGGTCATCCTGGCTATGGAACGGCAGGAACGGCACCTTTCAGGAACCGGTCCAGGCGTGACCGGACTCGAGATCGCTGAAAAGCCCGCATCGCCGGATGCCGCTTCGAGCAAAGCCGGACTGGATTCGACGTGGTACAAGGGCTTCATCCCATCGATCGCCAAAGTGGGAGAGTTGACCGGAGGCGAGGCGTTCATTCCGCGCCATCTCAATCGGGAGGCGCTTGCCAATATTCTCGGACTCGTCCGCGATACGGCCCTCTCTCAGTACGTTGTGGGGTTCAGCCCCGATACCGCGGCGAAGCCGAAGAAGCACTCGCTGACGGTCAAACTCAGTTCGAAATCCAAAGGCAAATTGGTTGGCGGCGAAAAGGACGGAGTGAGGTATTAGGAAAACTACCGCTCTTCGCGCACCACAAGAATCGGTACTTTCAGCGCATGACGCACGGGGTCGATAGTGGTCCCGAAGATGAGGTCCTTCAGCCGCCGGTGCCCGTGCGCCCCCATGACCAGCAGATCGGCATTGATCTCCCGCGCATAGGCCACGATTTCGGTGCGCGGCCGCGAACCGTGCCGGATCGCAGTCTCCACATCGATGTTCATGGCGGAAAGCGCGGAGACCAGCCGGTCCAGATACATGCGGCCGGCCTCCACTTCGGCTGTTGAGGACTCCGACCCGTACATCTGGCTGGTGACGCCTTCTTCGACATGCAGCAGGTAGAGCCGCGCTTCGTCGCGTTGCGCGATCCCGGCGGCGTGACTCAGGGTCAGGCGGTCGAGCCGCGAGTGATCGAGCGGAACCAGAATGCGGCGGTATCGCTGCACGGTGACCAGATCGCGGGTTTGCTGTTCCGCGCCCAGAATCGCGACTTTGGATTCATCGTGGCGGAAGGGCTGCAGAGTGACCGCGCCCAGCAGCAGAAGCAGACCGAGGCAGATCGCGATCGAAACAGTCCACACGAGCGGCGCGTAACGCCCGGCCTCATGGCCCCATTCGATGATTTCCTGCGCGGCCAGCCAGATATTCAGCCCCAGCACAATCACCGCCGTGACCCAGCCCGCCGCGCGAATCTTCCATCCGCTGGCGAATTCGCCCATGCGGCGTCGATCGTTGGTGAACTGCAGCAGCGGGATGATGGCGAAGGGAAGCTGAAGGTTCAGCACCACCTGGCTCAGGATGAGCAGTTGCATGGTTCCCTGGCTGCCCGCCAGCCAGATCGCCACGCAGGCGGGAATGATGGCGAGCGATCGCGTGACCAGCCGCCGCAGCCACGGCCGCACGCGGATGTTGAGGAAGCCTTCCATGACGATCTGCCCCGCCATGGTGCCGGTCAGTGTGGAGGACTGTCCCGAGGCGAGCAACGCCACGCCGAACAGCTTCGCCGCCACCACGGTTCCCATCAGCGGCGTCAGAAGCTCATAGGCCTGCTGGATTTCGGTAACGTCCTTATGCGCCCGGAAGAAAACCGTTCCCGCCAGAATCAGAATGGCGCCGTTTACGAACATCGCGCCATTCAGCGCCAGCACGCAATCGATCAGGTTGAAGCGGCACGCGGCTCGCTTTTCTGCCGCGCTGCGTCCGATGCGGCGCGTCTGTACGAGCGCGGAATGCAGATAGAGATTGTGCGGCATCACCGTGGCGCCGAGCATCGCCACCGCCACATAGAGCGTGTTGCGGTCGATAGTCGGGATCAGGCCGGCGGCGACGGCCACATAATCCGGCTTCGCGATCACAATTTCCACCGCGAAGCAGCCGGCGATCAGAATGACGAGCGCCAGAATGAAAGCCTCGAAATAGCGGATGCCGGCCTTCTGGAACCCGAGCACCAGCAGCGTATCGAGCGAAGTGAGCGCGACCCCCACCAGCAACGGGATATTGAACAGAAGTTGCAGCGCAATGGCCGCCCCCAGCACCTCCGCCAGATCGCACGCGACAATCGCGATTTCGCAGAGAAACCAGAGCGCCAGATTCACCGTGCGTGGATAGGATTCGCGGCAGGCCTGCGCGAGATCGCGGCCCGTGACGATACCGAGCCGCGCGCAGAGCGTCTGGAGCAGTACCGCCATGAGATTCGACATGACAAGCACCCAGAGGAGCTTGTAGCCGAAACTCGCGCCGCCGGCAATGTCGGACGCCCAGTTGCCGGGGTCCATATAGCCGACGCTGATGAGATAGGCGGGGCCGGCGAACGCGATCATGCGCCGCCAGATAGAGGTCTGGTCGGTCGGGACGCTTTCATGAACGTCGGCGAGGGAGCGCGTCTGGACTGAGTTTCCGGAAAACACGGCTTAACCTACAAATGTATCTCTAAGGTATGCGAGGGCTGGCGCCCGGAGCGTGGCGGAGCCAGGGAATGGCCCACGGATTTCTTCCAGGCTAATATGTACGGAAGGGTTTGCAAATGCGAAAAACTGCTCTGATTCTGGCCGCGATACTTCTGATTGCGCTCGCATCGTGCACCGCATTCGACCCGCAGGGCCGCCTGCAGAACGCGATGAACGCGATCTCCGCCGATTCCCTCCTGATGGAAATCAAAACGCTCTCCTCCGATAGTTTTGAGGGCCGCAAGCCGGGAACGGAAGGCGGAAAGAAAGCTGTCGAGTATATGGAGGACCAGTTCAAAAAACTCGGTCTGAAGCCCGGCAATCCGAACAAGACATACCGTCAGGATGTGCCGCTGGCGGGAATTATTTCGAGTCCAACCGCGGAATTCACCGTCAATGGCCATGCGGTACCGGCGCAATTCAAAAAAGACTTCATCGCGTTTTCGCAGCACTACGCCTCCATCGTGGACGTGAAGGACAGCGACATCGTTTTCGTGGGCTACGGCGTCTCGGCGCCCGAATACAACTGGGACGACTATAAGGGCGTCGACGTAAAGGGCAAGACCGTCCTGATGCTGGTCAACGACCCCCAGATTCCCGATCCGAAAGATCCCACCAAACTAGACGATTCCATGTTCAAAGGCCGCGCCATGACTTACTACGGGCGCTGGACCTACAAGTACGAAATCGCGGCGGAAAAAGGCGCGGCGGCCGTGATGATCATCCACGAAACGCCGATGGCGGGATATCCATTCTCGGTGGTTGTGGATAGCTGGAGCGGCGAGAACTTCACCATCCAGCGGCCGGATAACAACGAGAAGACCGTTCCCGTGGAGGGTTGGTTCACTTACGACAAGGCGGCGGAGCTTTGCAAGTCGGCGGGCCTGGATCTGGCGGTGTTGAAGAATAGCGCGCTGCAGAAAGATTTCAAACCGGTCACGCTTCCGGGTGCGAAGGCGACGTTCCATGTCGAAAACGCGCTGCGGAAAATCCAGTCGCAGAATGTGGTGGCGAAACTGGAAGGCAGCGATCCGGCGCGCGCCAATGAGTATGTCATCTACACGGCGCACTGGGATCATCTGGGGTGGGATACGTCGCTGCAGGGCGATCAGATTTTTAACGGCGCGGCCGATAATGCCTCCGGCTCCGCGGGTCTGATCGAAATCGCGCGCGCATTTACGAAGCTTTATCCAAGGCCGAAGCGTTCCATCCTCTTTCTTTCGGTGACGGCCGAGGAGCAGGGTCTGCTCGGCGCCGAATATTACGCCGAAAATCCGCTGTACGACCTGAAGTACACGCTCGCCGATATCAACATGGATGGCCTCAATCTCTGGGGCAGGACGAAAGATATGGTGCTCATCGGGCTCGGCAATTCCGAACTGGATGACATCACGGCGGACGTGCTGAAGTCTCATGGCCGCGTCGTCAAAGGCGACGCCGAGCCGGAGAAAGGCTTCTTCTACCGTTCCGACCATTTCGAATTCGCCAAACAGGGCGTTCCCGCGCTTGATCCCGACGCGGGCACCGATTTCATCGGCAAGCCGGCCGACTACGGAAAAGCAAAGCGCGAATACTATACCGAGCACGATTACCACAAGCCCTCCGACGAGGTGAAGCCGGATTGGGACCTTTCGGGGGCGGTGGAAGACCTCCGCGTTTTCTTCGAAATCGGCGACCGCATTGCCGATGGGCAATACTACCCGCTCTGGAAACCGGGGACTGAATTTAAAGCGAAGCGCGATGCGATGATGAAAAAGTAGCGGCTCATCAAAAGTAGCGGCGCAACATGGCGATCCACGGCCACATTTTTCATAACGGCGAGATCCAGGAGGCTGCTCAATCGCTGCTTCGGGCGGGGCAGGTTGGCTTGCTCTCCGGGTGGGGCGTGTTCAGCACGCTGCGAGTCCGGAATGGCGCGCTTTTCGCGTTTGAGCGGCACTGGGCGAGAATGATGCGCGACGCGCGGCTCCTCAATGTCGCGATGCCCGGCGATGCGCGGCAGCTCGAACGGCAATTGATGCGGCTTGTGCAGATCAATGGCAAGCCGGATTGCACGCTGCGGCTGGTCGTGGTGCGGAACACGGGCGGAATGTGGGCTGGAAATCCGGCGGGAAGCCCGGAGAGCGACGTGATTGCGCTGACCGCGGATTCGAAGGACTGGGGCCACAGCGTGCGGCTCACGGTACAGGCCAATGCCCGCTACGCCGCGAACGAATTCGCCGGCGCGAAGGTTCTTTCCTGGGGCCAGAATCTCGTCTGGGCCGAACGGGCGCAGCGGCAGGGTTTCGATGAGGTAATTCTGCTGAATGAGCATGGGCGCGTGGCGGAATGTACGTCCGCCAATATCTTCGGCGTGTTCGGAAATGATGTCTGGACGCCGCCGGTAAGCGATGGTTGCCTGCCGGGCATCACCCGGGAAGTTCTGCTGAATGAAATCCACGTTCCCGGGGTGCGGATTTTCGAGCGTGGTTTGACGATCGCCGATCTGGAAGCCGCCGACGAAGTCTGCATCACCTCCACCACGCGCGACCTGCTGCCGGTTCGCGAGATATCCGGCAAGGCGCTGGGGACGAAGGGCGAGGTGCGGGAGCGCGTTACGGAGGCGTTCCGAAGCTTCATGCAGCAGGATATTGCGCGCCGCGGAGAATTGGACGGAGCGCGGGTGTGACCGATGGCGCTCGCCTGTCCCAAATGCGGAAGCCGGAATCTTCGGCCATCGCACTACCAGAATGCGGACGAGCGCCGCAATGCGCTCCTTTTTATTTCGCCGCTTCGCTGTAAGGACTGCAAGACCCGTTTTATTTCCCGCACCGTTTTTCCGGAAGATCTGCTCTACGCGCGTTGCCCAAAGTGCGACCGCATGGATCTGAATAGCTGGAACGAGCGCCGCCCAACCACGTCGCGCTGGACGATGTTCAAGCTTCAGCTGGGCGCTTACAAGACGCGCTGCGAGTATTGCCGGTACGATTTCGCCAGCTTCCGCAAGCGCAAAGAGACGTTCACGTTCAGCCGGTGGAGAAACCGCAATCCGGATCGTGTGGCGGAGAAAGCGGAGGCGCAAAACGCGCCGGCGGAGCCCGCAAAGCTTCCCGATAACGGAAGAGCGGCCGGCTGAAAAGACGTCCAGGGTTCACGGCACGATTCAGCGACCCGTCTGCATGCGGACGTTCGCTCCGCGGCATAACGTTCCGGTTCAGCCGCCAGTCACTCGCCATCGCCGCTTTTCAGCCTGCGACGGGTCACAGTAACCGGCCCGCACTCCCCTGACTCCGTCATACCGGAGCCGGAAACTCGATACGGCCTTTCGCTCGCTCGCAACGACGCTTTCGCCACCATTGCGAGGTCCATGTTCCTGACCTGTACCTTCGCTTCCGCGCCAAAAACCACCGCGAGTCCGTTCGATGCCCGGCTCCTTCGCTCCGTTCGGTTTCGAGGCCGAACCGGGGCGATCTCAACGCCCGGAACCCGTTTCCCGCGCCGATTTCCGGCGCTCCCGATCCATCCCCGGCCTCCACTCCCCTTCAGGTCCTCTGTGGAACCTTCCGGATCGAAGCGTTCGACCGGTTCCCGTTTCGGGAAGCTCGCCCTGCCTGGCGTTCGATTGTCTCTTGCTCCCCGCCGCGTCCTCTTTCGATTCCGCCGCGGATCAACGCTCCTGACTCGCCTCGCCCTGCCGGGCTATCGTTCCGTAAACCCTGGAACTGAGACTGATGATAGACAAATGCGGGCCCGGCGTCAAAGAAAAAACGAACCCAATTTCCGGTTTCAACAGCTTTTTATATCCCGTGTTTTCATTGATTTGAGGGTTATGTCCTGTGACTTCCCTGTGCATAAATCACCGCCGCTTCAATATGTTTGGCGCGTTCGGTTCCTGGTGGAATTCAGCCAGACTGGTGGCGTCTCCACCAGACCCGGCGTGATGGCGTATTGATTTTTCAGCTACTTAGCCGTGGCACATCGAGTGCTTTTAACCGGGGCGTATGCTGCGAACCCATTCTCTTCCCACTCTGTTCCTCGCGGCCGCCTGCGTCACGGGCCTTGTGGCGCAGGAATCGGCCAATCCGCGTTTTGACGATCCACCGCCCCCTCCGGCAGGCGAGGCTGCCGCGCCCGAACAGGCGCCAGCGCCCGATACCGCCGGCATTCCGGCTTCGCTGACGCTTCCGGCAGGTTCCTTTGTTTCCATCCGGATGAATCAATGGCTTTCGTCCGACAGGAATCAGGCGGGCGATACGTTTTACGCGACTCTCGCGCAGCCACTGATCGTGAACGGCGTGGTAGTGGCGCGCAGAGGTTCCACGGTGATGGGCCGCGTGAGCGACGCCCAGAAGGCGGGACGGGTGCAAGGCCTTTCGAAGCTCGGCCTGCAACTCACCAATCTTTCGCTCGTGGATGGACAGCAGGTTTCGGTGCAATCGCAGGTGATCGATCGCAACGGCCGCGATTCGGTGGGCAATGACGCGGCGGCCATCGGCGTCACCACAGGCATGGGCGCGGCGATCGGCGCCTCCGCCGCAGGTGGATCGGGCGCGGCGATTGGCGCGGGCGCCGGCGCGCTTGCCAGCACGCTCGGCGTACTGCTGACGCGCGGCCGCCCCACAGAGGTTTATCCGGAGACAATGCTGACGTTCCGTCTGAACTCGCCGGTGGAAATCTCCACGGCGCAGGCTCCCGCGGCGTTCCACTACGCCGGTCAGCAGGACTATGGCACGGGCGAGCCGCGTCTCGCGCAGCAGCGGCCGCCGCGTCCGGTTGGGCCGCCGCCCGCAGTCTACGGCGAGCCCTATCCGTACCCCTATCCCTATCCGTACTACGGCCGCCCTTATTACGGGCCGGGCCTCTCGGTCTACATTGGACCGGGCTACTACGGACACTACCGAGGTTACCGTCGCTGGTAGGTCAGAAGGCGACTTAAAAAGAAAACGGCCACGGGTCCCTGGGGAGAGACTCGTGGCCGTTTTCGTTTTGCGCGTAAAATGGGCTTCTCCGATGCCCGACCTGAGATATCCAATCGGACCGTTTGTGTCAGGACCGCCCCCGGACGCCGCCATGCGGGACCGGCTGTTGTCGCAACTGGCGGAAGCGCCGGGCCATTTGCGGGCCGCGGTCGAAGGCCTGTCCGCGGAGCAACTCGATACTCCGTATCGCCCCGGCGGCTGGACTGTCCGGCAGGTCGTCCATCACCTGGCGGACGCGCAGATGAACTGGTATTTGCGCACCAAACTGGCTCTCACTGAAGACGAGCCACTCGTGAAGCCATACGACGAAGCCCGGTGGGCCGAACTGTGCGACGTGCAAACTGCGCCTCTCGAACCTTCCTTGACGCTTCTGGATGGGCTTTACCAGCGATGGGTGGAGCTATTTCATTCGCTGGACCGCGAGCAATGGAATCGCAAACTGATTCACCCGGATCGGGGAGAATTCGTTCTGGACGCTACCCTGCCAATGCACGTCTGGCACGGGACGCATCATACGGCGCACATCGTTGAACTGCGAACCCGAATGGGCTGGTAGTCCGATCCGCGCGTCACATCGTCAGATGATCGACAACCGCTGACACTCGCTGGGGCGATCCGCTGAAGACGGCGGGCGGACGGCGATACCGCAGCATCTCCCTGTAGAGATAATCGGCGAGATCCGCATTGATTCCCCAGCCCGCGAGGTAGGAGAGCCGGAGATTGGCGTCCGTGTTGAGCGGCGTGTTGGCGATCCAGGGCTGCAGATCGGCGGCAGTCCCCGTGTACGTGGAGAAGAGGTCGCCCACGCTTTCGATGCCGATCTCGTGCAGAGACTGGCGCACGGTGGCGTGTTCGTCGCGGTCGTACTTCTCCTGAGCCTTATCGAGATCGATGTGCAGGGGATCGAGCTGACCCATGAAAACCATGTCGTAACCCTGGCCGTAGCGCGTGTTCGACCAGACGCTGCCGTTCGGGAATGCCTTGAAGAACGTGGCGAGCTCGCTCTTGAACGTGATTTCGTCGGTTTCATAAAGCGGCACGTACAGGGTGAAGATGCCGCCGGGATTCAGGTGCCGCTTCACGGACTCGTAGTATTCCACCGAATACAGCGCCGCCGTTCCCTTGACAAAAACATCGAGCGGGTCGGACGCGATGATATCGTACTTGTCGTTCGTCGTCATCAGGTAGTGGCGGGCGTCGTCATACACGATTCGCGTCTTCGGATTGTTCTTGACCGCGTAGTTCTGCGGCGCGAAAAACATGGTGGAAGCCGGCGGGATCACGGGCTCGATCTCGCAGACGGTGATGTGCTCGATGCCGGGGTAACGCGTGAAGGAGCCGGCCGATACGCCAGCGCCGAAACCGATGCCGAGCACCGACTTCGGATTCGGGTGCAGCATGGCGGCAAGATGCCCCACCATGCGCTGCAGCTTCATGTCGAAAATTTCGGTGGTGGCCTCCACGTGGCCATTCACGTTGACGTAGATTGCGCCATTATTCCAGCGCGAAATGGCGACTGAGGAATTGCGGCCTTCTTTCGTATAGAGGATCTCGGACTGTCCCGCGTTGCGGCCCATGAAGCGGCCGTAGGCGATCAGTTCGCCGGGCGTGGGCTGGAGGTTGATCGCGAGCAGAGCGGCCGCGCCGACGGAAGCCGCAATCGCGACCGCGCCCAGCGCCTGCTTCGCGCGCGGAGCGAGGAGCAACAGCCCGCTGCATGCCGAAACGAGCAGCAGCGCGCGCTGCGAATTCTGCGTGCCGATCGCCGGCACAAGCACCAGGCTCACCAGCAGCGCGCCGGCGATACCGCCCAGAGTGTTAGCGGCGTAGATGGAGCCGGCGGCTTTACCGGAATCCTGCCCCGGCTTCGAGATGGCCGCGCAGGCCAACGGAAAACTCGCGCCCCAGAACAGCGTGGCGGGGAAGATGGCGATCGCGACCAGCTTGAGATCGAGCCAGTACATGTGCCAGCCGTCCATTGTGGTGAGAACGTCGTCGTTCCAGAACGGCAGGTGGAAGGTATTGACGATGGTGTAGGCGGTCCACGCGAACCCGAAGATCAGCAGGATCTGGCACCAGCCGAGCGCGTTGCGCGGGTTCACTCTGCGAAGCAGCCAGGAGCCGCCTGCCGTGCCCACGGCGAGCCCGGTCAGGAACACCGCGAGGATGATGGCGAAGACGTAAACTGTGGCGAGCAACAGATAGCCGAGCAGGCGCGTCCAGACAACTTCGGCGCCGAGCGCGACGGCTCCAGAAAGCGCGATCGTGAGATAAACCGGCCAGCGGCTCTGTGCGGAGAGCGCGGCCTCGGCGGCAGGTGCTTCCGCGGCGGGCGCCGAGCCCGAAACTGGAACGGTATGCGGCGTGGATGAAGCGAGCGACAAACTGACCACGGCGACAATCAGATTGATGCCAGCGGCGAACAGCGTGCCGGCGGTCGTATTGTAATCGCGCAGCAGCCAGAATCCGGCCAGCAGGCATCCGACGACCGCCCCGGCCGTGTTGCCGCCATAAAGCCAGCCCCACCATGCCACGGCGCGCGGCGACGCTTCGAGCCAGCGCACAATCGAGGGCAGCGACGCGCCCATCAGAATCGTGGGTGGCAGCATGCACACCGCGGCGACCACGCCTCGGAGCATCATGCCCGGCAGTCCGCTCGCCGCGCCCGCCCAATAAACCTGGCTGATGGACGGCATCGCAAACTGCACCAGGATCGCCAGCGCGGCAATGGCCAGCTCGATCAACCCGTAGATGCGCAGCGGGTGATGCTTCGTCAAATTCAGGCGCGGGAAGAAAGTGCTGCCGATGCAGAGCCCGCCCATGAACGTGGCAAGAAGAACGCCGAGCGAAACCGAAGTGGAACCGATCGCCAACTGCAGCGCCTGATACCAGACAACCTCATAGATCAGGGCGGAACAACCGCTGCCCGCGAACAGCAGCAGGAGCAGCGGTAGATAACTGGATCCGCTGCTGGATGGAGTTTCGGCTTTGGCTGTTTGGCTGGTCAGTACGTCACTCATGTGTTTACGGGATTGACTTGGAATTTGCTACTACTGGAAGGCTAGGGTATCACGGTTCGCGGACCTGCCATTGTAAACAATGCTAAGGAGCGCGAACTCTGGTAAGTTATTGAATTCAGGGAGTTGGGCGGATGATCGAGCAGTTGAAGCAGGCGATCGATACCAATGACTTCCCGCGCTCCGGGAGCTCATGACCGCGCACCCGGATCTTCACCGTGCCCCGCTGGGATACGGCAAGGATGGTCCGCTGACCTGGGTGGCGGAATGCCGCGTTCCCTGGGAGCCGCCGTCTCCGGTGCGGCTCGCGATGGCGCAGTGGATGATCGAAAACGGCTCCGATGTGCATCAGGGCGGCGACGGGCCGTTGATGCGCGCGACTCTGAATCGCGACCGCGTGCCGATGATGGAACTGCTCGTCGCGAACGGCGCCAACGTGAATGCCGAATGGCACGGCGACTATCCGATCCTGTTCGCCGCGTGCGAGACCGTCAATCCGGTCACAATGCGGTGGCTGCTGGAACACGGCGCCGATCCGAATCGCTCGAAGACCACAGCGCTCGATTATTTGATCGCCACGTACGCGCGTTCGGAGGAACTGCCGGTTTGCATCGATCTGCTTTCGTCCGCGGGTGGCTGCACGCGTTTTGACGCGCCGGGCGTGATGTCCATCTTGCGGGGACGTGCCGAGGACGTTGCGCCCGACCTGATTGACCGTCGATTTCCGGAACTGACCTTCGGAAGCACCGGAGCCCGGCGGCTTCTGCTGGAAGGCGGAACGCTGCTCCACGTGGCGGCGGATTTCGGCAACGTGGAAGCCGCGCGGCTGCTGCTGGCGCGCGGGGCGTCACCGAACGCGGCGGGCGGCAGCGGGCAGACGCCGATCTTCCATTCGGTTTCGCAATTCCGCGATTGGGGTCTCGAAGTAACGCGCCTGCTGATCGAGGCTGGGGCGGACCTCACCATTCGGGTGAAACTGCCCGGGCAATATGACGATCCTGAGGATTTCCCGGAATGCACACCGCTTGGCTACGCCCTCCAGTTTCCGGGGGATGACTGGCCGAGCGGCGGGAACCCGAAAACCATCGAACTGCTGCGCGCGCATAACGCCCCATGTACTTAGTGGGGCGGAGCTTCAGCTCTGCCGCAGGCCTTCCGGCCGGCGCAATCCGTCCGAAATATCGCGGGAACTCCGCGCCCCAGGCCGAAGTCCCCGCACCTATTCTTTCGGGAGCTTCGGCCCTTTGCGCGTGCTGATAGCCTTGACGCACGCCTCTACCTGCGCCTCCGCTTCCTTCTGACGCCGTTCCGTATCCGCCGTTGGCGGCTTCCAGTATTTCCACCGCGCGACGTTTTTCTGATACAAAAACTGCGCCCACTCATAGTGCCGGTTCGAGAACAGCATGCGGGCGTAGAGCGCGTCCAGATCGGCGGCGGCGATGGTCGCATCGAGCGTCGGGTGCAGCACGGCGAGAAGCTGGCTTGCCTGCGGTTCGGCCTGCACGATGAGCGACGACGCGTCGTCCGGTTTGCCGTGTTCGAGCGCATCTGTCGCACGCTTCGTGGCGTCGTTCACGCGCGCGACCGTTTGGGCGTACCACGGCTCCGTTGTCTCATCAGGCGTCGGCGCCGGAGCCGGCGGTTCTCCCCCACCGCACCCGGAGAGAACAGCCAGAAGCGCGGCGATACCCAGAATTCGCACGACTTCAGGATACGATTACGGCGCGCTTCAGATCAGGTCCGCGAAAGACTTTCGCAGCTTGTGGAACCAGGCGTGACCCGCGAGGAAAAGCGCGATACCCGCGAGAGTCGTCCACAGTAAAGGCATCCAATCCGGCGCTGAAGATTCGAGCAGGATGCGCCGATAGTTGCGTACCAGCACGTAAACGGGGTTGAGATGCGTCAGCCGCAGAGCCTGCGGCGAGAGCACGTGCGCCGGCTGGGATTCGGAGTAACAGATCGGCGTGACAAAAAACCAGATGGTGAGCAGATAGCCGTTGATCTGCGCGAGATCCCGAACGAACACGCCGAGTGCGGCCAGAAACCAGCAGAACCCCGCGGTCAGCAGAACCTGCGGAACGATCAGAACCGGCAGATAAAGCATCGTGAGCGGAACGTGTCCGCGGCCAATCACCAGCGCGATGACAAGCACCAGAATCCCGAAGAACTCCGTGACCAGCCCCGTGACCACGAGATTCACCGGAAGAATTTCCACGGGAAACACCAGCTTGCGGATGAAGTTGCGATGCTCCACAAGAATGCCGGGCGCGCGAGCCACCGCATCGCTGAATGCAAGCCACGGCATCATGCCGGTGAGGAAGTAAAACGCAAACCCGGTAGTGGTCGGATCGTTATCCGCTTTCGCGCCCAGCACGATGCCGAACACGAAAAAATACGTCAGCATCAGCAGCAGCGGATTGAGGATGGTCCACAGCGCGCCTGCCACCGAGCCCGCGTAACGGCTGCGGATATCGCGGCGAACCAGCGTCCCGATGAGGCTGCGATTGCGCCAGGGCTGCCGAACCGGCAGCGTGAACGCGTTCCCCAGACTGCGCATCATGCGGCGGCGCGCCACCGCGCCCTTATCCGCCAGTTGCCAATGTTGCAGCGCGGGGGCGCTTGAATCGTCCACCGCGACGTCGATCAGGATGAACGGCGAGCCCTTTTCATAGAGCCATGCCACGTGTTCCTGCATGGGCGAGACGTAAACGGAATAATCGCCCGGCTCCTGTGGCAGCGGAATGCGCGTTTCGATCTGCTTTTCGCCGCCGGGAGGAAGATCGAGCGGCGCGCGTTCGCCATCAATGACCAGCGTACCGGTTGGATTGTCGAAAAGATGATAGCCAGTGTTCCAGCCCTCGCCCGCCCGCCAGGGCGCGTTCGAGCGGTTCCGAATCTTCGTGCGCACCACGAGGAAGCGGCCGGCCAGACTGACGTCGGTGTCCTGAAATTCGGCGGTCACGAGTAAAGCCATGCCGGCCAGCGGTTCTTCACCGCACCGGCCTTGCGGGCCACGGCATAAATTCCATCGCCCCGCAGATCGTGACTGAGATGATAACGCTTCAGCAGGTGAGTAATCCAGGCGAATTCGGGATGCGGCTCATCGAGAAACTCACCGGTTTCGAGCAGAACCATTTCGAAGCCCGAGTCTGTGAGCAGATGCTGGACCTCCATCGGAACGTACTCGCGATTGTGCCGCGCTTCGGCTTCCTCGCCTTCCACGCGCGGCCGGATGTAAGCCGGGAAAAACGCGGGATGATAGCCGAGCAGAATCGCTGAGACGGAGCGCAGCGATCCGATGTTCGGCGTGGTCAGCACCAGATGTCCGCCGGGCTTCAGGATGCGGTTGATCTCGCTCATCATGTGCATCGGATCTTCGAACAGATGCTCGATCAGCTCACAGCAGAGCACCGTATCGAAAGAGCCGTCCGCGTACGGATAAGGATCTTTCTCGGCGTCGAACAGGTCGATGTCGCATTCAAACGTCTGGCCGGATTGCGAAGTAATGACTTTGTGGTCGGTGCGCCCCGCCGGTCCGTAATAACAGCCGCGCACTGTACCGTAGCCGAGCTGAAACTTCAGGGGAGCGGTGATCTGCATATACGCCCCCATTTCGAGGACTGACTTCGATTCGTCGCCCCGCGGCGTAATTTCGAGCGTGTGGACGAAGCGCGTCTTATGCGCCGCCGCATAGCCCTGCGCGTCCGGCGCGACCCAGGTGGTAATGGATTCGAGCGCGACCGGCTCCGCGGGAGCGGCGGCGCCGGCGGCGGCCGCCCTTGAGTGCGTAGCGGGTTCCGCGGACGGATATTGAATTAAACTGAGATAGGGCTCCGCTTCCGTAGTCCTGTTGCTTTCAGGATCCGTCCGAGGAACCGGCTCCGCG
>CAZWTH010000150.1:0-21350 GCA_964636715.1 uncultured Solibacteraceae bacterium | reverse complement strand
GGCGGCGCAAACATCTCTCGCGCGTTTGACGCAGCCAACTACGGCAACCTGCTGTCGTCTCTTCGCAGCCTGGAGAATTCGCTGGCCTCAATTCGCGGCCGGAAGGCTCTGATCTTTTTCACCAACGGCATTCCGCTCCCGAGTGAATTCACGAAGGACCTTCAATTGACCATTGACGCCGCCAACAAAGCGAACGTCGCCGTCTATACGGTTAGTCCTTCGAATGGCTCCATCAGGACGGCGACGGATAACGATCAGGACCTCACCCGCAGCCTTGCTGAGGGTACCGGCGGGATTGCGTTCCTGAACACGAACGGCCTGGCCGAGTCGCTCGGCAAGGTCGCGCAGGAACAGGACGAATACTATCTCTTGAGTTACACGCCAGGCGCCGATTCACCGGAGGACTCGTGCCATGAACTCAAAGTGAAGGTGGATCGCGGCGGCGTTGAAGTGCGCGCGCGCAAGAGCTATTGCGCGTCGAAACCGGCGGATGCGCTTTCGGGAAAGCCCGCCGGCAAAGAGCTCGAAGCGCGCGCGGCGGCCCATACCGCCGGCAACATGACGGCGAAGATGCAGCTTCCCTGGTTCTACTCGGCTCCCAATGTCGCCCAGGTCAACCTCGCCATGGACGTCATTCCTTCCGCCATGAAATTCCAGAAGGAAAAGGGCAAACTGCAGGGCGAATTCGATTTGGCGGGCGTCGCGTATAAGCCGGATGGAAGCATCGCGGCGCGGGTCAGCGACGCGGTGAAACTGGAGTTCGATTCCCGGCAGCAGGTGGACGCTTTCCTGAAAACGCCCTACCACTACCAAAGCCAGTTCGATATCGCGCCAGGGCAGTACACGTTTCGTATGGCGTTCAGCTCCGATAATTCGGGAACTCGTGGATACGGCAAGCTGGAAGCGCCTCTGACCATCGACCCCTGGAACGGGCAGACGCTTTCGCTGAGCGGGATTGCGCTCAGCCATGACGCCCATCCGGCGGCCGATCTGGCGGCCGGCCTGGATGCGTCCTTAATCGAAGGCCCGCGGCCGCTGGTATCGAGAGGCACGGAGGCCGTTCCCGCCGGTTCCACCGAATTCCGTGTGCGCGAACCCGGCTATTTTTACGTAGAAGCGTATGAGCCTCTGCTCGCGGCCGCAAAGCCGGATGCCCCGCCGCCGGTGGTCGGCATGCGCGTCCGCGTGCTCGATCGCGCGACCGGCCAGCAGAAGCAGGATACGGGGTTCCGGTCAGTGGGGATCTACGAGCGGCCTGGCAATCCGGTGATTGCGATTGTGTCCACTTTGCCGGCGGCTAACCTGCCGCAAGGAGCATACCGGCTGGAAATCAGCGTCGTCCGCCAGACCGGCGCTCCCGTCGTGCGCACCGCCGACTTCGACATCCACTGAGATTTTCGCTACAGAACGTCCGCGAAGCCCTTCTTCATTTGCCGGAAAAACAGGCCGCCAAGGACGAATGCCGCCACGGCGAATGCTGCGGCCCCCGCGATATCGTGCAGAGGACGTCCGGCATTCCCCATCAGCATGTACCGGTAGGCGCGTACGAAATAAGCCATCGGATTCCAGCGCAGAATCCAGTGTCCCCATCTCTCATAACTGGCTTCGGGAAGAAAAATCGGCGTCAGCCAGAACCAGAAGGTCATCACGACCGTCACGACCTGCGCCGTGTCCCGCAGATAGACCTGGAGACCGGCTGCGATCCAGCCCACCCCGATGGAAAACAGAGCCCCGAGCAGCGCCCAAACCGGAAGCAGAAGCAGCGCCGGACTTAAGCCGCCCACCACAACGGCGGCAAACACGGCGGCAATCACCGTCACCACCACATGGCTCGCCAGCGACGAGAGGAAGATCGAAACCGGCAGAATCTCCGAGGGGAAGACTGTCTTCGTGATCAGGTTTGCGTGCTCCACGATGGAGTTCGAAGCGCGCATGACCGTTTCGCTGAAAAGGAACCATGGCAGCATCCCGACGAACAACACCAGCGCATAGTTCGGCGTCTGATTCATCCTCATGGTCTGGAAGATAAAAACGTAGCTCAGCCACAGTACCAGGGGGTGGATAATGCTCCACACCCACCCCGCCGCGGAGCCTATATAACGCTGCTGAAAATCCCGCTTAACTAGTTGAAACAAAAGACTTTTACTTTGGATAAGATTGCGGGCGAAATGGCGGCCTGGTATACTGGTGGGCAAGCCGGGATGGTAGCAGTGATTTGGGTTGACTTGCAACCTGAATGAATGTTAACCTGAGTTTCTTGATTTAAGCAGTAAGCACGTGGCCGCCCTCCAGGGCAGAACGCTGAAAGCCGCGCGAATTCAAAAAACTAATCCCCCACAGGCGCCGCCTCCGAATCGTTCGCTGTTCGAAACGATGGGCGTCAAGGAGAAGGTATTTGAAGCAGGATTATTTCATTGTTGTTCTGGCCCATTCCCTCCATGGACGGCTTCGCCGCGTCCACGTACCCCATCGTTTTCTATACGGTGCGTTCGGCGTCCTTGGATTTGCGATGCTTTGCCTCTTCGGCGTCGCGGGCAGCTATGCCAGGATGGCTCTGAAGGTTTCGAACTACAACGCCCTGCAGCACGAAACCGAAGTTCTTCGCGAACGGTACGATACTCTCCAAAAACAAGTTAAGACAACCAATCAGCAGTTGGCGACCCTTCAGGTGCTGGCCAGCGAAGTTTCGACTGCCTACGGAATTCGCAACCAGATCGCTGGTTCGCCGGATCTGGCCGCCGAATCCCCGCTGGTCCCCTCCATGGGCCAAACGCTGGCTGAGTACAACTACCTTCGTACGACCAACCTGAGCCGCCGAAGCAGCACTATTTTCACTCGCGGTGACACAAACGTCCTTCCCGGTCTTTGGCCGGTTACCGGCCGCCTCATGGGCGGTTTCGGCGAGCGGACCGATCCGTTCTCCGGTGAAGGCGCGCGCCACACGGGCGTCGACATTTCAGCTCCCATGGGGACCGCGGTGAAAGCGACTGCGGACGGCGTTGTCGTTTCCGCAGGCTGGAACAGCGGTTACGGCCGTTGCGTCATCATCGATCACGGCAATGGTTATCAGACCCTTTACGGCCATCTCTCGAAGATCGACGTGATGGAAGGCGCGGAGATTCGTCAGGGCGAGACGCTGGGCCTGGTTGGCATGACGGGCCGCGCGACGGGCCCGCACCTCCACTACGAAGTCCGCATCCACTCAACCCCGGTGAACCCGTACCGTTTTCTGGCGCATGCGTCCGTTGTGCGGACGGTTTCCAACTCGAACTCGCTCTTCTGATCCGTTTTGAATCTTCGGCATCCTGCGGTTCCGTACGTACTCCCGTTTGCTGTCTTCATTGCCCTCCTGGCGGTGCAGACGGTGTTCCCGGTTTCACCCTCGATCCGCCTCTTGATTTCTCTCGCCGCGATCGCCGCGGTTTCTCTCCCGGTACTGCGCTCAGCGCCCACGCGGCCGACTCAGAGTATTCTGCTCGGTGTTGCGGTGTTCTTCGTCTGGGTCGGGCCTGACGTTCTGTTGCCGGGCTGGCATCATCTCATCCTGTTCGATAACCCGATTACGGGCCATCCCGTGGGAAACACGCCGCCGGCGGCGAAGAACGATGTGGTTTTTCTCTTGTTCCGGATCGCCATCAGCGTCGTTGCCGTTCCGATTCTCGAAGAGCTGTTCTGGCGTGGCTGGCTGATGCGCTGGCTGATCGATTCGAAAGACTTCACCCGCATCCCGCTCGGCGCTTATGCGCCCCAGGCGTTCTGGCTCGTCGCGGCGCTATTCGCCGTCGAACACGGCTCGTTCTGGGACGTGGGGTTTGTGACCGGTATCATCTTCAACTGGTGGATGGTGCGGACGCGCAATCTCTGGGACTGCATCCTGATGCACGCGACGACGAATGGGGTGTTGGCCGCTTATGTCGTTATCGGCGGCCACTGGCAGTATTGGCTGTGAATGCCAGTATCCGCCATTACATAAGCCTCTGGTACTCCTGCCACCTATCGATACCCAGCGCAATGGCCAGTGCCCGATCCAGCCGCGCCAGCGCGGCGCTTTTCAGCGAACCGACATAGTTCGTCAGCGCTGGCTTCGGAATACTCACCAGATCGTCACAGTGAATGCTGGATTCCTTCTTCAGCCCTTCCGTGATCCCAACGGGAACCTGCGTGCTCAGACCATCGTGCTGGGAGTAGATCGGAGCGCAAATGACAGAAGAGAAGGCCGTATCGATCAGCGCCTGACGGCTCACCACCACAAAGACGCGTTGCTTCCGGGGATCGCGCGATCCCGGCTTTCGTACCAGATAGAGATCGCCCCTCTTCACAGGAACTGCTGGTATTCGAGCGTATCCTGCGCCTCCTGGTTCAGGCGCGCCGCATGACGATTGATGATCTCAACGTCTTTGCGATCCCGTTCCACGCGTTCCAGGTGGTCCAGATACGCCGACGCCGCGCGCTCCAGCAGCGCGGAGCGATTCTTATCCACACGATCCAGACGGGCCAGAAGCTCTGCCGGAAATGTGATTGACGTCTTGACTCGCACAAGATAATTATACTCCGCGGAGTCATACCCACAGTGGTACTCACGTCCCCTGAACGAAGTATTTTTCTCCCCTCGCTATAATTGGGCTTAACACCCTGAAAAACCCTCATGATCCAGCTTTCCGGAGCCGGGAAACGCTTCGGCCCCCGCATCCTGTTTGAAGAACTGAACTGGCTGATCACGCCGAAAGAGCGCGTGGGCATTGTCGGCGCGAACGGAACGGGCAAGTCGACTCTGCTCAAAGTTCTCGGCGGCGTCGAATCGCTCGATTACGGCGCCGTCAACGCCGCCAAAGCGGTTCGCGCCGGGTATCTCCCGCAGGACGGTATCCACCTCACTGGCCGCACCGTCTTCGCCGAATGCATTTCGGTCTTCGAAGCCCTGCGCGCGCTCGAGCAGGAGCAAAAGGATCTCGGCCAGCGCATGGCGGAGCTCGATCATGAAAGCGCCGAATACCGACAGATCGCCGAGCGTTATCAGGAAATTCAGGACGAATTCACCGCCCGCGACGCCTATAACGTCGAATCGCGCGTTGGCTCCGTCCTCGCCGGACTCGGCTTTCCGCGCACCGACTGGGAACGCCGCGTGGAAGAATTCTCCGGTGGCTGGCAGATGCGCATCGCGCTCGCCAAGCTCCTCCTCGAAGAGCCCAACCTGCTGCTGCTCGATGAGCCCACCAACCATCTCGATATCGAAGCCCGCAACTGGCTCGAAACTTATCTCTCCAACTACCCGCACGCCTTCGTCCTGATCTCGCACGACCGTTATTTCCTCGACGTCACCGTCGCCAAAATCGCGGAAATCTGGAACAAGCGCGTACACTTCTACACGGGCGGCTATTCGAAATACGAATCGCAGAAGGCGGAAAAGCGCGCCCAGCTCGAAGCCGCGTACAAGAACCAGCGCGAACGCATAGAAGCGCTCGAAGCTTTCATCAACCGATTCCGCTATCAGGCGACCAAAGCGAAGCAGGTGCAGAGCCGCATCAAGGAGCTGGAGAAAATCGAGCGGATCGAACTCCCGGCGGAAGAGAAGAGCATCCACTTCCGATTCCCGCAACCGAAGCCGAGCGGACGCATTGTCGCGGAGATGCGCGGCGTCGCCAAAAGCTACGGCCCGAAGCAGGTGTTCTCCAACGCCAGTTTTCATATCGAGCGCGGCGACCGGATTGCGCTCGTCGGCGTAAACGGCGCAGGTAAGTCCACCCTGATCCGCCTGCTCTCCGGCGAAGAGCCGGTTTCCGCGGGCGAGTATACGCTCGGCCATAACGCCGAGCCGGATTACTTCGCGCAGGACCAGTACAAGGCCCTCGATCCCGAGGCCACGCTCCTTGACGACCTTGGCTCCGTCGCCTCGCGCGCCACCAACACCGAACTGCGCAACATCCTCGGCTCATTCCTCTTCTCGGAAGACGACGTTTTCAAACGTATCGGCGTCCTCTCCGGCGGCGAGCGCAATCGTTACGCGCTCGCGCGTATGCTTCTGACGCCGAAAAACTTTCTCCTGCTCGACGAGCCCACCAACCACCTCGATATCCGCGCCAAAGACGTACTCCTGAACGCGCTGCGCGAATTCCACGGCACGGTCGTTTTCGTCTCGCACGACCGCTACTTCCTCGACAACCTCGCGACGCGCGTCATCGAAGTCGCCGATGGCGCTGTTACTGCCTATGCGGAGACCTACGAGGGCTACCTCTGGCGAAAGAACGGCGGCGCGGCCACACTGGCGATCACGGCGTCCGTACCCGCACCCGCGAAGGCTGGGACACAGCCGAAGCCATCCGAACCGAAACCGCACCCCCAGCGGCAGCACAAACCGCAGGCACAGGCACAACCGCAACCCGAAAAGCCGAAACAGCAGGGAACCGGCCGCCTGAATCCCATCAAGCTCCGCCAGATGAAAGAGCGACAACGCTCGATTGAAGACGAAGTGACTCGGCTTGAGGTCGAAATCGCCGATTTCGAACAGGCGCTTTCCCACTTCCAGAGCGCGGATCAGAGTATCGAAATTGCCGGCATCCTCGAATCCCGCCGCAACGATATGACGCAGCTTCTCGCCGAATGGGAAGAAGTCTCCGCCACGATTGAAGCCAATCGCTAAGCCCTAAACTTTTTCCTCAAATTTGCCGATACGTTCATCAGGGACTTCATGAACGTTGAGATTCTCATCGTCGAGGACGAGGGGCTGATCGCTCTCGATCTGAAGAAGCGGTTGGAACAGGCCGGCTACAAGGTCGTCGCGGTGGCGGATAACGGCGAGGACGCCATCCTGAACGCCGGTAACCTGAAACCGGACGTCATCCTGATGGACATCCGCCTTCGCGGGCCGATGGATGGCGTCGAAATCGCCGGTGAGATCCGGAAACGCTTCTACATTCCGGTCATCTTCGTCACCGCGCATGCCGATCGCGAAACGCTCGACCGCGCCCGTATCACCGAACCTTTCGGCTACATCGTGAAGCCGTTCCATGGCATTGACTTTCGCGTCCAGATTGAGGTCGCCCTGTGGCGGCACAAAATGGAGCAGAAGCTGCGGGTCAGCCAGGCGTGGCTTTCCGCCACATTCCAGAATGTCGCGGACGGCCTGATCGCGACTGACGAAGCCGGCAACGTTGCCCTGATGAACAAACCCGCCAGCCTGATGACCGGCTGGGACAGCGAGGAAGCCAAAGGCCTCCCGCTCGATGAGGTGTTTCGCCTGAGCGATGAAACCACCGGGCGTCCGGTCGCGAATGCCGCGGCGCCGGGATTCCACACGTTCATCCTTTCGCCGCGCGGCGATTTCGATCCTCCCATCATCGAGGCCGAAGTCTCAGAGAACCGCGATGAAGGAAAAACATTCGGCGTGATTATCGCCTTCCGCGATATCACCGAGCGCCGCAAAGCGGAGCGCCGCGACCGGCAGGTCCAGAAAATGAATGCCCTCACGCTGATGGCAACCGGGCTGGGCCGCGAACTCGCCGAGTCGCAGAGCCGCATGGATGAGGCGATCAAGTTCCTGATTGAAAACACGCAGGGCGAAACCGCGCGGCTTCTCTGGGACGTCTACGAGCACTCACTGCAGCAGCAGACGATTGTTCAGCAACTGATCGCACTCGGCCGCACCGACGCAGGCCGCGCGATCCCGCTCGATCTCAACGCAGTTCTCACCGGTCTCCGCGAACCGATCCGCAAAGCGCTCGGCGTGCACCGCACTGCGACGTTCCACCTGCGTTCCGGACTTTCGCTGGTTCTGGCGGATCCCGCCCTTCTCCGCGAAAACATACTTCGGCTGATCACGGACTGCCGCCACGCAACCGCGAAAGGCGCGGCAATCGAAATCTCCACCATGCCGCACAAATCTGGAATTCAGCTCGTGATTCGGGACGACCGGAAAGTGGGCGACGCCACCAGAGAACGCGTTTTCGATCCGTATTATCAGTCGTCGCCAGGCAAACGCAACCCAGGCTTCACTCTCGCTCTGGTCTGCCAGTTTGTTGCGCTTGCCGGGGGAACGATTGAAGTCGAAACCATCGAAAACGAGGGTTCCGCGTATATCATCCGGCTTCCGGCGGCGACCGGAATTCTGGCGCCGCCGGAAATCGGAGAGCACGAACTGACCGCCGCTACCGCTAGCGGATATTGATCTTCAACTGCGCGTCCGAATGGGTATGACGCCAGTTCCAGTAATTCTGCTGGTCCCGCGCCTTCAGTTTGTCGAACTCGATCTCCTTCCGGTGATGATCGCGCAGCCAGATTCGATAAGCCTGGTCCTCATGGTCATTCCAGTTGTGATCATCGTTGTGCTTCTTATCGTGATACCGGTGATCCTGCGCAAAGGAAGCCATTGGCGTTGTCAGAACCAGACCCGTCGTAAGAATCAGACCGGCCAGCGAAGCATTCAGAAAGCGTTTCATAGACGATTCCTCCTACGCTCCCTCTGACTGCAATTCGCGCGCCAGCAAAGAAAATCTTTATATGGGCGGTACGTAATGAAACTGAACCAGGTAGATATTGCGTCCGCGCCCATGATTCGCTACCTTCAGCAGATCCACCACACCCAGAAATCCCGATTCCCGCGCCAGCGCGGGGGTGATATCCGGTAACCCGATTGGCGTGATGGAATCCACTTCGATCTCGCCCTCCTCCATCCGGTACCGCCCGCCCACCTTCACATGCGGACGTTCCCAAATCCGCACGCTGCACGTGATCTCTCCCCGCCGGACGCCTTCACGCAACCGTTTCGTGAATACCATCGCCTCAGCCAGCCGCCTTCTTCACCAGCGCCGCGATCTTCTTCTCCTCCTCCGCTCCCAGTTCCGTCAGAGCGAAAGCGCTCGGCCACATCGGACCGTCGTCCAGCTTCGCTTTATCGCTGAACCCGAGCGTCGCGTATCGGGTCTTGAATTTCTGTCCGCTCTGGAAGAAACACACCACATTTTCGTCTTTCGCCCACGCCGGCATGCCATACCACGTTTTCGATGAGAGCATCGGGGCATTCGCCTTCACGATGGCATGGATTCGCTCAGCCATTTCGCGATCCGGCTGCGGCATCGCGGCAATCTTTTCGAGTAAGTCGCGCTCTCCATCCGCCGCGTTCTGCGCGCTCTTTTTCATGGCTTCCATGGTAGCGGCTATTCGACGGTCCAGTATCCCGATCGCGTGGTCACCCGCAGTTTCGGATGCCCCTTCACCGTGACCTGAATCGAATGGAACATTCCGGGCTCGCTGACCGGCGCCTGGAAGGTGAGGATGTACTGCCGATGAACTTCCAGGCTGATGAGTTCAATCGCCTGTTCGAGCGCGTCTTTTTTGAGGAAACTCAGGGTTCGTCCTCCGGTCGTCGCGGAAAACAGACTTGAAAGATCCGGCTGTGTCATGTGCGCGAGTTCGCTGAGCGCATAACGAAAACCACCAGGCCCTGGCTCATACGGAACCGGCGTCTCGTCGCGCTCCGGAAACGGGCGCCGCTCGTCGATCGGCTTCAGATCCTCTGCGACCTTGTTCTTCACGGTGAACGGCTGCAGAAACGGTGACCATGTCACCCAATACAAGGCCACGTTCATCCGCTGCGCCCGCGCCATGATCTCCGGCAGTTTCGCGTCGCTCCCGCGATCGCGCTTTTCCGCAATCATCAGAATGATCCGCCGCCGTCCCGCGGGCCGCGCGGCGAGCATCGTGAGCGCCTGCCCGATCGCATCCAGCATATGCGCATCGCCGCCTTCCATACGCAGCATTCGCATCGCATGCCGGACCGCGCCGGAATCGGCCGTAAAGTCCTGATGCAGTTTCACGGTATCGCTGAACGAAATCATGGCGGTCTCGCCTGCCCCGCCCGCCAGCATCTGCGAAAGCAGCATGCCCGTACCGCCGAGCTTATCGATGACCGGCCCGGAATTCGCGCCAGTTTCGACCGCCACCACCAGATCGATCGGATAAGTCATCCAGTCCATCTGTATCGGCTGCCGCACAGTGTTGTCGGTCAGAATCAGGTCGTCAGCCGTCAGTCCATCGACAAACCGGCCTTTCGCGCCGGTAACCGTCGTCGGCGCGACCACAAGCTGCGTTGTGCTTTTGAATTGCGCGCAGAGGGGTATTGCCAGGGCAAGACACAGGGCTGCGGGGCGCATTGGTGCGATCCAGTGCAGTCTGTGGGCCAGAATCCGGGCTATCGCCCGCCCACGCCGATGCACAGAATGCCGCCCAGAATCAGCGCCAGCGCTCCCACCTTCTGCTTCGTGATCGGCTCCCCAAACAGCATCCGGGACCACAGCATCGCCCAGACATAGCTCAGCGAAACCATTGGATACAGCACCGAAAGCTCGCCGTGCTTCAGGGCCATGATGAACGGAACGCTCGACCCGAGGAACAGCCCGATTCCGGCGATCAGTTGCCAGTTGAACAGGCCCCGAATCCCCCGGCTCAGGTGGGCCGCCCCCAGCTTCAGAAACACCGCTCCAAACGAACCGATGAAGGACGCGAGCAGCACCAGAACGATCGAACTGAGCGGCGTCCCGGTCATTCCCTGGAAGCCTTTCCGAGCACCGCGACGCCCCCGATGATCAGCACGATACCGGCGCTCTTCCAGATATTCAGATGTTCATGGAAGTAGTGGAGCGAAAGCAGATCTACCCAAACGTAGGAAAGCGCGTATAAGGGATAGAGCAGCGAGAGATGTCCATGACGCAGCGCCAGAATCAGCAGCATCGCGTTGCAGGCATGCAGGCTATAGCCGATCAGGAGCGGCCAGTCGCCGGCGAGCGCCGCGAGAAAAGCCGTGACGCTGGCGGAATCGGAAAAATGGACGGGCGGCAGCGGATGCAGCGCGCCGAACTTGAGCAAAATCTGGGCCGCGGCGGCGAAAAGTGTACAAATAACAACAAGATAAGCGGGGTTGACGGCCGGCCGGGCTGGATTTTCCGGAATTTCGGCGATCGGAGGAATGGTGGTGGAACTGCCCATAATTCGGCTCGCCGCGCAGTTCTCCCAGAATAACAGTCCAGCCCCCTTACAATGGATGGTAGTGGATCAATCGGAATCAGTCGTCTCGGAAACCCCCGCGCCCGGAGGTTCACCATCCAAATCCAGCAGGTCCGAACCGCCCCGCGGGTTTATTGCCGAGTGGACCGTCACCATCATCCTCCTCCTGTTCGGCACCACGACACTCGTCCAGGCCTTCGTAATTCCAACCGGGTCCATGGAGGACACGCTTCTGATCGGCGACCACCTGCTGGTGGATAAGATGGCATTCGCCCCAGCCGGCGGGATGACCAAAGCCCTGCTTCCTTACGAAGAACCCCACCGGGGGGACATCATCGTTTTTCGTTATCCGGAAGACATCAAGCAGACGTTTGTGAAGCGGGTTATGGGCGTTGCCGGCGACCGTATCCATCTGGAAAATAAGCGCGTATGGCTCAACGGCCATATGCTGAACGAGCCCTACGCCGTTCATAAGACTGACTACCTGGATTCCTACCGCGACAATTTCCCCAACGACCCCAACACCCCCATCTACAAGGGCGCGCAGCGCATGCTGGAGAAAAACGTAGTGAACGGGGAAGTGGTGGTGCCGCCCGGCTACTTTTTCGCCATGGGGGACAACCGCGATTATTCGCTGGACAGCCGCTACTGGGGATTCGTGCCGCGCGAAAACATCATCGGGAAGCCGCTTGTGATTTACTGGTCCTATAACGCCAGCACGGACGAACTCTCCAACCCGAGCGATACTGTTTCTCACCTATTCGACGTGATCATCCATTTCCCCACCAAGACGCGCTGGGCCCGAACATTCCGGCTCATCCACGCGTATCCTGTGAAGTAGCGCATGTCTAAGAAAAAAGAGCAGATTCAACCCCGCGGGTTCATCGCCGAATGGACGGTGACTTTTATCCTTCTGCTGTTTGGCACTACCGCCCTGGCGCAGGCGTTTGTGATTCCCTCGGGATCGATGGAGGAAACCCTGCTCGTCGGCGACCATCTGCTGGTGGATAAGCTGGCCTACGCGCCGAGCGATTCGGTCACGTCTCATCTGCTTCCTTACAGCGACGTGCATCGCGGCGACATTATTGTTTTTCGCTACCCGCTCGATATTCGCCAGGACTTCGTGAAGCGCGCTATCGGCATTCCGGGCGATCACATCCACCTGGAGGACCGCAGGCTCTATCTCAACGGCCATCTGGTGGACGAGCCTTACACCGCCTACACCCGCCCGCCTTCGCATTACGCCGACAATTTCCCGCGCGCGCCCATTGAATTCGGCGTCTATCCGCGCGGCGAGCAGATGCTTCGCGACAATGTGAAGGACGGCGAACTCGTCGTCCCGCCCGGCTACATCTTCGCAATGGGGGACAACCGGGATAACTCGTCAGACAGCCGTTTCTGGGGGCTCGTGCCGCGCGAGAACATCATCGGCAAGCCGCTGGTCATTTACTGGTCTTACGATGCGTCGACAGAGGATCTGACCAATCCTGGGATTGGCGTTTCGCATTTGATCGATATGGTGATCCACTTCCCGACGAAGACTCGCTGGAGCCGGACGTTCCGGCTGATCCGCCCGCACGCGATCAATTAGCCGCCAAGTGGGGTAGGGCTTCTGCCCTACGCGCCGAGCTTCGGCTCGGCGCAAACTATCCGAAATATTCCGGGAACTCCGCGTCGGGCAAAAGCCCGACGGCGGCGCCGAAGCGCCGCCCTACGCTGGTTGACCTGTAAATTCTCAGGATGGTACCGATGAATAATCCAACGCGCTCAATGGACGACGAAATGCCCGCGGAAATCGATTTCGGCAGGGCTACGCGCGTCTCTATCGAAAAGAAGGTTTGGGAATATTTTTCCGGAAAAGCCGCGCAGCAGGGAGTAGAACTCTCTACGCTTCTGTCGGATGTCCTGAGCCGCGACATCGAAATCAACGAAGCCCTCCGATAGCTGCTTCCCCGCCTGCTAACCTCATTTCTGGCATGGCAAAGCAAAATTACTACGGCCTGATTCTGGCCGGCGGACGTGGCACGCGTTTCTGGCCGCGCAGCCGCAAGCGCACCGCAAAGCAGGTTCTGAATATCGGAAGCGGCGAGGCCAGCCTGATTCAGGACACCGTGGCCCGCCTCTCCCCGCTCATTCCGCCCGAACGCATCTGGATCCTCACCAACGAATTTGTTCGCGATGAGATCGTCCGCCAGTTGCCGCAGGTGCCGGCAAAACAGATCATCGCCGAGCCCGCCCAGCGCAACACCGCTCCGGCGATCGGACTCGCTGCCCACATACTCGCCTCCGCCGATCCCAACGCGATCTTCGGCGTCTTCCCCTCGGATCACGTCATCGCCAATTCGAAGCGCTATCTAAGCCTGGTGCGCGCGGCGTTTCGCGCCGCGGAGCAGGACAAGATCGCCGTCCTCGGCGTGGCGCCGCGCTGGGCCGAAACCGGCTACGGCTATATCGAATTTCCGAAAGGCGTTGAACAGGGCAAGCTGGAAGCCGTTCCGGTCAAACGCTTCCGCGAAAAACCCGAGCTGAAGGCCGCCAAAAAATTTGTTCGCGCCGGCAACTTCTATTGGAATGCTGGCATGTTCTTCTGGAAAGCATCCACCATCCTCAATGGTTTGCGGACCCACCTTCCCAGGACCGCAACCATGATCTCCAGCCTGCCCCCGTTCGGGCATAAGGAATTCGCGGCGCGCCTCGCCAAAGTCTTCCCCAAATGCGAAAACATCTCGATCGATTACGCAGTGCTGCAGAAAGCCAAAAACGTGGTCGGCGTCGCCTGCGACGATTTCGGATGGAATGACGTGGGCAGCTGGCATGCGGTCTACGAACTGCTGCCGCGCGACGCCGATAACAACGCCTCCCGCTCGGAGTTGCTGGCGAAAAAATCCAGCGGCAACTATGTGGATTGCGGGAAGAAGATCGTGGCGCTGCTCGGCGTCAACGATCTGATTGTGGTCGATACGCCCGACGCCATTCTCGTGGCCGACCGCGCCCGCGCCCAGCAGGTGAGCGATATCGTGAAGCTCCTCGAAGAGCAGGGCCGCCACCACTTGCTTTAGACGGACCGCGCGGGGATATACTGGCCCACGGAGACCCGATGAACCGAAGAACCTTCCTGAAGTCCGTGGCTGCGGCTTCCACGGCGAGCCTTGTCCATTTGCCGTTGCTGAATGCGGCGTTGCCGAAGATGAAGATCACGCGCATTCGCGCCTACGCGCCGCCGGATCACAATCCGCTCTTCAATCAATCGAACACCGTTGTCACCATCGAGACCGACGCCGGCATCACGGGAATTGGTGAAGGCGGTTACCCGGATACGCTCAATCAATGCGCCGGCCGCCTCATCGGGCAGGATCCGCAATACATCGAGAAGCTGTGGCAGGATATGTCGCGCTCGTTTTTCTACCCGCCGGGCCGTGAAAAGCAGGACGCGCTGGGGGCGCTCGATCTCGCGCTTTGGGACATCAAGGGCAAAGTGCTCAAGTTGCCGGTGCACGAAATTCTCGGCGGCGCCGTGCGCAATTACTGTGACTGCTACAGCACGGGCAGCATCATTCCGGGGATCAAGCCGGGGATGAGCCTGAAGGACCGCGCGGCCGCGACGATTGCCGCCGGTTTCCGGGCGTTCCGTATGGGAGCCGCGGATTCACCGATCAATACGACTTACAACACGCACCAGAAGGTGGATCAGACCTATGAGGAATGTGTGCAGGTGCGCGAAGGCGTCGGGAAGAATGGCGACTGGTGCATCGACTTCCACCAGCGCTTCGATCTGATTGACGCCGTGCGCTGCGCGAATCTGATCGAGCCACTGGCCCCGTATTTCGTGGAGGACCCGGTACGCGCCGAAGGCTTCAGTGACGATTTGCCGAAGATTCGGACGATGGTCAAGGTCCCGATCGCCGCGGGCGAAGAGTGGGGCGGGCGTTGGGATTTCAATAAGCTGATTGAGAACCACGATATCGATTACGTGCGCGCCACGCTGCCGAACGTCGGCGGCATTACGGAAATGATGAAGATCGCGGCGCTGTGCGAGACGCACTTCATCGGGATCGTCCCGCACTTCACCGGCCCGATCGCGACGGCGGCGCTGGTGAACTCGCTCGGCACGTTCTCCGGACCGCTGTTGATGGAGTACAGCTACGGCGGCAAGACGCTTCCGCACCTGCCGGTTTTCTGCGATTTCAAGGACGGCAAGCTGTATCCGAATGATCGGCCTGGTCTGGGCGTCGAGCTCGATATGACGAAGCTCACTCAGATCATGGAAGTGACGAAGTACGATACGAACCGAGCGCAGCTTTATTACCGGCCGGACGGCTCGATCACGAACTGGTAGGATCTGCTAGCTTCGCTCGCGAATCGCGTTTAACTCCGCGATTGCGTCCAGGTCTTTGAGCCGGCCTGCGGCGCGCTTGGTAGTAATCAACATTCCGATATCGAGCACGCGGCACTCGACTCCAAACATCGGGACGGATTCCGTATGGCTGAGGAGTTGTTCGTAACCGCCTCCGCCGGTGATCTCGCCGAGCAGATCCAGCGCCCCGAGCGACGTGATGAGAGTGAAATTCAACCCGGCCGTGACGGTGGGCTGATCGAGACGGAAGGGCAAGCCCGGTGGAGCGCCCCGCAGATAGGGATTGATTGGTTCAAGCGCCTTGACGAGCCTGCTGATATTCTCGGGCGTACGGCGATAGACGAGATCCAGGTCGTCCGTTGCTCGCACCGACCCGTGAGCATTGGCGGCAACACCGCCGACCACAATGAACTCTACTCCCGCCGAACCCAGAAGATTCAGAACCTGAGCAAAATGTGTCAAGCCACTTTGCCTTTGGCTGCTCTGACCTGTTCAAGAAATAGATTGAAATCCTCGGCGCGGCGGATTCGTTCCTCGGGCGTAAGCCGCAGGCGCTCGTCGATCAGAGTGACATCAATGTCCTTCTGATATAGCCGGATGATTTCGTCAATCGAATCCACGATGGTTTCCTGCTTTAATCATAGTGGAGAAACTATGGCGCCGATTCGCTTCATTGCCGGACTCCTCCTCGTGTGCTCCCCGGCTCTCGCCACAACATATTACGTCGATTCTGGCCACGGCAACGATGCGAACACCGGCAGTTCACAATCCGCGCCCTGGAAATCGCTGGCAAAGATTTCTGCCACTGAGTTTAAGCCCGGCGATCGCATTCTTCTTCACGGCGGTTCGATCTGGAACGAACAGCTCAAGCCCCAATCCTCCGGCGCGCCGAACGCGCCTATCGTCATCGACAGCTACGGCGATGGCTCGATGCCTCGCATCGACGCGAACGGAACTGTCGATGACGCCGTGCTTCTCCACAACGTCCAGCAGATCGAACTCCGCCATCTCGAAATCACCAACCGCGCAACCACACCCGCCGTTCGGCGAGGCGTCCACATCGCGCTCGATAACTTCGGGGCCGCGACGCACATCGTCATCTCCGGCCTCTACATCCACGACATCTCCGGCACAAACGAAAAGAAAGACAACGGCGGCATCATCTTCAGCAATAGCGACACCACCACGCCCAGCCGCTTCGACGATCTCCTGATTGAAAACAACATCGTCTGGAAGGTCGATCGCTCCGCCATCGCCGGTCAGAGCTCACACTGGGCGCGCGACCGCTGGTTTCCCAGCCTCCACGTCGTGATCCGCGGCAACTATGTCGATGACATCGGCGGCGACGGCATTGTGCCGTGGGCCACAGACGGCGCGCTCGTCGAATACAACATCGCGCGCCACTGCAACATGCGCGCCAATTCCTTCAATGCCGGCATCTGGCAGTGGAGCACCGACAACACTCTGCTCCAGTGGAACGAGGCTTCCGATACGCATGACACGCACGACGGCGAAGGCTTCGATTCCGACTACAACTCACGCGGCACCACGTTCCAGCACAACTACAGCCATGACAACGAGGGCGGTTTCATGCTGATCTGCTCGCCCGGCCAGCGCAACGCCGCGCAGAATATCGGGAACACCGGCACGATCGTCCGCCACAATATTTCACGCAACGACCGCACGCGCATCTTCCACATCAGCGCCGTGGAGAACGCGCGCGTGGAAGACAACGCCATCTACGTCGGGCCGGGGCTCGATGTCCAGATGGTGCTCGCCTCCAATTGGTCCGGCTGGACGAACGGCGCGGTCTTCGCGGGCAACCGCTTCTATGTCGATGGCGTCGCGCGCTACGGACACGCGTCCGCCAGCCACAAGGACGGCACTTACAACATCGCGGCTGGCTGGGCGCCCGCGAAGAATATGGTTTTCACCGGCAACCAGTATTTCGGCAAGCAGGTTGACGCGCCGGAAGATCCGACGGGCAAAGTGAATCCCGTCGCGCCGCCGATGCCCGCCAGAGACTGGGCGGGCCCGCAATTCGATCCCGCCCATCCCGAAAACTACGAGTCGTTTCTCGCGAAGCACAAGGCCTGGCTGCGCGATCTGATACGCGCCGAATTCGGCGATACTCCGTAGCCGCTAACCCCACCAGAGTTCGCCGGGAGCCAGGTGCGCCTTCGCAACATCCGGATTCAGTTCCACGCCATAGCCCGGCTTGTCTTCAATCGTGAAATAGCCGTCCTTCCAGAACGGACCTTCATGAACGACGAGATCCGGCCACCAATCCACCCAATTCGCCAGCTCATGAATCCGGAAATCGCGCATGGCCGAAGCCGCGTGGCACGACGCGATCGTCCCGATCGGACTCGCGGGATTGTGGCACGCGGTCCAGATGTAATACATCTCGGCATGATCGGAAATTTCCTTCGATTCGAGCAGACCGCCGGACTTCGGGATATCGATGTGAACACCCGAGCACGCCTGTTCTTCGATCAGCCGGCGAAAACCCTGGCGTCCATAGAGATTTTCGCCCGTGCAGACGGGCACGTTGATCGAATGCGTCACGCGCGCCATGGCTTCGATGTTCTCCGGCGGCACCGGATCTTCGAGCCACATCGGATGGATCGACTCCAGTTCGCGGCCAAGACGAATCACGTCCTGCGTGTCATAGCGCCAGTGACATTCGATGGCCATGTCGGTATCTTTGCCAAGCGTGTCGCGCACGGCCTGCATCGTGGTCACAATTCGGCCATAATCCTTGTTCGTGAGCGCGCGTCCATAGGGATCGTGGCCCACTTCCTTAAATTCTGGATCTGTTTTGGTGGGGACGCCATCGCCCTGAAATTTGAAGCCGGTCCAGCCCCACTTTTCGGCGCGCGCCGCCAGCGCCTGATCGCGCCACGACGCCAGGTCTGTAACGACCGGCGGGGTTTGCAGCGTCCGATAAAAACGGATGCGGTCCCGATAGCGGCCGCCCAGCAGATTGCACACCGGCGTCTCCAGAATGCGGCCGCACAGATCCCACAACGCGATCTCAATCCCGCTCGCGGCTGAGACCGTTGCGCCGCCAATCGCGCCGGCGCCGGCGCTCTGCATCAGCATCTTCGTATAGAGCTTGTCCACGTTCAGCGGATCTTCGCCGACAACGATGTCGCGCATCTTATTGAGAACCAGGTCCTTGACGCCCCAGCCCCAATAGGCTTCGCCGATGCCATAGAGCCCGGCGTCGGTTTCCACTTTGATGAGGTTCCAGTCCCACGTGCCGCGCACGATCATGCACTTCACGTCGGTGATTTTGACTTTCTTACGAAGAGCCGCGGCGGCGCTTGCAAACGCGCCAGTGAACAGCATGCCGGATGCGGCGGTGAGAGTACTCTGCAGAAAATCGCGACGATTCATTCTGCGTACTATATCGCAGGCGCGAGACTTCAGCCGTGCGCGGCCATCTCTTCGGTTTCGTGATAGCCGAGGAGATGGTACTTGCGAATGACATCCAGAATTTCCGGCGGGACCATGGCGTGCCAGGAGCAGTCTCCGCACGCGATGCGCTTCAGCACGTCGCGCGAGAAAATGTGGAGCACGCTAGCGTCGTAATTATCGAGTTGGCGGATGCTGCCGCCGCGCACGAGGTGATGGTAGAGCTCTTCGACTTTCGGCGGCATCTGCACATTCTCGACGGTAGTGAGATTTCCGGTCGCGGCGTCGCGCAATGGGTAGACGTAGATCCGCAGATCGCGAGTGAAGAGCTTGCCGAAAGCCTCCAGAATCCCGCCTTCGAGATCGGCGTAAAACTCTTCTTTAAAAAGATCGATCAGGCTGGCAACGCCCATGGTGAGCGCGATCGGCTCGGCGGTATAGCGGCGGATCCATGCGGCAAGCCGGTAGTACTCGAAGTAATCCGAAATCAATACGGTCTTGCCCGCGGCGGCAAGCATATCGACGCGCGCAAGGAAATCGCTCAGGTCGATCTTGCCAGTGGAGAGCAGGTTGCGCATCGTGATTTCCATCAGGTCGACAATCTGCGTCGCGCGCTCGGGCGCGAGTTCGCCCGCGAAGCGCGAGTGAGCGCTGTCGAGCATGTCGATATTGACGCGGGTCACCGGGCGGAAACTGCCGCGCTCCACCAGCACCGGACGCTTGCGCAGAATCTCGGAAGGCTGCAGCACTTCGCCCGAAGGTCCGAACATCGCGGCGCCGCTCAGGCCGAGTTGCACCAGGCGCAGACTCATCACACGGTTATCCACGTGACGGAACTCGATGCCGGAGAATTCCACCATGTCGATTTCGATGCGGTCCGTGCTGAGATTATCGAGCAGCGATTCCAGCATCTGCTCCGGTTTGTGATGGAGGAAGCAGGCCGCATACAGCAGATTCACGCCGACGATGCCGAGCGCTTCCTGCTGCAGGTTATTCTCGCTGTCTTTCATCCGGACGTGGATCAGGATCTGACTATCTTCATCGCGCGGGTGGGCCTGATACTTCACGCCCATCCAGCCGTGGCATTCGTTCGTACCCTGGAAATTGCGCGCCGAGACCGTATCGGCGAAAACGAAGAACGCCGTCGTATCGCCGCGCTGCGGGCGCAGGCGCTCGAGATTCAGAGCGTGCTCATGATCGAGCATGCTTTGCAGCCGCTCGCGCGACACATAGCGCTTGCAGCGGCCGTAAATCGCATCGCTGACCGCCATGTCGTAGGCCGAAATGGATTTCGAGATGGAGCCGGCGGCGGCGCCGACGCGGAAAAACCAGCGCGCCACTTCCTGGCCGGCGCCGATCTCGGCGAACGTGCCGTAGCGCATGGGATCCAGGTTGATCCGCAACGCCTTATCGTGCGTGTTCAGAATCTCGCGCTCGGGGTCAACGGAATTTCGCATCACTCTGCTCCATGGTTATTATCGGCAACATCGGGCGCATTTTCCAATGCTATTTTTCGGGGAAATACTTCTGCAATGCTGTTGAAAACACTTCGTCATCCGGGACTGCGGCCGAGAAAAGGCTGAGGCAGGAGCGGAACTTGAGGTCGTCAGGATAGCCGAAAATATCGTGGGCGGAGTGGCCCTCGATTCCGTTGACAATACTGACGCACTCCCGCAACCGTGGACCGAGGACGGGATGCCGCAGGTAGGCCCGGGCTTCCTCTTCCGACGAGACGCCATAGCGTTCGGACATGGGGCTCTGGCCAAGGCCGCGGAGCTGGGGAAAGACGTACCACATCCAGTGCGTGGTCTTGCGGCCGCGGTGAAGTTCGCCGAGCACTCGGTTGTAGACCGGGTCCTGTGCGTCGACGAAACGCTGGAGATCGAAGGGGTCGTTGGCGGCGTGGGACATCTTGCGCTAGACTCTCTTCCATCATGATCCCGCGCCCCACCGACCAGGATGTCAATCCATATTTTTTCATTTATATCGACCAGGTTTCAGGCGACGACCCGGCCAGTGTGCTGCGCCCGCAGTTAAGCGAGGCAATGGAGCTCTTTTCCGGGATTTCCGAAGAGCAGTCGCTTCATCGTTATGCCCCAGGAAAGTGGAGCATCCGGCAGTTGCTGAACCACGTGACCGATACGGAGCGCGCGTTCGCCTTTCGAATGCTTTGGTTTTCGCGCGGATTCAAAACGGCGCTGCCAGGCTACGACCAGAACATCGCGGCGGCCGGCGCTGAAGCGGATAGCGTCTCACGGGCGGCGCATGTCGATGAGTTTCAGACGGTGCGCCTCTCGACGATATCGCTCTATCAGAATATGCCGGCGGAGGGATGGAAGCGGAGCGGAATTGCGAATGAGAAGTTCATCACGGTCGGCGCGCTGGCGTATATTGTGCCCGGCCACGTGACGCATCACCTGAAGATTCTGCGGAAGAGGTATTTGTAGGCCATACGAGATACTGGATAGATGCCGATCAAGGCTCAGGCTGATCGCACTACGCCACGCCCGGCATTCCGGCCAATCCGGGGAATACAGCAGCCGCTTCTCTCCCTGGGTCAGACCGGCATGGTTTGCGCTGA
>CAZWTH010000149.1:0-3906 GCA_964636715.1 uncultured Solibacteraceae bacterium | reverse complement strand
AGGGGCGCCGGCCGGTCGTGATGCCGCGCCGCCCGGGCTGGGCGCGGAAGGCGGAGCAGGCGGCGGAGCTACTTCAACCCAGGAGAAATTGGTAATCGTTTCCGGATTGCGATCTTCCAGAATTTCAAAATCGTCCTTTTGAAGGTCACGGACCGAATGACCGTGCGAATCAGTAACGACCGCATCCACCTGGACCAGGTTGACGGATACGGAAAACGATGGATTCGAGGGAACCGATTCCTGTCCGGAGAGCAGCAGAGCGGAGGCAAGAAGTACAACGAATCGAAATAATAACTGTGTTCTGGGCAAAAGATTGTCCGTTGCTGGATAATATGTGAGAAAAACCTGCATGTCAACACAAGGGACACACCAGGGACAGCTGTTTGTTTGACAGCTGTTTTTTCGTGATAATAAGGAGAGAGTATGCGGCGCATTGCAATGATATTGTTGTGCGCGGGCGCGGCCTTCGCCCAACAGGTCACGACCCTCGACCAACTTCCGGCGGCGGCGAGGGCTTTCGATGACGGTCAAAGCCATGAACCGCTGCCCTGCAGCGTTCAGATTGTCAAGCCTGAACTCAATTTCGGCTTCCGGTTTCAGGCCGGATATACCTTCGAAACGTCTCTCGATCCGTATCTCGACCGCGAACACCACTGGTCTGTCGCGTTCCGTGTAACACCGGAAGACAACGCTGGCCCACCGGTTTATTTTTTCGACTCCATCGATGTGCCGGCCCGAAGCATGAGCGGTTTGATCGGGAACGACAGCGGCTCGTTTCAGACAGGAGAAGGCCGCTATCAGATCCAATGGGCGCTGATGGACGACGTGGGCCGCGTTTGCCGCCAGGAGTGGACCATCGATGCGCATGCGAGCTTCAGTGAGCGAGCGGAAAAAGTAGCGATGCCGCCGGGCGTGGTGAGCGATTTCTCGTGGCAGCCCGCCGAGAGTTCGAAGGCCGGAACTCAGTCGCGCCACGTGACGATACTGCTGAACGCGGGCATGCCCGTCATTCGAAGGGGCGGCCAGCCCGGCAACTCATGGGGAATGCTGCTCAGCATGCTGGAATCGATTGTGGAACAAATGCCGGAGGCGAGCTTTCGGGTGGTCGCGTTCGATTCTCAACAGCAGCGGGAGCTTTTCCGGAAGGACAACTTCACCGCGGCGGACATGAACGATGTGGAGCGGGTGGCAAACGCAAAACAACATTGGACGGTGGACTACCACTCGTTGCAGGACCCTGCGGGCGAATGGCATCTTCTGCGCGATCTCGAGAACAAAGAGATCGATGCGCCATCATCCGCGGATACGGTGATTTTTCTTGGGGTTCCCGAGGGGCGTTTCGACAATATGCCGCCGGGAATGCCGGGGCCGAAAACCAATTCTCGCGTCTTTTACCTGAAATACGGACGTCCGCGGGCGATTTACGGATCCACCAAATCCGCGGGAGGCGGGTTTATACCACCAAGCCAGGGCGGTGCAGTGCGGGATCCGGGGGTTGCCGAGGACCGCGACGCGCAAAGTTCGTTACGGGACTCGCTGGCGCCATTGCCCCCCAGAATGGATCAGCCGGATTTCATCGAGCAGAGTGTCCAGCACCTGAAGGGGAAGATTTTCCTCATCTCCACACCCGCAAACTTCAGCAAGGCCCTCGCGGTTATTGGGCGGTGAGTCCGATTCACCGAACAGGAGCGAAGTAGCCCCGGCGCCAGGATACCTTCAGCTTCGGCATCCGGGGAGCATTCACCTTCACCACCACGGATCGGTATTTGCCATCCCGCGCCTTGTTGGTGGGCGAATATCCCAGGAGATACGTATTTCGTAACTCGATTCCGATCTTCTCCGCTACATCCGGCAGATCGGGCAGCGCTACCAGATAACGCCGGCCACCGCTCAGGTCAGCGAGATCGGTCATGAGGCTTCGATCCGGGAAGAATGATGTTTCGCCGGCGCCAATCCCCACGGCGTAGATCTGCACTTCGGATTCTTTGAGGCGTTGTCTGACTTCGGCGACGTTATAGCGGCTGTTATTGTCGCCGCCATCGGAGAGCAGGATGATCGCTTTGCGCGGGTGGGCCGCCTTCTTCATTTCGGCGATGGCGAGCGTGACGCCATCGAGCAGCGCGGTGAGGCCCGCGGGGCGCGCAAAGAGAATTCGATCCTCAATGTTCGCCAGGCGGTGCGTGAACGGAAGAACCAGCTCCGGACGGTTATTGAATTCGACGAGGAAAGCCTCGTCTTCGGGATTCGCCGATTTGAAAAATTGCGTTACGGCCTTCTTCGAGAGCGCCAGTTTGTCTCCGTCACCCATACTGCCGCTGGTATCGAGCACGATACCCATCGAGAGCGGCGCATCTTCGCTGCCGAATGAGGTGATTTTTTGCGGAACTCCGTCTTCGAGAATTTGAAAATTATCGACGCCGAGGCCTGTTACCAGGCGGCCCAGCGGATCGAGCGCGGTTACGGGTATGAGCGCCAGATTGGCGTCGACGCGGAGTCTGGTGCGCGGCGGCGGGGGCTCATCCTGTTGGGGCTGCGGTTGCTTCGAGAGAGGCGCGATAGTGGCTTGCCCGAAAAGTGTGGCGGCGGTCAGCAGCGCGAGGCAATAGCGGCGAGGCATCCAGCATCTAATGTAGCTGAATTGGGATGGTTCGCAGGCGCGGTGTTTGGCGTAACATGGCGAGGTGGCGGGAATCGCAAAGCGGGAGCGGCGCGAGGTTGCAGTCTATTTCGCACTGGCGTATGGGCTGAGCGCGATTCTCTGGCTACCGGTAATAACGGGCCTGCGGCGCTCGCCCTCGTGGTTTTCGATTGGAACGTTTGGGCCCACGATCGCCGCGCTGGTTTCGCAGAGAATTTTCGCGGGCAACTGGCGAGCGGTGCGTCTCCGGTCCACCTGGCGCGAGTTGCTGGCCGGGACAGCGGCTGGGGTGGGGTCGATTCTGGTGGCGGGGCTGATTGCAGCATTTTTCATGACGAAATCGGGCGTCGACCGGTGGGATTGGGCGGCGCTTGCGCAGATCGCGGTCATCTTTCCCCGGAATCTGCTGGGCGGGCCGCTGGGGGAGGAAACGGGGTGGCGAGGCTATGCCCTGCCCCGGCTGCAGCGGCAATTCCATCCCGCAGCGGCGGCGGTGGTGTTGGGATTTCTGTGGGCCAACTGGCATCTTCCGCTGATCGCCGCGCATGTTTATAACGTGACGTGGTGGCAGTTCGTGATGGTCACGATCGCGGCGTCGGTTTTCATTTCGGCCGGGTTTAATCTTTCCGGAGGCAGCGTAATTTGCGCGGTGCTGGTACACGGGTTTTATAACGTGGGGACGGGGATCATCCTGAACGACATGATCGGGAAGGCGACGCTTTACAGCAACCCTGTTCAGCACAATGTTCTGTGGATTGTCTATTGCGGGGTGGCGGCGTTCGTTTGTTTGGGGACGAAGGGGCGGCTGTTTTATCGGGAATCGCCTGTGCCCGCCTGATTGACCGGGCGTCCGGTAAAGTGGGAAATCCGGTCTAAAAGGCGACGGAGTACGTTGACGAGCGAGAAGGTAGTTACCATATCGCCGGATCGCGCGTGTCGCTGGACTCGGTTGTGTATGCGCTTCGCCTGACTCTCCCGAAACAATCTGCCAGAATTTCGAAACTTTGCGATTAGAGGAAGTTGACGGCGCAATTGCTTACTATCTCGCCAATCAGGCAAAATCGACGCCTATTTGGCAGGACTCGCTGAGTTTTTCCGCAACTCCGCGCCGGGCAGAAGCCCGGCGACTGGGGTTTGGCCTTTGACTAGATAAAGATCATTTTTGTTGTTCCATGTAGTAGGTTTTCGTGTATTCTTGTATCTAGTTATGTAACTAGTCTAAGGAAAGGACCGCCTCCCCATGGGTTTCCCCACCAAGGTTCAGCTCA
>CAZWTH010000148.1:0-6967 GCA_964636715.1 uncultured Solibacteraceae bacterium | reverse complement strand
GATGGAACAGACGGCGGCGAAAGTCGATGCGACGCCGATTGCCGCGGCGCGCAAAGCCCACACGGAATGGTGGAACAGTTTCTGGGACCGAAGCTGGATTGACGTGAGCGGCAATGAGAACGCCGATCTGGTGACGCAGGGTTATGCGATGCAGCGCTGGATGACCGCCACGGAAGGCCGCGGCGCGATGCCGATGAAATTCAACGGCGGGTTATTCACGACAGGTCAGGAACCTCCGCCGGGAACGCCGTACGATCCGGAGAAAGGTGAGCTGAACGCGGATTATCGGGCATGGGGCAGCAATTACTGGTTTCAGAATCAGCGGCTCCCCTACTGGCCGATGATCGCGGATGGCGACTTCGATACTCTCGACCCATTCTTCAGAATGTTCGCGAACGCGCTTCCGCTTGCGCGTGATCGCGTGCGCCTCGCCTACGGACATGACGGCGCGGCGTTTCCGGAGACCATGTATTTCTGGGGCCTCCCCAACAACAACGATTTCGGCTGGGGCCGCGAGCAGATGGAGATGGCGAGCCGCTGGATTCGCTGGCATGTGAATAACGGACTGGAACTGACCGCGATGCTGATGGATACGTGGGACATCACGCGCGATCCTGAATTTGCTCGCAAGACGCTCCTGCCGCTGGCCGCGCCGCTGACCACTTATTTCGATCAACACTGGCCGCGCGTGAACGGCAAGCTGCGCTTCGACCCGTCGGCTGCGCTCGAGACGCGGCAAACAGCGGCCAACCCGGCGCCCGATATTGCAGGCTTGATGGATGTGCTGCCGCGGCTTTTGGCGATGCCGGAATCGATGACAACGGCCGCCGAGCGAACCATGTGGCAGACCATGCTCGCGGATCTGCCGCCGCTGCCGCGCGGCCTCACCGATGCCGCGGGTAAATGCCCGCAGACTTCGGAGACGGCCTCGCCGGCGGGCGAAAAGATCCTCTGGCCCGCGGAGACATTCGGCAAGTACGAAAATTCCGAAAATCCTGAGCTCTACTCCGTGTTTCCGTTCCGAATCTTCGGTGTTGGACTGCCCGAGCTTGATCTTGCTCGAGCCACTTACAAAGCACGCGGTAACAAAGCGAGTACGTGCTGGGGGCAGGACGGGATTCACGCGGCGTGCCTCGGCCTGGCGAAAACCGCCCGCGATGAAGTGGTGGCCAACTTCACTGCTTATGGCAGCGAACGATTTCGCTGGTTCTGGAAGCCCGGCCACGATTACGAGCCCGATCTCGACAACGGCGGCGCGGGTCAGATGATTCTGCAATCGATGTTGCTGCAGGTGCGCGGCGAGAAGCTTCTGCTCTTCCCGGCCTGGCCGAAGGAATGGAATGTCGATTTCAAACTGCACGCGCCTATGAACACAGTAGTGCGCGGCGTCTGGCGCAACGGGAAGTTGGAGAAGCTGGACGTCACGCCCGCTAGTCGCGCCGAAGACATCGTGCGGATGACGCTGCAGTAGCGGCTATTTTTCCGGTCCGAAGGCGATCACGAAATAGCGCGCTCGCTCGGTGGTAGAGGGATTCTTCACGCCGTGCTCATCGTTCGATCCAGCGAAGCCGAAGCCGCCCGGACCGATCCGCGTGGTTTTGCCGTTCACGGTGAAATCGAGCTCGCCGTTCACCATCAGCATCATTTCTTCATGCGCGTGACGATGCGGCGGATGTGGTTCGCCGCCAGGCGCGAGTTCGGTTTCGTGAGCCTCGATGCGGAAATTGTTGCGCGTGAGGCCGTCGAAGATCGCGTGCGTGTTGTTCTTGCCGTTTGCGCCGCTGGCTCGCGACGGCAGGTCTTCGAACTTTTTGACGACGGATTTCAGCGTCGGCAGATCGGCAGCGTCCGCCTGCGACGCCGCGATTGCTCCGAGAACGGGGAGCAGCATTGCCAGATCTCTTCGTGTGGATTGCATGGTCTATTTTGTCTCCTGTCGCAAATAAGTTGTGTAGGTTTCATCGCGGACCTGATAGAACAGCGCTATCGTGACCGGGCCACCGGCGGCGGCGATGGTGAATACGGATGGCTGGTGCGGGACCGGCCGTGGGGTCCCTGGCAGGCGAAGCGTCTGGTCCTGCAGATCGGTGGGCGGATTCAGCGCTACCATCATTTGGGTTCCGCGCATGAGGGCGACGCGATCCGGATGTTTGTCGTCAACCGGCTGCACGCGGAAATCGAGCGGGAGTGAAAACTGCACGGTATCGCCGTTGCGCCAGCGCCGGGAAATCGAGGCGAATGTTCCGGGCGCGGTGGCGGTATCGAACGCCTTGCCGTTGACCAGAATCTTCGGGCTGCGTGACGCCCAGCGCGGAATCCGCAGGTGAAGTGCGAACTCGTTTGGCGCCGGCGTTTGCACCCGGAAGTGGATTTCGCCTTCATCGGGATACTGGGTTTCCTGTATCAGAGTTACGGGCGCGCCGTTCACGGCCCAGCGAACTTCCGATGGCGTGTAGAGATTGACGAACAGATCCGCGCCGCGGTGGAAGTAAACGTTCAGGACGCAATCGGCGACGGATTGCAGTAGCGTTCCCGAGCAGCATGGCCACTTGCGCTTGTAATAACCCTTCTTTGCGAGCGCCTGATAATCCGAGTAGTAGTAATACTCGCCGTCGCCACCGGGATCTTTTGACGCGATCAGCGCGTTATAGAGGATATTTTCGAGGCCGTCGCCATAGCGGCTTTCGCCGGTGAAGCGCAGCAGATAGCGCGCGAGCTTCGTATGGGCGTAGCAGCCGCAGGGGGTCTCGAAATGATCGCGCGTGGTGGTGAGGCTTTCGCCCAGCTTGCCTTCGCCCGGCGGAACGAATGCCTCTTTCGGTCCCCAGCCGCCGGATGCGAACTGCTGCGTTTCTTCCAGCATGTCCCAGGCGTTGCGGATCGCAGCGAGATATTTCGCCTCGCCCAGAACCTCATACGCTCGCGCCGCCGAACTGAGCGCGATGGCGTGGCTGTAGGCATGCTTGCCAGGCAGCACGTTGCGGTTCTGCGCGAGCGGATCGTAGAGATCATGATCCAGTAGATAAAGCCGCGCCATGTCGAGATACTTGCGGTCGCCGGTCAACTCCCAGGTGTTGAAGAGATTCTCCGGCAGGATGTAGGGCTCGTCATACGGCGCCTGCTTCGGGCTATCGGGACCGCGGTCGTAAGTGTGATCGGGAATATGCGGGATCGCGCCCCGGATCGTCGCCACCAGCACGCGCCTGGCGTCCGGGTTCTGCACCAGCCGTGACGCATCGAGCAGTCCCGCTTCGTATTTATCGAGGACATAGCAGGGCCACGTGGTGGCTGCTTTCTCGCTTGCATAGGGATAGCCATCTTGGCCGAGCGTCTCGGCGAAGCCCGTGACGAGTGCGTTCACCTTGACGGCGCAGGCGGGATCTTTGGTGGCGCCGTAGATGCGCGAGAGTCCGGAAATGTACTGGCCGAGCGTGTGGCCGGGAACGAAGCCATCGGCGTCATACCAGCCGCCCATGTCGTCGCCCGGAGCCGGTAAGCCGGCGCGCTGGCGATAAACCTTCAGCAGCCGGTCGTTATCGAGCGCGAGAAAATGGGCGTGAATAGCGTCATACTGACGCTTCATCGGCCCGCCGGTCAGCGTGACCGCGCCGTAGGGGAATTCGTTCAGATGGGAGGAAACGGCGGGCGCGGCGGGAAGCCGTGTGGCGAGCGCGGCGGCAACGCTGCCGCGAAGGAAATCCCGGCGATGAAGGGGGGCCGCCACGGGTCCATGATATATGCGTTAGTGGCTCCGGTGGTAAAGTTGCAATTTAAAGGGCCGACCCCCTATCGGAAGGTTTTCCATGACACGCCTCTCTTTCATCCTGACCGGCATTGTTTCAGCCGCCGTACTTCTTCTGCCTGCATTCGCGAAGGATAAACCGCTCAACAAAGCGCCTAAGGGGTTCACCAGTCTTTTCGATGGCAACGACCTCTCAGGATGGCGCGGCGAGAAGGGCGATTACAGCCCGCACACTCAGGCGACGCTCACTGCCGAGCAGCTCTCCGCGATGCAGACCCAGTGGAATGCCGACCGCGATATGCACTGGAGCGTCGATAAAGACAAGCACGAGATCGTCTCCGATGGCCATGGCGTGTTCCTCGCGACCGACAAAAATTACGGCGACTTCGAACTTTACGTTGACTGGCTGATGGTCAACCACAACGGCGATTCCGGTATTTATCTGCGCGGCTATCCGCAGGTGCAGATCTGGGACGTGGATAATCCGCGCGAAGTGAAGAATGGCGCGCCCCGCGGTTCCGGCGCGCTGTGGAATGATAATCCCGATAATCCGGGCAAGTGGCCGCTCGTGAAGGCCGATAATCCCGTGGGATCATGGAACACGTTCCACATTAAGATGATCGGTTCCAAAGTATGGGTGTGGTTCAACGACAAGCAGACGGTGGATGGCGCGGTGCTCGATAACTACTTTGACCGCTCGATTCCGGTGCTCGCGACAGGCCCGGTCGAACTCCAGACCCATGGCTCGGAAATCCGCTTTCGCAACATCTACATCCGCGAAATCGGTAAGGCTGAAGCGGCAAAAGCGGGCAAATAATCAGACGGCCGCCGCGACGCCGCGCAGAGTAGCGAGCGCTTTGCTGCGCTCGCCCAATTCGTAATAGAGATCGCGAAATACCGGGAAGAGATCGCGGTAAACCGCGACGGAAGCGGCATCGGGTTCGACCACCCGATAACCCGGCGAGAGCGCTGTCTGCGCTTCCTCCACAGTTTTGAACGTGCCCGCGGCGAGAAACGCGAAAATCGCCGAACCCAGGCTGGTGACATCGCGCTCCGGTACGAGCACCGGTTTGTTCAGGACCGCCGCGTACACGCGGTTCAGTGTTTCGTTCTTCTGTGGAATGCCGCCCGCGTTGATGATGCGCTCCACGGGCACGTTATATTCTTCCAGGCGCTCGATGATAATGCGCGTGTGGAACCCGCTGCTTTCGATCGCAGCGAAAAGCTCATCCTGCGCGGTCGAGGTCAGTTTCCAGCCGAGCGTGACGCCGCCCAGTTCGGGTTTCACCAGCACGGTGCGGTCGCCGTTATCCCAGTTCAGGCGCAGCAGTCCTGTTGATCCGGCGCGGTGGCTTTCGATTCCCTGCGAAAGCGCGGCCACGGTGGTTCCGGCGCGCTTCGCGATGCTCTCGAAGATATCGCCGGTGGCGGCGAGCCCTGCTTCGATACCGGTCAGCGCCGGATGAATGCTGCCGGGTACAACGCCACACACGCCGGGGATGAGATCCGTGCGCGCACTCATCGCCATGATGCAGGTGGAAGTGCCGACAACGTTGACCACGTCGCCCAGCCTGGCTCCCGCGCCGATGGCGTCCCAGTGCGCGTCGATCGCGCCCACGGGAATGGGAATGCCGGCGCGAAGTCCAAGCCGCGAGGCCCACAGTTGTGTGAGGCGGCCTGCGATTTTGAGCGAGCCCGCGAAGCGTCCGCGGAGCTTCGCGCGCACGCCGGCCAGCAAAGGATCGACAGACGTGAGGAATTCCTCGGACGGAAATCCATCCCACAGCGGGTTCCACATCCATTTGTGGCCGGACGCGCAGATGCTGCGGGGCAGTTGATCCAGATTCCGGATGCCTGCCAGCGTTGCCGCGATCATGTCGCAATGCTCCAGCGCGGTTGCGAACCGTTCTCGATTGCCGGGGTTGTTCCGCAGCCAGTGCAGCACCTTCGAAAAGCCCCATTCGCTCGAGTAGGCGCCGCCGCACCAATCGATCGCGGGCAGCTTCTGCGCGTGGGCCGCGGCGGTAATTTCAGCGGCTTCCTTCCAGGCGCGATGGTCGCACCAAAGGTAGTAATCGTCGAGTGGGCGCAGGTTCTGGTCCACCGGAATCACGCTCGATCCGGTAGTATCGATTGCCAGCGCCGCGATGTCCTGACCCGAGACGCCGCTGGCGGCAATGGCGGCCCGGATCGCGATCTCGAGCGCCGCCATGTGATCGGCGTGGCTTTGCGTGGCCTGGTTCGGATCGGTGCGGGTGCGGTGGAGCGGATAGTCCGCCGTGCCGCTGCCGAGGCGTCCGCGTTCCGAATCGAAGATCGAGACGCGGACACTCAGAGTTCCGAAATCGACGCCTGCGACGACGGTGCCCATAAATTTACGCGAGCCCGTGATTCGTGCCGCACACGCGAACATCGAGGCCGAGTTCGGCAAACATCGCCGCCTTCGCCGCGAGCGCCCGGTTAGCGCCAGCGGCATCCGGCGCGTACGCCACCTGGATGTGATTCGATTGATGGGTCCCCATCAACTGGTCGCGCGAAATTCCGTAGAGCACGGTATGCATGATGGGCCATTGTACAGTGGTTGCGGCCCAGCGGCGTTCGGTTTCTTCTTTCGGGAGTTCGACCACTTTGGCGCGGCCGATATCGGCCTTGAGCCGGCCGCCCTCCACAAAGATGCGGCTCCACACGATTTCGCCGGGTTTGCTGATGCCCCGGAGCGTGCCGCCGCCGTTGGGGAAATACATCGGGGGCTGCCGCAGACTATCCGCGCCCGCCCAGCCGCCGATGAAATGCTGCGGCGGCGCGGCGCCCGAAATCAGAAGCACCCAGACGTATTCGCCGCCATATTCTTCGCCCCAGCGGACGTCATGCAGAGTCGTTTCCGGATCGAAGCCGAGCTTCGTCCACACGCGGTTCGTGATCAGGCCGTCGAGGCCGGCGCATTCATCGACTTCGTTGAAATGCACGATGGCGCGGCCGTCGTACAGCACTCTGCCGGAAGCGCCCGTCACCGGCGGCCGGTCGACGTTATTCAGCATGCCTTCCACCAGATCGGAGGCCGCGCAGAGATCTTTGAGGCCCTGCTGATACTGAATTCCGATGGCATCGCAGCCGAAGTCGGCCGCAATCCGCACAGCGGCGATATACATCCGGCACTGCTGGGCGATCTGGGCATCGGTCAGGTCGGTTTCGTCAATGGGGCCGGTGCGGAACTTCATGCCTTTC
>CAZWTH010000147.1:0-4106 GCA_964636715.1 uncultured Solibacteraceae bacterium | reverse complement strand
CCAGCGCGCCGCGCAGGACCCTTCCTTCAGCAAGGGCTGGACCGCGGAAGTGGAACCTCTTCGCGATGCGCTTGTTCGCCAGGTGAAACCTTCCCTGCTCGTTTTGCTGGGCGCCGTGGGATTGCTCCTGGCGGTCGCGTGCGCCAACGTTGCCAGTCTGCTGCTGGCCCGCTACACGGCGCGCCAGCGCGAGATCGCCCTGCGGATCTCGCTCGGCGCCGGACGTATGCGGGTCATTCGCCAGTTGCTGACGGAAAGTCTGATCCTCGCCTTTGCCGGAGGCGCGGCCGGCATGCTGCTCGCGCGCATCGCGGTCTCGGCGCTCGTTCAGCTAGCGCCCAAAGATCTTACGCAGTCCATCGCGATCGCAACAGACCTGCGCGTCTGCCTCTTCGCCCTCGCGCTGACCGCTCTGACCAGCGTTCTGTTCGGACTCGCGTCGGCGCTCGCAGGGTCTCGAACCGATCTGTCTCTCCAGCTGCAGGAGGGCGGCCGGTCCAACATCGGATCCGGCAGCAATCTCCGCGCGTGGTTCGTGGGCGCGGAGATTGCCATTTCCGTGATCCTGCTCAGCGGGGCCCTGCTGTTCTTCCGCACTTTAGACAAGCTGCAGAACGTCAATCCTGGCCTGCGGGCCGATCATGTTCTGACTCTGCGCGTATCCCTTCCGGAGGCGCGATACACTCACGACGAACAGACCGTGCAGTTCTTCGCGCGAACTGTCGAACAGGTGCGCGCCCTCCCCGGCGTCCTCTCGGCGAGCGCGATCAGCCACCTTCCCTTCAATGGAATCTTTCCCGGCACCTGGGTCCAGATCTCCGGAGAGCCGCCCGCGCGGCCCGGCGAGGAAAAGGGCGCTTCCATTCGAACCGTGCTGCCGGGATATTTCCGGACCATGGGCATTCCCATTCTTTCCGGCCGTGATTTTACCGATGCCGACGACCGCGTGAGCGCTCCCCTGCGCTTCATCGTCAGCCGCCAGTTTGTACAAAAGTTCCTGCCCGATTCCAATCCTCTGGATAAACAACTCAAGGTCTGGATGGCGCAGAATAACCCATTCGGTCAGATTATCGGCGTCGTGGACGACGTGCACGATGAAACGCTTGAAGATGAACCGTCAGCCACCGTCTACTATCCCCACGCGCAGCTCGCCTATGACCAGATGGTGATTCTGGCGCACACCGCCACGGATCCGTTGCCGTTCGCGACGCCCATTCGCCGCATCGTTCGATCCATCGACCCGGCGCAGCCCATTGCGGACATGCGATCGATGGAGGAAGTCATTGCGGCTACGTTTTCCCGCCAGCATTTCAGCGCTCTGCTGCTCGCAGGTTTCTCCTGCGCTTCTCTGCTTCTCGCCGCCATTGGGATCTACGGAATCCTGGCCTACTGGGTCTCGGAGCGGATCCGGGAGATCGGTATTCGGGTCGCGGTGGGAGCGACTCCGGCCAATATCAAATCTCTGGTTTTCCGCAGCGCCGCCATTCCCGTTGCCGCCGGCGCCGCCGCCGGAATCACGGGCGCCTTGTTGCTCGCCGGGTTGATTCGGACGCTGCTGTTCGGCGTCGGACCGCACGATCCGGTCACGCTCGCGCTCGCGCCTGTTACGCTGGCGTTGGTGGCTCTGCTCGCCGCGTGGATTCCTTCGCGCCGCGCGGCCGCTCTCGATCCCGCGTGCGCATTGCGCGCGGGCTGATTACGATGAATCTGCTCCATCGCTCGATCTGCGGCTCCTCCATCTGGAAAAACTTTCTGGAAAACAGACTGGTCCCGTGGACGCTCGATGGCGTTTCACTCGGCTCGAACGTCCTCGAAATCGGACCCGGCCCCGGCGCGGTCACCGGCATTCTTCGCCCTCGCGTGCCGCGCCTCACCTGCATTGAAAAAGATGAGCGCCTCGCGAAATCGCTGCGCCGCCGCATGGAAGGACAGAACGTCTCCGTGCTCTGCGAAGACGCGACCGCAACCTCGCTGCCATCCGCCGCATTCGACAGCGCCGTTTGCTTCACCATGCTCCACCACGTGCCTTCCCCCGCCCTGCAGGACCGTCTGCTCGCCGAAACGGCGCGTGTCCTGCGTCCCGGCGGCATCTTCGCCGGAGCCGACAGCCTCTATAACAAAGTCTTCGGACTTCTCCACGTCTTCGACACTATGGTGATGGTTGACCCCGCCACATTTCCGGCGCGTCTCGAAGCGGCGGGCTTCAAAGAAATCGAAATCGATTTAATGAAGCCCCACGCCTTCCGGTTCCGCGCCCGCAAACCGTGAGCCGCGCGGCCCAGCTTCCGGCGCGCCCGTCATACACTGGAGGGGGTTAAAAAACAATGACAAAGGCGACTCTCTGTATTCTTGGCGCGCTCCTGGCGCAAAGCCTCTTCGCGGCGGATCTCACCGGAAAGTGGACCGCCACCGCTCCGGGCCGGGGCGGGCAGGCTACCGAGACCGACTATTTCATCACCGCCAAAGGCGATACGTTCACCGGCTATATCGGCGGACAAACGCCGGAGGCTATCTCCGACGGAATCGTGAAGGGAAATGACGTCACGTTCAACGTCACGCGCCAGACTCCGAACGGAAATACAAAGGTCGCTTACACCGCTACCATCACGCCGGAAGGGCTGCTGCTGAAGGTCCCCGCCGGTGGTGGGCGCGGCGGTTTCGGACGGGGGCGCGGCGGCGGTTTCGGATTCGGGAATCCTCCGGCTCCCGGCGCGGCTGCCCCACCGATGCAACAGCTCGCGAAGCGCGTATCGACCGCGCCCCCTCTGCCCATGCCGGCTATTCCGGCCAAGATCGCTCTGCCGATGCCAACCACCACCGTCCGCTCGAATGGTCTCGCGAAAACGCCTCCCATGGGCTGGAACAGCTGGAATAAATTCCAGCGCGGCGTGAACGACCAGGTAGTCCGCGAAATCGCCGACGCCATGGTGAAGAACGGAATGAAGGACGCCGGATACGTCTACGTCAATATCGATGACACCTGGCAGGGAACGCGCGACGAAAAAGGCAACATCCGGCCCAACGAGAAATTTCCGGATATGAAGGCGCTCGCCGATTATGTCCACGGCAAGGGACTGAAACTCGGTATCTACTCTTCTCCCGGCCCAAAGACCTGCGCAGGCTACGAAGGCAGTTATCAGCACGAAGAGCAGGACGCGAAGACCTACGCGGCGTGGGGCATCGACTATCTCAAATACGACTGGTGTTCGGCGAGCCAGGTCTATGAACCCACCTCGCAGCCCGCTGTTTACGCGAAGATGGGCCAGGCGCTTCTCGATTCCGGACGCGCGATCGTCTACAGCCTCTGCCAATACGGCCAGCAGGATGTCGGCGAATGGGGCGCGAAGGTGGACGGCAACTCATGGCGCACCACGGGAGACATTCGGGACAACTGGACGTCGATGTCGACTATCGGTTTCGATCAGCAGATCGGCCGCGAGAAATTCGCCGGACCGGGTCACTGGAACGATCCCGACATGCTGGAAATCGGCAACGGAGAAATGACCGACACGGAGTACCGCACGCACATGAGTCTCTGGAGTCTGCTGGCCGCGCCGCTGCTCGCGGGCAACGATCTCCGCAGCGTCGCTCCCGATATTCTGGACATCCTCACGAACAAGGAAGTCGTCGCGATCGACCAGGATGCCCTGGGAAAACAGGCGACGCGCGTGGCTAAGGACGGCGATCTCGAAGTCTGGTCGCGGCCGTTAGCGGATGGCAGCCTCGCCGTCGGTCTCTTCAATCGTGGCGCCGCCACGGCGCGCGTAACGGCGAAATGGCCGGAGCTTGGCCTCAACGGACCGCAGAAGGTACGCGACCTTTGGGCGCACGCCGATCGCGGCACGGGCTCCGATGCTATCTGGGCCGATGTCCCGTCTCACGGTGTAGTCATGCTGAAGATTTCGCGTTAGTCCAGTGGGGCGGGGCTTCTGCCCTGCAAGCCAGCCTTCCGGCTGGCGCAGGCGCCGAGCAGAAGCTCGGCGCGCAGGGCAAAGCCCGGCCCCACAACCCCCCGTGGGCTCGCGACTGCCGCCGCAATTCGAGAATCAGGTTCATCACCCGACTCACCAGCAGATCGCGCGTCTGCTGAAATTCCAGAAGCGATC
>CAZWTH010000146.1:0-7432 GCA_964636715.1 uncultured Solibacteraceae bacterium | reverse complement strand
CACCCCGCCTACAATGAGGTGAATGTGATCTGTGCGTGCGGCCATACCTTCCGCACCCGGACCACCAATAAGAGCGACATCCGCGTCGAAATCTGCTCGAGCTGCCATCCCTTCTTCACCGGCAAGCAGAAGCTGGTCGATACGGCCGGCCGCGTTGACAAGTTCGAGAAGAAGTATCAGAAGCAGCGTGCGGCCGCCAAAGAAGCCGCGCTGGCCACGAAGTAACGGCGTTTTTCAAAATCAAAAGGGCGGCTCCCTCCAGGGAAGCCGCCCTTTTCGTTTGTCTGCTGTTTTTCGGATCTATTTGGCCGCGCCAGACGATCCGGAGGCGCCGCTCTTTGAGCGCTTCTGACGCTCTGCCCGCCACGCTTCGTAAGCCGGCTTCTGCGCGTCCGTCAGCACTGCCCGGATGGAATCCACCTGCTCCTGCTGAATGCGGTCGCGCATCGGCCGCTGTTCGCGGCGCAGATCGTCATACCTTTTTTTGCTGTCGTTGAGAATCTTCTCGACCGCGGCCACCTGCTGGTCATTCACGCCGACCCTTTGCCGCATCTCGTCCGTGTAACGGCGCGTGAACTCAGCCATCGTGCGTGGCGCGGCTGGCGCCGGTACCGACGCCTTCACCGCGTAGAGACGCGTGGAAGCGACGCCCACGAGCACGCCGCTCGCGAACACCAGAATCAGATAGAGAATGGCACTGAGCCTTGTGCGGGGCATGCGGCCTCTATTGTTGTTCGAGCTCGGAAATCCGTTCGATCTGCAGCGGCTCCAGATCGCGAACATGATCGTTCGCCAGCGCCTGCAGCAAAGATCCGTCATTCGTGGAAGCGGGCGGCGGCGTGTAGGAAGCGGAAAGCATTCCCATCACCACTGAGGCGCCGAGCGCCGCAGTCACCAGAGCTTTCGCCATGCGGTTGAAGATTGTCCTGGACGCCTGGCGCGCCTCAATTTTCGTCCACATCTCAGGCGTGAAGTTGACCGAAGGTTCGGGATCGGGACAAGCCTGCCGGTAAGCGTGGAACAGACTATCCAGATGGGCGTTCAGTTCGGCGTCGTTGCCACCGTTCCCGCCAGCCAGCGGGGAGCTCCATTGATTGTTCATTCGCAGTTCACCTGTATCGACGTTCGCCTCGTCGGCTCGGAAACCATCTTACCTTTTTTTACAATCCGTCGTCAGAAGAGGCGCTTTTTCCCCGCCGCCTGGTTACACCCTTCACGTTCTTTAATACCCTCTGCCGCGCCCGAAACAACCTCACCTTCAGCGAGTTTTCACTCACATGGTAGATTTGTTCGAGCTCGCGCAGGGATAGGCCTTCAACTTCTTTTAAAGTCAATAAGATACGGTCTTCTTCCGAAACCGATGAAAGCAGGCTTTGCACGGTATCCCGCACCCGGTGTTTCTCTCCCTCTTCCGTCTGGGCCTTCGAACCCGCCGCCGCGTCCGCCATCATCACCTGCTGTTCGGATAAATCGGACATTCGGGATTCCGGTCTGCGCTTACTCTTACGTAAGTAGTCGTAGGAGGCGTTTACGGTGAGCCGGTAAAGCCAGGGCTCAAAGACTTCGGGGGTGCGGAGCTGATCGAGCGAAAAATAGAGCCGGAGGAAAACTTCCTGAGCGACATCCTCCACGTCTTCCGGCCGCCCGATCAGCCGCGAGATGGTTCCCAGAATTCGCCGGCGGTAGGCGGTCACTACCTGGTTGAACGCGCTCGCGTCTCCACGCTGGGCCTGCTGTAGTAGCTCGAATTCAACCAGCATGAGGGGGGAGAGACGTTACTCTTCAGAGTACAATTCATCATCGCAGGAGTTGGCCATACCAGTTGGTAATGCCGCCATGCGCCGCGATCACGATCAGCGCGCCCGCGCCGAGGAACGTCGCGAACGGCAGGTAGTAAGTTGCCGGATCGCGGCCCGTCAGTTTCATCCACGCATAGCCGCCAATCGATCCGATCAGCGAGCCGATCAGCAGCGTCACGACTGTGCCGCTGAGCCCGAGAAACGCGCCCATCATCGCAATCATTTTGACGTCGCCGAAGCCCAGGTATTCTTTGTGGCGCACTTTTTCGAAGATCCATCCGAGCGACCACATGGCGATCGCGGGGACGGCGGCGCCGATGGCGGCTTCGCCGAATGACATCATTCGCAGGCTGAGATGGAGGCGAAAGATGTCCGCGACCAAACCGAAGATCGTAGGCGGCAATGGAACGAAAAAGGAGAATGCCAGACCGGCGACAAGACCGCCGAGGGTGAACTCGTCGGGCAGGAGCCGCGTATCGAGGTCGGCGAAAATCAGGCCGATCAGAATCGCCGCGAACAGGCAATCCTTCACGGCTGCGAGCGAGAGTCCATCGAATGCGACGAACCAGGCGAACAGAAGCCCGGTGAGGAGTTCGACCGTGGGATAGACGGGCGAAATCTTCATCGCGCAGCGCCGGCACTTGCCGCCGAGCAGCAGAAAACTCAGGACCGGAACGTTGTCATACCACGCGATCGTCTTATTGCAGCCGGGGCACGCCGAGCGCGGCTTCACGACGGACAGATCGCGCGGCCAGCGGTAAATACAGACGTTGAGAAAACTGCCGATCAGCAGTCCGAAGAGTCCAGCCAGGATTGGGAAGAGCAGGGAATCAGCCATCGAGTGCTTTTCTGTAAGAAGCCATCGTCGCTTCCACCATGTGAGAGACTGTGAACCGTCGCTGAACGGTCTTGCGGGCATTGCTGCCGAGTTCAGCGCAGCGCGCCGGCGTCAGGCCTCGGAGCGCCTGCGCAATCGCGTTGGGTTCATTTTCGACAAGAATGCCGTTCACGCCGTCTTCGATCAATTCCGGAATCCCTCCCGTCCGCGACGCGATCACCGCCACGCCGTGCGCCATGGCGAGAAGGATACCCGATCCCAGACCTTCGGATTCGCTCAGATAAACCATCGCGCGCGCGTCCGCCAGATCCTGTTCCAGATTCTCTGAACGGCGCAGCGCAAGTCCCGACTCCGCCGCAGCCTGTTCCGCAAGCGCCATTCCCTTGGCCGGATCGAGCGTGTACGGTGTCAAAAAAGTCTCGCCGTGAGCCGGCGCCGCGGGAACCTCCACACCGTCATAGACGACGTCGATGCGAGAATCGTCGACCCCTGCCTGCGATAAAATCTCCGCCACATACTTCGACACCGCAAGATATCGCCGCGCCCGCCCATACTTCCACCGCGAAAGCGCCGACGTCTTCACCGGAAATGCCACGCGACGGGACACCACGAACGGCGCCTTCGAAAGCAGCGCCGCGAGCGAATGGCTGCGCGCGTCATGAGCGTGCACCAGATCGAAATCTCCCGAGATCTGCCGGAGACGGGCCGGCCGGAGCGGCTCACCCGCACTCAGAAGGGGACCACCCTCTCTGGCCAGCAACAGCGATTCATGCCCAGCCGCCAGCAGCGCCCGATGCAGCCGCAGCACCTGCCATTGTCCACCGCGCATCTCCCGCCCGCTGTCCAGATGCAACACCTTCATGGTTTGTGGGGCGGGGCTTCGGCCCTGCCGCCGGGCTTTTGCCCGGCGCATGTGACCCGAAAAATCCGATTCACCGCGCCATCTCCCGCGCTTTGGCGTACTTCAGGAACGTGTAGAACCCCGCCATCGACGCAATCACGAATCCATGCATCCCATCCAGAAAACCACGCTGAATAAAATACGACCGCACAAACGTCCACGGCGGATCGATCACCAGCCGCCGGAATGGCGCCGGTTTCCCGGATTCCGCAATCGCCTGCGCCGCCAGCGATGTGTACCGGTCAATTGTGAGCAGATGCTGATTCAGCGAATCGCAGGTGAAGTGAAGCAGGTCATTTCGAAGCTCGCCCACCGCGCCCGCGACTTCCACGCTCTCATGAACGCGCACGCCCTTCCATCCCCCGCGCCCGCGATGGTAAAGCCGAATCTTGCGGTCCGGGTACCAGCCACTGTGCTGAATCCAGCGGCCCAGATAGTGCGCGCGGCGCGGCATCGTCCAGCCGGCCTCGCTGCGATCGCCGGTCGCGCGCAACGCCTGGATCTCCGCCGCCAGCCCCGGCGTCAGTTCCTCATCGGCGTCGATCGAAAGAATCCAGTCATGCGCCGCGCACGCAGCCGCGAAATTCTTCTGTTCCGCATACCCGCGCCACTCTTCCCGCACTACCCGCGCGCCCAGGTTCGCCGCAATTTCACGCGTCCGGTCAGACGACCCGCTATCCACCACCACAATCTCATCCACGCACAATTTCACGCTTGCCACCGCTCGCGCGATGTTGCGTTCTTCATTGAGCGTGACGATCGTGGCGCTGATCTTCATCCGTTATTAATCGGCGCCAGCGTGAAGCACAGAATAAAGACCACCAGCGCCAGCGCTCCAATGCGGATTCGTCCAGCGCCGATATCGTACGGATCGTAGACCGAGGGATGCCGGCGGGCGAAGAATAACAGCATCACGGCCCACAGCAGCCAGCCATACCAGTAGAACCAGCCCATGGGAAGAAGGATCGCGATGAACAGCCACGTGACCCATTTGTGCGCGCGGCCGAAGATGGCATACACGATGTGACCGCCGTCGAGCTGCCCGGCCGGAATCAGGTTGATCGCCGTCGCCAGCATTCCGACCCATGCGGCCCGTGCGATGGGATGGAGATAAATGTCGGACGATCGAACGCCCGGAAAAATCAGCTTTTCAGCGATCCATTGGAGCGCCGGATTGCCGAACTGCCACATCCCCCGATGTCCGATCCCCGGGAGAACGCGCGAAAGCGCCAGTCCGATCAAAAGCGCCGGCACGAGAAACACAAATCCCGCCAGCGGTCCCGCTACCCCAATATCGAACAGCGCCCGTTTCGTCGGGATGTGCGAGCGAATGCGGATAAATGCGCCGAACGTACCGGTGCCGGGTATCGGCGAGGGTAGAAAGAACGGCAGCGTGGCGTCCACGCCGTACCAGACGCACGCGATGTAATGGCCCATCTCATGGGCCGTGAGAATCGTCAGCAGGGTGAATGAAAACGGCAGCCCGCTCAGAAACGCCGCGGGACTCCGCAGGCCGACCGTCAGAACATCGGTCAGCCGTTCCATCTCAAAGGGCGGCAGATCGTGCCGGAAGTTGAACATCATGTGCGCCCCCACCAGGGTCGTGGTGAAGAACGTCAGCAGGAACAGGAGGATGTGCAGCCAGAGCCGTCGCGGTCCAGGCGGTTCAGCGTCGTCATCCGCGATGGCCTCGAGTTCGAACCGCAGCGCCGGGTCGAACGAAGGCGCGGGCGCGAGTGGTCGATTCTCGCCGTCGCCGTCCTGCGCTCTGTCGATCAGATCTTCTGGCAACACGAATGTACCGCCTCACGGCGTGGCTCCCGCCGGCCGGCGCGAGGCGAGGTCTACTGCAGTGTCTGCAGTTCCTTGCCGGGCTTGAAGCGAACCGCCTTGCCGGGCGGAATCGAGACCTCCGCGCCCGTGCGCGGATTGCGTCCGATGCCGGTCTTGCGGGGTTTCACCGTGAACACGCCGAAACCGCGAAGTTCAATGCGATCGCCCTGTTCGAGCGCGCGCTTCATTTTTCCGAAGACGGTCTCGACGGCCATTTCGGCCTTCGTCTTGGTGATTCCCGTCTTATTCACGACTTCGTTGATGATATCGAGCTTGATCAAGGTGTCCCCCAGTTCGGAGCGGAGCCCCGTAACTCAGACAAACCCATGATACTGTTGACTTTATCCAGCTGTCAAGAGTACATTTCATCGCAGACACAAACGCCCTGCGTCTGGAGAGACCGCAGGGCGTCAGGCTTTAGAACGAAAACAGCGGTACGCCGGGAGCCTGCGCCGGTTCGGGTTCGGCTTCCGCCACGCCGCCCGCGCCCGCCGGAATGACTTCCGCCGGCACCGGATTCAGCACCCGGTAGTAGAGCCCGGTCTCGCCGAGATAGACCTCCAGGTCCGCCGGTTTTGGCAGCGTTCCCTGGATCAGAGCCTCGGAAAGCGGGTCTTCAATGAACTTCTGCAGCGCGCGCCGCAGCGGACGAGCCCCGTAATTCCGGTCCGTGCACGTCTTCTCCAGAATGTACTTCGAAGCGTCCACGTTCAGCCGGATCGAAATCTGCCGCGGCTCCAGGTTCTTGTTGATCCCGGCCACCAGCAGATCCACAATCCGCAGCAGATCGTCATCCGTCAGAGACGTGAACAGAATGATGTCATCCAGACGGTTCAGGAACTCAGGATTGAACGAGCGCTTCACCTCCGCCCGAACCTGATCCTCCACCTTCGACGCCACTCCCGCCACCGGCGGCGCCGAGAACCCGAGGTTGTTCCGCTTCTCCAGCAGACGCGCCCCGATGTTCGACGTCATGATGATGATCGTGTTCTTGAAGTCGATCTGATTACCCAGACCATCCGTGAGCTGTCCGTCTTCAAACACCTGCAGCAGAATATTGAAGATATCCGGATGCGCCTTTTCGATTTCATCCAGCAGGATGATCGAATACGGCGCACGCTTCACGCGCTCGGTGAGCTGCCCGCCCTCTTCGTATCCCACGTATCCGGGAGGCGATCCAATCAGCTTCGAAACCGCATGCTTCTCCATGTACTCCGACATGTCGAAGCGAATCAGATTCTTCTCGCTGCCGTGCAGGAAGGCCGCCAGCGCCCTTGCGACTTCGGTCTTACCGACGCCGGTCGGTCCCAGGAACAGGAACGAACCCGCCGGCCGGTTCGAAGCCTTGAGCCCGGCGCGTGATCGCCGGATGGCCCGCGCCAGCACCGCAATTGCGCGCTCCTGGCTGACCACTCGCTTGTGCAACTCCTCTTCGATCCGCAGCAGCTTCGAGATTTCTTCTTCTTTGATCGAGGTCATCGGGACGCCCGTCCAGCGCGCCACCACTTCCTCGATATCGTCCTTCGTCACCACACCCGTCGAGGTGTCGTCGAGGTTATACTTCTCGCGCAACTGGCGCATGTTCTCGCGCTCTTTGCGCTCCTCGTCCGAATAGAACCGCGCCTTCTCGAACTCATGGTTCGCGATTGCGTTCTCCATCCGGTTCACGATGAACTTGATGCGTTTCTGGATGTCCGCCAGATCGGACGGCAGCGTGGTCTGCTTCAGCTTGACCCGCGCGCCCGCTTCGTCGATCAGATCGATCGCCTTATCCGGCAGGAAGCGATCCGGGATGTACCGGTTCGAAGCCGAGACCGACGATTCGATCGCTTCGTCCGTGTAGCTGACCGCATGGAACTTCTCATAGCGGTCCTTGATCCCGAACATGATCTTCACCGCGTCGCCTTCCGTCGGCGGCGGCACCTTCACGGCCTGGAAGCGCCGTTCGAGCGACCGGTCCTTTTCAATCGACTTCCGGAATTCGCCCGGCGTCGTGGCGCCGATGCACTGAATCTCGCCGCGCGAAAGCGCCGGCTTCAGAATGTTGGCCGCGTCGAGCGA
>CAZWTH010000145.1:0-12675 GCA_964636715.1 uncultured Solibacteraceae bacterium | reverse complement strand
GACCGGCGTCAATCCGGCCGCTCTGCGCGAAGGCTGGAATAAGCTGCCCGCACGCGTTCGTCCGCTTCTTGAAGAGAGCGCCGAACTCATTCTCTCCGGCGCCGACGACACCGTCGCCGGCTGCTGCGCCACTGTATTCGCAAACCGGCGGATCCACTGGGGCGAAACACGCGAGTTATTCCTTTCCGCCTGCAGTTCTGTCGATTTCTACGTCCGCGCCGTACGCGCTGAGCGCATGGTCCGCGCTCTCATGAGGCACAATGCGCTGATTGTCGGAGATTGGTCGTATCTCGACCAGCGCGGCGCCCGCGCACGCTTCGCGCCACCCATCGCCGCAAGCGCGCTCGATGAGCTCTACGCCGATTCACGCATCGTCGCGAATATTCTTCCCAGCGTTCGATACGGAGAACATGAGCGCATCATGGCCGGCCTGCTCGCGGGATGCGCCCTCATCTCTGACTCCACGCCGCATCTCGATCGCACTCTCGAACGTTTCCCGGTATTCCGCGGCGTCGCGCTCAACGAGGAAATCGACCAGGCGATCCATTCTCTCCTCGCCGATCCCACAATCGAGGACCAACTCACCGCATCTCTCGCCCGCGCGCGCGAAATGTTTTCGCTCGAGAACTTCGTCGCCGAAGTACTAAGCCTGCTCGAACTCGAACGCTATCGCAAAGCCGATCTCGCCTGGTGGGCTTTCCCGCCCCGGAACTAAGCCGCGCCGAGCTTCTGCTCGGCGCTGGAGCCGGCTGGAAAGCCGGCTCGCAGGCCGGAAGGCCCGCCCCACGTCGAAGGCTAATTGAAGGCCGCAAACTGGTTGCTGGCGCGCTTCTTGCGTTTGGCAAGATACATGGCGCTGTCGGCTTCACGCATCACATCGTGCGCGCTGTCCCCATCAATGGGGAAGATCGCGATCCCACAGCTCGTCTGAATCCGGGCGCGGTCGCGGCCGGGAATGACCTGGCTTTCCACCGCGGCTTTCAGACGCGCGGCAAGCGTGGCGAGATCGCCGCGGCTGCGAACGTTTTCGACCACCACCACGAATTCGTCGCCGCCGACGCGCGCCAGGCAGTCCTCCGGCCGCAGAATCGGCGTCATGGCATTGCTGACGGAGGCAAGAAGACGGTCGCCGGCTTCGTGCCCCAGCGTGTCATTCACCGATTTGAAACCATCCAGGTCCAGATAGATCACGCCTACCTGCCATCCGGTTTCGATAGCGCGCAGCTCCGCTTCCAGAAGCCGGTCAACCAGCATGCGGCGGTTAGGAAGATTGGTGAGAGGATCGAAAAGCGCCATCTTCTCAGACGCCATGCGCATCTTGGTATTCGAAGCGAGCAGCATCCCGAACGCGCATCCGATAAATGCGATATCGGCGCAGAACGAAAGCGGGATTTCGAGAGGAACCGGAGCGAGAAAATCCGTCCCATAGTAGCCACGAAACGCCGCCACGCTGCGAACAGCGAGAAAAGCCGCGGTGAACAGGAGCGCAAGTCCCGTGGGCCAGTAAGTGGCGCGCTCGTGGCGGGAAACATCCCTCATCATCGAGATGGCCGCCTCCAGCGCGAGCGTCGCCATCGCGAATGAGATGATTCCCAGGCGTCTGGCGAAATCGTCGTCGATGAACATCCAGTAAAGAAAGGGGGCGCCCACCAAAAGACAGAAGGTTCCGAGGAGAAGCGGCGAGAAGGCCGGCGCGCCCCGGAATTCGCGGATACCGCGCGTGAGGCTGATCATCCCACCGACAGTGAGGATGTTGCCGACGATCATGATCGGAGTGCCCGCCACCACGAGCCGCGACATTCCAACCACCGAACCAATGCAGATCGAGAGAAGACCGAGGGCGAAGAGCCGCATGCCGGCTACCGGACGATTGATCTTCCACGCCAGCAGCGTGTACAGGCTGACGACCAGCACGGTTACAAGCGTCGCCGCTTTCACCGTGAATAAGTCGAGCTGTGGCAGCGACGTAGCGGGCATTTACATCTTTATCGGCAGAAAGCCAGCATTGAATAGTCTACTTTGCCGCCGCCGCGCAAAATTCAGGATCGCATGTCTGGCACTGCTCGCGACAGATCGCCCGCGCGGAAGTGAACTTCACTTTCGCCACGCGGAGCGCTGAATAAGCGAGTTCAATCGAGTCGTCAGAACCGGAAAAAACAGATTTCATCAGTTGCGCGGTTGACGCTTCGAGTTGCGCCACGGCCGCATCCAGCCGCATCTTGTGTTCGCAATGCGGGTCGCACTCGTGAGCCATACGTTCTTAAAGTTACGTTAACAACTCGGCGGCCGACCGGACAATACTACCAAGGTTAATGAAGGACGTTGTCCGCAAAACGATGTCCCCGGCCGGCCCGTACTTTCGCTCCATAATGTTGGAGGAGGGTTAGTTAATATGCCGCCGATTTCCAGGCGAGTTTTCTCCGGTTCGGGCGCAGCGGCGCTGGCGCTTCTGGCGGCAGGCGGGGCGCGGAAATCCATGGCGGCGCCCGGCCTGGCGCGGCCCATGCGGCTGGGCGGCCCCATCTTCATCCAGTCCTCGGACCCCGCGGCGCAGGCTCAGGCCCATCTCGATCTCGGATACCGCGCCGCTTACGCGCCGAACGATCTCACCGTGCAGGATCGCGATCGTGTGGCCGCGATCGTGAAGGAGTTCGGGAAACGCGACGTCGTGATCGCCGAGGTCGGGGCCTGGAAGAACATGCTGGACCCCGATGCGGAGAAGCGGCTCGCCAACCTGGCTTATGTAACGGAACGCCTCGCGCTGGCGGAGGCGCTGGGAGCGCGCAACTGCGTTGATATCGCTGGTTCGTTCAACCCTACAGTCTGGTTCGGGCAGGATCCGAAGAATCTCAGCGCTGCTTTCTTCGACGCGACCGTAGAGAACTGCCGCAAGGTCATTGACGGCGTGAAGCCCACGCGCGCGAAATTTACCATCGAAATGATGCCGTGGAGCCTGCCCAGCACGCCCGCCGACTATGTGAAGCTCATCCGCGCCGTGGATCGCAAGGCGTTCGGCGTGCATCTGGATGTCTGCAATACCATGAGCAGCCCGGAGCGGCTGTACAAAAACTCGGAAGTGATCGAGGAATGCTTCCGCACACTGGGGCAGTGGATCGTTTCCTGTCACGCGAAAGACCTGCAGTGGGGTCCTGGCTATCAGGTGAATATCCAGGAAGTGATTCCGGGAACGGGAGTGATCGACTATAAAACCTATCTGCGCGAGCTTTCGAAATTGCCGATGGATGCGCCGCTGATGCTGGAACACCTGCACGGCGAGGAAGAGTATACAAAGGGGCGGCATTATATTCAGGGAGTGGCGAAATCGATGGGGCTATCGTTCGGAGTACCTGCATGAGGCGGCGTGAATTTCTGGGCGCGGCGGCGGGAGCGATTCTCGCAGCCGATGCAAACGCGCAAGCGCTTCCCTTCCCGGTCATCGACACCCATATCCATCTGTTCGATCCCACGCGCCCCCAGGGCGTGCCGTGGCCGGCGAAAACCGACAAGGTTCTCTATCAACCCGCGCTGCCGGAGCGCTACCGCGGGATCGCCGAGCCTTTCGGCGTTGTGGGAGCAATCGAGATTGAATGCAGCCCGTGGCTTGAAGACAACCAGTGGGTGCTGGATACCGAGGCGAAGGACAAAATCATGGTGGGGACAATCGGCGATCTCGAGCCCGGCAAGCCCGAATTCCGCGCGCAGCTCGAACGCTTCCACCGCAATCCCTTGTTTCTCGGAATCAGGTACGGAAATCTGTGGGGACGGAATCTGGCGGCTGAGATCTCGAAACCCCCGTACAAATACCACCTGCGCGCCCTCGCCGCGGCTGGACTGGTGCTCGATACCGCGAACCAGACGCCGGAACTGATCGCCGCAACGCTCCGGGCCTCAGACGCGGTTCCGAACCTGCGGATTGTGATCGATCATCTCCCGCAACTGGCCGCCCCGGCGGACGCCAACCTGCGGGAACTCGGCAAGCGCCCGCAGGTCTACGCAAAAGTTTCCGAAGTGCTGCGGCGGGTGAACGGGCGCGTCCCGCTCGACCTCGCGGAATATAAGCCGAAGCTGGATGAGATTTTCGGCATCTTCGGCGAAGACCGCGTGCTCTATGGCAGCGATTGGCCGAACTGCGATAACTGGGCGCCATTCGGCGCCGGATTCGGCGTTGTCCGCGAATATTTCATGGCGAAGGGCGCCGCCGTGGCGGAGAAATACTTTCGCACGAACTCGACGAAGGCCTACCGCTGGCAAAATAGAAGTTGAGATGTCCCCAGTTCCCATTTCGGCGGCCACGCGCGAGAACCTGACTGAACTTCGCAATCTGCTTCTCGAACAGCACAAGCTCCTGCTCGACCGGGAGCGCGCGTCCTACGAGAAGGTCAAGGGCCCGATTTCCGGCCCCGGCGCTTATCTCGGACTTGTGATGGGAGATCCGCACTTCGCCTGGCTGAAGCAGATTTCCACGCTGGTGGTGGAGATCGACGAAGCCCTGGCCCGGCGCAGCACGGCCGGCCAGGTGGAAGCCGAAGCCCTGGCGACGCAGGCGCGGGACATCATGCGTCCCCGCGAGCACGGAACGGATTTCCAGAAGCGGTATTACGCCGCCATCCAGGAATCGCCCGATATCGTGATTCTGCAGTGCAGGATCGAGCAGTTGCTCGGGATCTGATTTTTGACCCTCCCTTTATAATCGAAGTATTCCCGATTCAGAAGGATTCCTGTGACAGGCAACCAGATCCGTCAGTGTTTTCTCGACTTTTTTGAGGCGCGCGGGCACCGCATTGTGCGCAGCAGTTCCCTTGTGCCGGGTAATGACCCGACCCTGCTGTTCACCAACGCCGGAATGAACCAGTTCAAGGAAGTTTTCCAGGGGCTGGAGACGCGGGACTACACGCGCGCCACCTCTTCGCAGAAATGCGTGCGGGCGGGAGGGAAGCACAACGACCTCGAAAACGTCGGCTATACCCGCCGGCATCACACGTTCTTCGAAATGCTGGGCAATTTTTCCTTCGGCGATTACTTCAAAGCCGACGCGATCCGCTTCGCCTGGGATCTGGTCACGAAGGACTACGGCCTGCCGAAAGACAAGCTCTACATCACCGTCTTCCGCGAAGACGACGAAGCCGAAGAGTTGTGGCAGAAAGTCGCGGGCGTGCCGAAGAGCCGCATCTTCCGTCTGGATGAGAAGGACAACTTCTGGCAGATGGGCGATACCGGTCCGTGTGGGCCGTGCTCGGAGATCCATTACGATCTCGGTCCGGAAGCCGCGGAGCCAGGCCGTGAGCACGAGCAATTTCCCCTCGATGGCGGCGGACGCTTCGTCGAAATCTGGAATCTGGTGTTCATGCAGTTCAATCGCGACGCGTTCGGCAACATGCCACCGCTGCCGCGTCCGTCGATCGACACCGGCATGGGCCTCGAACGCGTGGCCGCGATCATGCAGGGCAAGCTTTCGAATTACGATACCGATCTGATTCTGCCCATCATCCACCGCGCGGGCGAACTTTTAGGCGTGGAATATGGCTCAGCCGACCGCATCGACACCGCTCTGCGCATCAATGCCGATCACGCGCGTGCCACCGCGTTTCTGATCAACGACGGCGTGCTGCCTTCGAACGAAGGGCGCGGCTACGTGCTGCGCAAGATCATGCGGCGCGCGATGCGCAATGGGCGCCTGATCGGAAAACAGGACCCTTATCTCCATATCCTGACGGGCTTCGTCGCGGAGCACATGAGCGTCGCCTATCCGGAAATGCTGGAATCGATTCAGCGCGTCGCCAGAATCGTGAAAGACGAAGAGCACCGCTACGCCACCACGTTCCTGGTGGCGGAGAAAGTCTTCCACGACGAACTCGCGGGCCTCAGCAGCAAAGTGGTGCCCGGCGCTGTTTCGTTCCGCCTCTATGACACCTACGGGCTCGCGCTCGATGAGCAGGAAGACATGGCGCGCGAGCGCGGCTTCGAGATGGACCGCGAGGCGTTCGACGCCGAGATGACGCAGCAGCGCGAACGCGCACGCGCGAGCTGGAAGGGTGCGGCGAAAGGCGCGATCGCGCCGGCTTATCAGGAGCTGCTGGCGAAAGGCCGGACAGCCTTCCTGGGTTACAACGATCTGGAAGCGGCATCGGTAGTGACGGGGTTGCTGGTGGATCAGCAACAGGTGGAGAACGTGCCCGCGGATACCGATGCCGAGCTCGTGCTCGACCGCACGCCGTTTTACGCCGAGACCGGCGGTCAGGTGGGCGATCACGGCTCGCTCTACGATGCCGCCACCGGCGAGAAGGTAGCGGCGGTTGTGGACACTTATCCGGCCGTGCCCGGATTGACCGTCCACAAGATCCACACAGTGGGGCCATTGGAACTGGGCCGCACGCTGCGCGCGGAAGTATCCGTCAGCGAGCGCTTCGCGACTCAGCGGAACCACACCGCGACACACCTGCTGCACGCGGCCCTGCGCACAGTTCTGGGACCGCACGTGAAACAGGCCGGCAGCGTAGTGGAGCCTCCGCGTCTGCGTTTCGATTTCAGCCACTATGCGGCGGTAGATCCGGCGGAGATCGCGGAAATCGAGCGACTGGTCAACGAACAGATTCTCCGGAACACCGAAGTCACCACGGACGTGATGCCGCTCGACCAGGCGGTCGCAACCGGCGCCATGGCGCTCTTCGGCGAGAAATATGGCGCGGACGTTCGCGTCGTGAACGTGCCCGATTTCAGCAAGGAACTTTGCGGCGGCACGCACGTGCGGCGCACAGGCGACATCGGAAGCTGCAAGATCGTCTCGGAAAGCAGCATTTCGGCGGGGGTTCGCCGCATTGAAGCGATCACCGGCGATAACGCCGTGCGGCAGTATCAGCAATCGAGCGACGCGCTGCACCGCCTTTCCGGCATGCTGCGGGTTGGCGAACCGGAACTTGTCGAACAAGTGACCCGGCTGCTCGAAGAAAAGCGCGAGCAGGAACGCCAGATTCATCAGCTCAAGACGAAGATCGCGCAATCGGCCGCGAAGGATCTCGAATCGCAGTCGAAGGAGAAAAACGGTGTTCGTTATCTGACCGCGAAGACCGAAGGCCTCGACCGCGCCCAGATGCGCGAACTGGCCGATGCGCTGCGCAACAAGTGGAAATCCGCCGTGGTGATTCTGACAGGCGTGGATGACGGCGCCGTGTCGATTGTCGCCGCGGTCACGAAGGATCTGACGTCGAAGCTGCAGGCGGGCAAACTGGTCGGCAGCCTGGCGCAGGCGATGGGCGGTAAGGGCGGCGGCCGGCCGGATATGGCGGAAGGCGGCGGCAAGGACCCGTCGCAACTGCCGAAAGCGCTCGCCAATATCGCTTCCGAAGTGGAAGCGAAGCTTTGACTGCGCAAGCCGTGATGGATTTCGACGTCGTCGTGATCGGCGCGGGCCCCACGGGTCTCGCCTGCGCCATCGAGCTCACCAGGCGTAACGTGCGAACGGTCGTCGTCGACAAAGGTTGCCTGACGAACTCGCTCTACAACTACCCGACCCACATGACGTTCTTCACCACTCCCGAGCTTCTGGAGATCGGCGATATCCCGATGACGAGTCTGAATGAAAAACCGACTCGCACGGAAGCCCTGAAGTATTACCGGCGCGTGGCCGAGCACTACAAGCTGAACATCCACCAATACGAACTGGTGGAAGCAATTGAGGGCGACGACAACGCCTTCGTAGTGAAAACATCGCTCGCGGCTTACACCGCGAAGAAGATCATCATTTCAACCGGCTATTACGACGTTCCGAATCTGCTGAACGTACCCGGCGAGAATCTCCCGAAGGTCGTCCACTATTACAAAGAACCGCATCCTTACTACGATCATGACGTGATGGTGGTGGGAGCGAAGAACTCAGCGGCAATCGCGGCGCTGGAATTGTTCTGGACCGGCGCGCGCGTCACGCTCGTCCATCGCGGGCCCGAGATTCACCGGCACGTGAAGTACTGGATCAAGCCAAACATCGAAAACCGGATAAAAAACGGTGAGGTAAAAGCGTACTTCAACTCGCGCGTGGTGGAGATCCGCGAGAAAGACGTGCTGCTCGAAACGCCGGAGGGCCGCGTCGAAGTCAAAAATGATTTCGTGCTGGCGATGATCGGCTACAGTCCGGACCTGACCTTCCTTAACGCCAACGGCATCACGCTCGACCCGAAATCCGGCAAACCGCGCACGAACCCCGACACGCTCGAAAGCGAGCGGAAGGGCGTTTATCTCGCCGGCGTCATCGTGGCGGGAATGCACACGAACGAAATCTTCATCGAAAACGGCCGCTTTCACGGGGCGCAGATCGCAAACGCGATCGCGAAAGAACTGGGCCGCTAAGCGCCCCGCGAAACATCCCCCTTACCTCGCGTCGTGTTTATCGCGATGAATCTGGCGGCTCAGCCGGTTCTGCTGCCGGTTGACCTGTTTCTTCTCCGCGGGAGTCAGCTTGCCGTTATTCAGCGTGCGCTCCGCGCGAACCTCTTTATTGAGCGCCCCTTCCTTCCGTTCGAGATGGACAGTTTCACCCGGGGTCAGCGAACCCGATTTCACGCCCTGAGCAATACGGTCCTGCTGGTTCTCTTTGCGCTTGCCAATTGTCCCTGCGGAAGCCAGTGGCGCCAGCGCGAGAATCGCGGCGAATGCGGTAACAACGAAAGTCCTGTTCATGATTTCCTCTCCTTCTGGGAAGCCGCTGGCGCCTTTCACGGCCTTCATACGGTTAAACAAAACGCGCCGCGTGAAGTCGCGGCGCGTAAAGAAAACTTCATGTGAAGGATGCTTCAGAGAGTGCGGCTTCGCACCAGAGGAGAAGGGCTAGACAACCTTGTGCTTCCGGACTCGCGCCCGCGATTTGGCCTGTTTGTGCGCGGCGGCCTGCTCTTTCTTCAGGCGCTTCCGCTGCATCTTCGCGCTCTTATTCGGGTGAACCTTCGGCGCCTTCGATCTGGCTGCGAATGCCGGGCTCAGCGCAATACAGCTACCCAATATCAAGACGCCGATCCATTTTGTCATCGCTTTACTCTCTTCTATTTTCCACCGGAAACGGGCTCGGCGCCAGTGGGCTTTTCCATTTTGAATGTAATCGTCCCGATCGTGAACTGAAGCCGGACCTGAAGCTGAATGGGCAACCGGCGCTCATCGTCCGTGATCCACACATAGAGATGCCCGGAGCGACGGAACAGCACGTTGTCGAACAGGTAGATCTCATAGAGAATCGCATTCACCGGCCCAAGGTTCGACTTGAGCGTTTCGCGGCGCTTGGCCTCCACCTTCGCCATGACAAACTTCTTTCCGTCGCTCACCGGAATCTGGGCCGTCTTGCCGGGCTCCACCTTCATGTAGCGGAGCGCGATCAATCCGCCGATCAGATCGTGGACACACGAAGGAATCGTCACCTCCTGAGTCGTAGTCGTGTTCTTCGTCAGGTCCTTTTCGAGGAAGCTCGCTTTATGGGCCTGCGAATCGTAAGTGACGCGCGTCTCTTTGTGGCGGCTGCCTTCCTTTGCCGCTGTGAAACTGCTCTGCGCGCAAAAGCCCGGATTCAGGGTGGCGGAATATTCATCGTCAACCAGATAAAGGCGCGAGACGATGCCGGTGGACTGGATCTGAAGCTTCACGTCGCCCGCGTCGGGGCCAGTACCGTTCCATTCGAGGTGAGCTTTGCCCGCCGTGATCAGGCGCCACTCAATGGAGTAGTCAAACGTCTCATGCTGGGGCGGCGCCGTTGGCGTTTGCGCCACCGCGGTGAATGCTGCTGCGAAGAGCCACGCGGCAACGCGCGTGTATCGATATGCCGGATTCGCCCGTCCCATCGTCCAATGTGCCAGTTTCTCACATGACGGAGGGAGTTACGCCCGGGTTGCGGCTGGCTTCGCGCGTTTGCCCACAACAAGGGCCGTGAGCGCAAGAAATGTCACCGTCAGACTCAGGATGCGTGCGATCCACCCTTCGGCGGTGAGGCCGAAAGAGAGCTCGATATGACAGGGGCCGCTGCAGTTCGGATCAATCACAATCAGTCCGAGCTTGTCGCCGAAGACACGGACAGCGCGGCCATTGGCCCTCGCCTCCCATCCCTTCATCCAGGTCTCCTGCACAGAGACAAGCTCCCCTGGCGTCATTTCTGCATCGATCGCGGCGCGGGAGGGCGATGTCCAGTGGAGACGAGCGAGAGGCAGCGATGGATCGTCGAGGGCGGCGACATAGGCGCGTGCGGGGTCGAGATCGAGTCCATGGATCGGTTGCCGTATGACCAGCGCTTCGCGCGGGATCACGTGCGCCATGGAGCCGGAGGGTTGCGGGACTTCATAGATCGTGTCGTCTTCGTCGCGCCAGAGCACTGGCAGCAGTCCATCGAACTTGTGCGGATTGACGATGGGATGGTAATGTTCGCGGCTGGCGGGACCCGGCACGTACACCGTATGCGTGCCGAACGCTTTGAGCCAGAAGATCGAATCCTCGGCGTCATGCGCCCCTGCGTTCAGCCCGGTGTAAACGATGAACACGGCGACGCGCTGCATCCAGTTCGGCGCGGTGGGATCGTGTCCGGCGCTGAGCTGCGGGCTGTCCGTATAGAGATTGAAAATGTACTCGGGATCGCCCGAAACCAGGGCGCGCTCGCCGGGCCGGTTGCGCGCTAGCCAGTTCACGACTTTGTACTCCACCGTTTTCGTGATATCGATCGGCTTCACAAGGGGAGCGGCGAAGCGCCGCACGAGCATCGCCTGGCGCGTGAACACCACCGCCAGAACGGCGATGAGCGCGATGCGAAGGGCGAAAGGGGATCGCGTCCAGATCCATCGAACCGCGCAGCCGAACAGGAGCGCGAGCGCCATTTCGAGCTCGAGTTGGTAGCGGTTGGCCTGAGGAACCACGGTCAGGCCGTGAAACCAGTAATAGCCGAGCGGAATGGCGCACATCCAGAGGGAAACCAGAATGGCGAAGCGCTCAAACGATCCTTTGAGCCGCCGGGTCAGAAACCAGGTAAGACCGGCAACCACGATCACCGCGGGGACGGCCAAATGCGAGCGCATATCGGAGTGGAAGAATCCTTCGGCCGACCACGCGCTCCGGCGGATCCAGAGAATCAGAGAAGGCGGCAGCCAGGGCGAGATCCAGAGGTAGGAACAGACGCCGGTGATCAGCACGGGCCGAATGCCGCGCCCCAGCGCCAGCACGATCGAGATTGCCCCGAGCGCGACGCCAAATGCGCCGAACGCATTGGTAAGCGCGACGGCCGCGGCGGCGATTCCCGCCAGAACGAAGTTGACGGCGCCGCCGCGAACGATTGCCCGGCGCAGAAACAAAAACGCGAGCGGAAGCATCGCCAGGGCGACGTTGTGCGGGCCTTCGCCGTAGAACACGAGATCGTTGAGTCGAAGCGCGCCGAGATGTCCGCCAGCCGTGGGAATGCGCAGCTCAGGTACAAGCCATTGGGCCGGTGAGGCGAGCGAGAACGCGAGCCCTGCGCTGAAGCTGAGCAGGAGCGATTCGGACCAGTCCCACGCCAGCCAGAACAGTGTGACGGGGCCGCAGCAGTAAGCCAGCGCAAGGATGAAATGCAGCGCGCGGGAATCGGGCCAGCCGGCCAGCGCTGCGGTGAGACCGCTCAGTGCGGGCAGCAGCGGCTGGTAGGCATACTCGATCGGCATGCCGGCGTTAAACCACGGGAACCAGTTGTAGTCGAACGGATGCTCGCGAAAGAAGCGCCCGATGGAAGCAAATGCCCCTTCATTCGAGAGCAGATTGTTGACGAAATCCGCAGTGAAGAACTCATGGCAGATCCAGGCATTGAGCGCAAATAGAAATAACGCGCACGCGAGCGCCATCTGCGAGCGGCGTTTCACTGCGGTGGCGGCTGTCCCCGCAGCCAGGATTGCGCCGTTTCGTCGGAGGGAAACTGCGCGAGCAGTTCGCGGGCGACGCGCTCGAGATTCGCGTTATCGCCCAGATCGTGATAGATCCACATGAGCAGATAACGCGCATCGAGATAAGCGGGATTGTACTGGATGTCGCTTTCGAGGGCTTTAATTGCCTCGTCATAGCGGTTTTTCTGCCGCAGCCAGACTGCGTAGAAGTACAGCGCCTGGGCATCCTCCGGCGCCAGTTCGAGCGAACGGGCGAAGTGGCGTTCGGCTTCTTCATCATGATTCAAAGCGCCGTTGGCTATCCCGAGATTGATCTCGAGCACGTAATAGTCGGGGCTGTATTGATCCGCCCGCGTGAAATAGCTGAGCGCGCGAACGTAGTCGCCCTTCTCCATCTGAGTGAGCCCGTAGTTCATCAGGCCGCGGCCATTGGTGGGGCTCTTCAGAGTCACGTCATACCAGAGAGACTCCTCGTCATACCAGACAATGTTGCGCCGGATCGTCCCATAGGCGGCCGCGCTCAGAACCAGCACCCCCAGCGCGCTGGCGACAATAAGCCGGGTGCGCGAGTTTTCCGGCCGCAGCGCCAGGGCCGCTGCGTAAACCATGCTGAGCGCCAGCCCGACATATGGAAAGAACATTCGATGATCGTTTTCGACTTCGGCGAGCGCGAACAGCGAAGTAGGCAGAAGCGCCAGGAAGTACCAATAGATTCCAAAGGCGATGGGCCGCAGGATCTGACGCCGCGAACACCAGATCGCAACAGCAAGCAGCGCGATCACGAACAGCACGCCAACCCAGACATAAC
>CAZWTH010000144.1:0-3092 GCA_964636715.1 uncultured Solibacteraceae bacterium | reverse complement strand
TCCTCGATCGCCTGGAGGGGATCGAACGATTTGGGATCTCCCGCGATCGAAATCCGCAACTGATTGCGGACCTCGCCGGATTTCCGCCCGCCGCTCCCGCACGCGGCGCACAAGAGCGCCACCGCCACCACTGAACCTTGTCTCATCATTCGATTTCCCCCATCGGCGCGGACCCCAGCGTTTCGAGACAAATCATCACCAGAATCAGCAATACGAGCGGCGTCAGTATCCACGGATTGGCCCGCACCAGATCCGGATGCCGCAGATCGCCCAGCAAATTTCCCCAGGATGGCAACGGCTCCGGCACGCCGAGCCCCAACAGCCCTAAACTCGCCTCAGCCAGAATATACGCCGGCACGAGCACCCGAAACTGCGCCAGCGCGATAGAGCGAAGATGTGGCCAGGCGTGTACGATCGCAATTCGCTTCGCCGGAATCCCGCTGGCGCGCGCCTGCAGCAGCCAGCCGGAATTTTCCATCCGGCCGATCTCGGCCGCGAACACTCTCGCCGGCCATGCCCATCCGGCGACCCCCATCAGCGCAAATGTCGCCAGCACCGCGAGTAAAGGACTCGTATTCAGCGGCAATTCGGCGCGCAGAATGATGAACAGAAAAATCCAGGGCAGCGCGAGACAAATCGTCGTGAAAACAGAAACCACGGGACGCAGCAAGCGCCGTCCCGCGCCGAGCGGCGCAATCAACAGCGCGAGGATGATCGATACCGCGGCGGCCGCTGGCGCAAGCACAATCGAAATTCGCGTTGCATAAAGGAGCCGTGAGAAATAGTCGCGCCCGATCTGATCCGTGCCCAGCAAAAACCGTCCGCCGGGCAGGGCCGACGGCGCGTCGCGAAACTGCTCCCCGTACGAATACGGCGCGAATACCGGCCCAAACAGCGCGCCCAGCGCCACCGCAACCAGAATGACGATGGCGATCCGCCGCACCCACGTCATACCGGTTCCACTCCGTCGATCCAGTCGCCGAACGATGCCACCGCCGCCACAATGAACGTGATGATCAACGCCAGGCCGCAGAGCAGGGGAAGATCGCGCGCCACCGCGGCGTGCCAGGTCAGTTCCCCGATTCCCGGCACGTCGCAGATCGCTTCTACCGGAATCAGCACCCCGAACGCCGTCACGAACGCCACGCCCGTCAGCGCGATCAACTGCGGCGCCGCTGGACGAATCACATAGCGCCATGCCAGGACGCCGCGACTCACACCGCGCGCGCGGGCCGCGAGCAGCGCGCCCGATTCATACAATTCATTCCACACCGAGCGCAGCGTTCCATAAACGCGCGGCAGAATCGCCAGCACAGCCGCGAGCGCCACGGGTACGTCCGACAAAAAAAACGCCAATGCCATCACGGCAGGAGGAATCGCGAGAAGCAGCCCGCTCAGCGATCCCGATGTGACCGCCAGCGCGCCGTTCCGCGGCCATATCGCAAGCCACGCCAGCCATCCACCGAGCAGCATCCCGCCGCCCACGCCCCACAGCAGCAGCTCCATCGTTACGCCCGCGCGCTGCCGCAGCAGATCGCTCACCGGTACACGGAACGAATCCGACTCTCCGAAATTCCCTTGTACCGCCATCGCGAGGTAACGGATGTAAAATCGCGGCAGCTCATTCTCGTATTCGCGCCGCGCGTGGATCGTTGCCCGCGTGGCCGCGCTGATCTGCGGATTCCACGCGTTGTCGTCAATTTCAAAACCAGGACTGTAACGAACGAGGGCCGCCGCGAGAAATCCGCCCACCACAACGGCGAGAACCAGCGCAACGAGACTGTGGGTCAGCCGTCGCGCCAGAGTCGTTCTCATGACACGACGGCGGTGATAGCGCTGGATTCAAAATCCACGGGCAGCCCGGAAAGAGGGACCATGGATGCCCGCTCCTTCTTGCGCTGCTGCTTGCCCTTATACATGCGGCGGTCGGCTTCGGCGAGCAACTGCTCGGCGTCCGTCCCATCATCCGGAAAGTGCGCGATGCCGACGCTGATCGCAAGATAGCTCGGCTCCGGCGTGGATTCACCGGCCTTCCGCGCCACGCTGCGCATGTGCTCGATCTTCGCTTCCACGTCCTCATCGGCGCCGTACGGAATGAGCATGACGAATTCGTCGCCGCCCAGCCGCGCCACGTAATCATTCGGCCCGCAGTGTTCGCGCAGACCGTTGGCGACGATGCGAAGAACCCGGTTCCCCGCCAGATGCCCGAAGCGGTCATTGATCTGCTTGAACCCATCGAGATCGGCCACCACGATCGCCAGCGACGAATTCGTGCGCGCCGCCCGCGAAACCTCATGATCGAGCGAGAGGAACAGCGAACGCGCATTCGGCAGATTGGTCAGATAGTCCGTCGTGATCGAGGTTTCCATCTGCCGCTGACTGAGCGCGTTCTCCACCGCCAACGCTACTTTGGAGCTGATCGCCTGGAGGATTCGCAGATTTTCCTTGCTGAACGCATCGCGCTCGGCGCGATACAGCGCCAGCACGCCCAGAACTCCGTTCACGCCATCGAGCGGCACCGCCAGCGCCGCGCGCAGCGTGCTGTACTTCGTCGGATCGTTCAGATATCCGGCTTCGACGGACGGATTCCCGTTCAGAATCGCCTTGTTATTCTCCGCCACCCAGCCCGAAAGCCCCTGACCCACGGGTATCTCGAGCGAGTTGAACAGCCGCAGATTTTCGCCCGAAACATACTCCGGCGTCAGCCTGTCTTCGCGCCGGATATACACGACCACCGTTTCATACGGGATCAGGCGGCGCAAACGCACGCCCACAAACGCCAGCGCTTCCTGCAAGCTCAGTGAGCTCCCCAGATCCTGCGTCAGCTCGTAGAGCATCTGCGCTTCCTGCGTGGCCGCGGCGATTGTCGCCATCGCGTCGCTGTCGCTGCCGCTGCTCAGCGCGGGCGTTTTGCTTTCGGTCGAAATCGCGAAGCCCGTCGCCGGCGCCAGCCCGCGCTCGATCTTTACGTCCATCGAAAGCTTCACGGATTTTTCGGTCGGCGCGCTCACGGCCATATGCTCGAGTTCCACGTAGCGGCGCTTCAGAATATCCACCACCATCGGATCGAACGCCTTGCCCGATTCCTCCAC
>CAZWTH010000143.1:0-9962 GCA_964636715.1 uncultured Solibacteraceae bacterium | reverse complement strand
ACAGAGTGACGGCTCGTTCGGCCGCGGCGCGCCTGGATTCTGGACGCCCGCGTTTTCGCGTGCGCGGCGGCAGCGGGGACAGCATTGGGGGTCACGGCTCCGGCGCCGAATGGAATCTGGATCTGGCTGATATCCGCGGCGTCGGTCGCAATTTCGACATAGAGATTGTCGCCCGCTGTCAATCCAACGGAGGGAAGCGTCACGTTGATCTGATAGAGACCGGCGAGGGTGGGAGCAAGTCCCGCGTAAGTGACAGTGCCGACGCCCGAGTCGCCGGTGCCGTAGTCGTTAAAATTGACGGCCAGGTTGCCGGCATTGAAGAGGTCGGAATAACTCAGCGTGCCGGATGGGCCCACCGCGCCGTTGGCGACGGTTGGCGTTACAGTGCCAAGTCCGGTGACATAGAGAGAGATGGTTTCGCCGGGCTGCACGGGATTGGCCGCGGTAATTACCGAGCCATTGGCGGCGTGAGTGGCGGCGGCGTAGCCGATACCGGACGCGCCGGCCGAGAAGGAACCGGGAGCAGCGTCCGTCTGATAGACCTGCACGACGTTGGATTTTACTCCGTTATTGTTGACCTGAATGTCCACGAGCGCGGTCTGATTGGACGCGAGTTCCCACGGAACCACGGCCGCAATCGCGTTGGCGGTCACATAGTAAATGGCGGCATTGACGCCGTTCATTGTGACAGTCACGTTATTGAGCGAAGTCGGGAACGCCTGGCCGCCTTGTGTGATCACGGTGGAGGAAGATAACCCCGTGCCGTAAAGAACAAGAAGCTCGCCGGGAGCCACGCTGGCGGTTACCGGCTGGAAACTGGCGGCATTGACGACGCCGATGGGATTCAGATAAACGCCGGATCCTGAAAACGACGGCGCATGAAGGCCGATGGTCAGCGAAAAAACTCCCTGCGTGCCGATACCGACGAACGCCTGGCCGCCGACCCCGAATTGAAGCTGGTAGCTGTTCAGGTCGGTAAAGCCATTCCCCGTGTTACCGACGCTCCCATTTGCATTCAGGACAATCTCGTCATCGATACCCTGGTCATAGGAAAAAGCGCCGGGGAGGCTGTATCTCTGGTGAACGATGGCGTGGCCGGCGGTATCTCCGGCGTTGTTGGTGGCTCCGTAATACGAATCGACGCCATAGGTGCCGACCCAGTCTTCAAGGGCGGACGTGAAGTAGAGGCCCCGGCTCGTGCTGTTACTTGCGGCGGAAGTGAGCGTTTTCACGCCGAACAGAATGTCGTAGCCGTTCGAAGTCCAGCCCAGAACGAAGTTGCCGTCAGCCGATTGGTAGATGGTTCGGCCGCCTGAAAGCAGGGCGTTATCGGAGGTGACGCCGGCGGGCAGAGGAATCGTCAGCGTGCCGGTACCGTCGCTGGCGAAGTTGTATGTTCCGCCGGTGACCGGCTGGCTGAGCGCGGAACCGCTTTGATTTTGCGCCTGACCGCTCAGCGTGAAATCCGCGAGGTGTCCCGCGCCATCGGGAGTCAGCTTGAAAAGCGCGTTCTTTGCCGACGCGCTGACGCCGCCCGGGAAGTCGAGCAGGCCCACCTGATAGGAAGTGTTAAAGGTCGCGTTGGTGGTAGCGGCGCCTGTTGGGATGGCGACAAAAATGTCATTGAAGATATTGGCGCTGTTCCATGTTTCCGTGGAACTGCCGGTAAAAACGCCCTGCGAAACCGCGCCATAAATCAGAGCGGTCTGGTCGTTCGGATAAATCGGATTCTCGATGTAGCCGGAACCGCTCGATCCAATCGCATACCTGCCGGTGACGGTCAGGGGTTGTCCCGCCCCGCTGTTGACATTGTTATCGACCGTGGTTCCGACGATGACGTAGTTGCCCGCTCCATCAAAAGTGATGGTGCCGAAGCTGGCGGTCATTTGAGTCGGGTCATACGTGTTGTTGACGTTCTGAACGGCGACATGGCGGAAACGGTAAGCGCCGTTGAGCAGTGAATTCTGGCTGCTGTCCTGCGTCTGCGCCGCGGCGGACGCGAGGCCAAGAACCAGGAACGCCATCAGGTAGTGCGAAGAGGAGTTTTTCCGTAAGTGCATGTCGCCTCAGATCGGGTTTATTTCTTATGATCGCAAGCCTGCGTCACGCACGCAAAGGCCCAATAGTCTGATGCGGCGGCCCACGGTTGCGTTCCAGACACTGATCTTTAAATCATACTGTAGACAGAGGTTCGGGGGTGCGCTCCTTCACATTCAGACGGGCTGCCGAACGGGGCGAAAAATTCCAATTTATTTGCGATTGAAACCCCCGTATGACGGTGCGACTTCGGCTATTATCTGAATGACTCCATGCTTCATTTCCGCTGGCAATATCTCTTGACCGGGCCGGTGTTTTTTCTGTTCGCGGCGACTTCCGCGCTCTGGGCGCAACCCGCGGGCCGCCCGCAGGTACGGGGCCGCATTACGGACGCGAGGCGCGTAACGCTGCCGGGAAATATCCGCCCGGAGACGGCGGAAGGCGCCGATCTGGGACCGGTTGCCGGCGATCTGCCGCTCGATCATGTTCTGCTGCAACTTCGGCGATCCCCGCAGCTTGAAAGCGAGCTCGCGAAGTTTCTCGACGATCTGCACGATCCGGCTTCGCCCTCGTTTCATCATTGGCTGAGCGCGGAGGAGTTCGGCGCGCGCTTCGGGATCGCGCAGTCCGACCTCGATGCGGTGACGGCGTGGCTCGAGTCGCATGGACTGCGGGTGAATTTCGTTTATCCGGGCCGGATGACGATTGACTTTTCCGGAAACGCGACGGAAATGGAGGCGGCGTTTCATACGGCGCTGCATCGGTACGATGTTTCGGGAAACGTTCATATTGCGAACGTCAGCGATCCCCAGATCCCCGAGGCGCTGGCGCCGGTGGTGGCCGGGGTCGTTTCGATGCACGATTTCCGGCCGCATCACATGGCGCGGGTGTGGCGGCCGGGTGCGGGTCCGGAATACACTTTCAGCGAATCCCGGCAAGCGGTTCACGCGGTTGTGCCGGCCGACCTCGCGACGATTTACAATTTCAATCCGCTGTTCGCGAATGGCATTGCCGGGAAGGGACAGACGATCGTGGTGGTGGAGGACACCAACCTCTATGACAATTCGGACTGGACGACGTTTCGTACGGCATTCGGCCTTGCGCAGTATACGAACGGTTCAATGAACGTGACGCAGCCGGCGGCTTCGGGCGGCCAGGCTTGCGCTTCGCCCGGCGTCAACAGCGACGACATCGAGGCGATTCTGGATGCGGAATGGGCGAGCGCGGCGGCGCCGGATGCGGCGATTGTCGTGGCGTCGTGCGCGGACTCGGGAGCAACTTCCGGGCTTTTGATCGCCATGCAGAACGTGGTGAATTCATCGCCCGCGCCCGCCATCATGAGCGTGAGTTATGGGCAGTGCGAGGCGTATAACGGCGCGACCGCGAACGCTCAGATGAACTCGTTGTTTCAGCAGGCGGTGGCGGAAGGCATGTCGGTGTTTGTTTCTTCGGGCGACGAAGATTCGGCGAGTTGCGACGCCGGGCAGACGGCGGCGATACACGGCATCGGGGTGAGCGCCTTCGCGTCGTCGCCCAATGTAGTGGCGGTGGGCGGAACGGATTTCGCCGATGTCTACAACGGAACGTCGTCGATGTACTGGAGCGCGACCAATACGGCGAGTTACGGGTCGGCGCTTTCGTACATCCCGGAGATTCCGTGGAACGATTCGTGCGCGAACGGTCTGCTAACGAAGTTCCATGGGTATGGTGCGGCGTACGGGACGGCGGGATTCTGCGCCAGTTCGAAAGCGAGACTTGGCGGCTATCTTATGGTGGCGGGCGGCAGCGGCGGTCCGAGCGGTTGCGCCAGCGGCGCGCCGGCGATGTTTGGAGTGGTGAGCGGAACCTGCCAGGGATATGCGAAGCCGGTGTGGCAGGCGGGAGTCGACGGCATTCCGAACGACGGTGTGCGCGGCATCCCGGACGTTTCGATGTTTGCTTCCGATGGCTTCGCCTGGAATCACTTCGCGATTGTCTGTTTCACGGATCCGGAGAACGGAGGCGCGCCTTGCGTGGGGAAGCCGTCGAATTGGGTGGGGCTCGGCGGGACGTCGCTGGCGGCGCCGCTGATGGCGGGGGTGCAGGCGCTGATCAATCAGACGGTGGGCGGCGCGCAGGGGAATCCGAATCCGGTGTATTACTCGCTGGCGGCGACGGCGCCGTCTGCGTTTCATCCGATTACGCAGGGGGATATCGACGTGAATTGCGGGGGCGTCCTGAGTTGCTTCGGCTATGCGGGAACGCCGATGGTGGGGCGCGCGGGGCGAGTGTTTGGGACGACCTATGGCGGCGTGCTTTCGCTTTCGACGACATCGCTTGAACCGGCGTATGCCGCGGGAAGCACGTGGAATTTCGCGACGGGGCTGGGAAGCGTGGATGTGAATAATCTGGTGAATGCGTGGCCGAAGTAGCAGGCGGGCGCGGACGAGCGGTTTGGCGAGTAGGTCGCATCGTATCCCCATACGGGAACTTTTGTCGGGGTGCAAGCGGTTGGCATGACGTGGGAACAACTGGAGAGCGCTTGTTTTGATCGGAGCCTTCCGAGTTGGTCCGTGGTCTGATATGGAATACTGAAAGGTGGATGACGGAAACCGCTCTCGGATTGCCGCAGGCTGAAATCGAAGAATTCTGCCGGCGGAATCACGTTCGCAAGCTCTCTCTTTTCGGTTCCGTCCTGACTCCGCGCTTCCGTCCTGAAAGCGACATCGACATCCTGGTGGAGTTTGAGCCGGGGAGTAAGACCACTCTTTTCGATGTCGCCGGCATGGAACTGGAACTGACGGAGAAGCTGGGCCGCAAGGTCGACCTGAGGACTGCCGGAGACCTCAGCCGATATTTTCGCGATCAGGTGGTTGCAACAGCCGCCCTCCAGTATGAACGAGTCTGACGTCATTCGGCTCAGACACATGCTGGACGCCACCAGGGAAGCTCTGTCCTTCATCGCAGGACGAAGCAACGAAGATTTGAGGCGAGACCGCATGCTTGTGCTGGCGCTTGTTAAAGAGATCGAGATCATTGGCGAAGCGGCGAGCCGGATTTCAGACGAGTCCAGGAAGGCTCTGCCGCGGATTCCCTGGCCGAAGATTATTGCAATGCGAAATCGGCTCATACATGCCTATGCGGACGTGGATCCGGCAATCGTATGGGACACATTGACCGGGGCGCTTCCGGAACTCCTGCGCGAACTGGAAGCGGCTTTAGCGGAATGAAAACCATGACACGAATTCCGTAATGGAAGAAGCGCCCGCCGAGAACCACGGCGCCGTCTGCGGTTCATCCGTTTACGCGGGGCGATATCGACGTGAGTTGCGGGGCGTCATGAGTTGCTTTGGCTATGCGGGAACGCCGATGGTGGGACGACGTATGGCGGCGTGCTTTCGCTTTCGACGACATCGCTCGAGCCGGCGTATGCGGCGGGGTCGACGTGGAACTTCGCGACGGCCTCGGCAGCGTGGATGTGAATAACCTGGTGAATGCGTGGCCGGAAGTAGGGCGCTCAGAGGCGTGTGCGAAAACGGTTTGCCGCGGTTTCGCAGCGATGGCGAATGAGATCAGCGACCTCTTCGGAAACGCGGTTGGGAGTTGGGATATTCGGGAGCGCGGCCATTACGCGTTCGGTCATTTCCAGAAGGCGGGCGCGGACGAGCGGTTTGGCGAGTCTGGCATCTGCCGCCAATTGTTCGAAGTCCTTCGGACCGACCTTTTCGGATGAATATTGGTCGCCGATACGCATTGCCATATCCGGACTGAGTTCCGGGTAATGGGCTGTGCTGACGACATCGTAGAGAGGCGCGAGACGCACCTGCCGATCTTCGCCGCCGCCGTGGTACAGGAATGAAAAATTCTTGCCGTGCGCGTCGTTGTTACCAATGAGGTAGTTGAAGATTACGGCGTCGAGCAGGCGCGCGAGGTCGATCACCGGGGCGCTGGAGACTTCGCGCAGGAGCGCAAAGCACTGCTTGAGCGATGGGCCGCCCTCTTTCTGGTATTTCTGTTCCGAAACAATGCCGAGGGCCTGGCAGAAATCTTCCTGGTGCAGTCGCTCGATCGGCGCTGACGCGGTGTGACGGCGGTCATATCTCTCTACGAGGAGAAAATCGAGGCCGTTCACTCGTCGTATCTCGACTGCCGCCGTGGGAAGACTGGCGGCAGCCGCGAGTTGCATACAGAAGGCTTCGTCGAAAACCACGCCTTCAAAGCGTTCGACGTTGGGCTTCAGGACGTGAGTACTGGGCGCGCCGCCGAGGGGTAGAGAAATTTTGCTGCCCTGGATGCACACCGCGAGTTTGTCCTGGGCTCCCGCGAGCGAAAGACGAATCCCTTTCTCACCGGCCAGGAGTGGACGCGTTGGAAGTTCTTTCAGGATTGCCGCGAGGTCGTCGTCGGACAACTCGCGATAGCCGCGCTGATGCTCGGGCGCCGGTTCGCCGTGCGGCAGAAAAGTGATCGCCCCGGCGCATTCACCGCCGATCCGCTCCAGCATGGCGTAGTCGTTACGGGCGCTGATGCCAAGGTTGCGCGCGATTATCTCGCGCTGGGATTGTTCGGGGAGGATGCCGCCGAAAAAGCCGCGGCATTCTCTGCGCCGGAAGGGTTCGGCGCGGAGGGGCAGCGAATGGGAGATGGGAGTAGCGGCGGTATTCGAAAGCCACCTCCCCGCATACTGAAAACTCAGGTCGCCGCCGTCAGCCTGAGTCAGATGCCCGGCGAGATCGCTGTGCAGGTAGACATCAAGCATGCGGGCCATCGGCAAATCCTTCGTTAGCGACCAATGCGGGCGGCGTCAGTGTCATTTTGATGCCGAGAGTATTCAGGACTGTCAGGACCTTGCCCAACTCACAGGTTTCTTTGCCTTTTTCAAGATCGATGATGAAACGCAGACCGGTTCCGGAGGTGAGCGCGAGGTCCTTTTGGGTAGAGCCCAGCTGCTTACGCGTGTTCCGGATCAGTTTCCCGATAGTCGCTGGTGAGTAGAGCAAGATAATATTCCCGCACGGGAATATTATAGTAGGGCTGGGAAGAAAATTCAAGTAATATTCCCGTACGGGAATGTAATTAACCGGAAGTGCCGTCTTTCTTGCCAGGATTCCCGAGCAGGAATCCTAAGGGCTGATTAATAGAATGAGAGTCGCCTGCATCTCCTGATTGCGGGGGGCCCACAATGCCCCGAACGCGCTATGCTCGGAGTTTCGTATTGAATTATCTCCAAATTGGTGCGGACCGTTGCGGAGAGATAAACCAGACAGCGCGATGACCCGTGCGATCGCTATTTTCATATACCTGTTGACGCTTTCGCTCTTCGGGTACTCAGACGAAAAAAGCGCTGGCCCCTCATATGACTACGACGTCGCTCGATCACACGAAATAAAACCGCACCGACGCACTATTCCAACGATAGGTGTCCAACCTGGTTTCAATCAACTGCGGCTCAGGTTGACGGTTTCCTCCACCGGCGATGTCCTTAACGTCGAAGCAGGTGGTGATCGTGAAGCGCTGAAATTCTGGCCGCAACTTCAGGACGAAGTGAAGGGATGGAAATTTACACCTTTTACGGTGAATGGTAAAGCGATCGAGGCAGAGGTTGAGGAGTACCTGGACCTCGTTCCTCCGGAACGGTTACCGGCGAATCATGTCGCGTCCCCTCCTCTCCAGGCGGATTCTCAAATCGAGATTACTCTTCGGAGATCGGGGTGCCTCGGTGATTGCCCCTCCTACATGGTTACCATCAGCACGACCGGAATCATTTTTGACGGGCAAGCCAATGTTGTAGCCGCGGGAAAACACGTGGATCAAGTGGACGCGGTGAAGGTCCGGGATCTCGCCCGGAAATTTATCGCAGCCGACTTTTATTCCATGGACAACGACTACAGTGCTTCCGTAACGGATGCGGCGGGCTACGCCCTTGCGATTACCATAGACGGCCATCGGAAGGAGGTCGGGGATTACGTAGGCCGGTGGACAGGAATGCCCGGGATCATCGTCGAACTGGAAGACGAAGTGGATGCTTTCGCAAAGACTGGGCGCTGGGTGAGCGCGGATCCCGGCCTCGTTGGAGTATTAAAGTCCGAAAAGTTCAACTTTCAGACGTTCGCGGCTCAGGTCATTTTGAAAGAAGCTGCGGCTCGCGGAAAAGCCGGCTCAGTGGAGGACCTTTTAGAAGCAGGTGTGCCGCTAAAGACGCTTCCTGCTCCAATGGTGAAAGACGCGTTCAATCCGTTCAAGGATGTCGGATGGCTCTATGCAGCTCAAGGAAATCCCGACGTGCTGAGAATTCTGATCGGCGCTGGAGCCAGCAAAAGCGATCAGTCTGACAAAGACCTGGGATTGGTTGAAGCGGCCCGTTCCGGAAATATCGGAGCAGTACGTGCACTGATTGCATATGGCGCAAACCCAAATGCTGACTTGAGCAGACTGGTCTTCACGGAACACGGTTCAGGGATGACGATGCAGGGGCCGGGAAACGAAACCCTCTGGAAGTCTGTGTAAAAAGAGTGACGCGCTCCGGTTCACACCTCGGGCGCGCAGCGTGTTGATCAGCGCGGCTGAATCGGGTCATCCCGAGGTGGTTAGCGAAATTCTGCGATACCATCCTCCACTCGAAATGCGTACCCGCGATGGAAAGACCGCGATGTTCGCCGCTGGAGAGTGGCGCAACACGGACGCGGATGGTGCTCGCGTCGAATGCATCAGGTTGCTGGCGAAGGCTGGAGCCGACGTTAATGCCCGTGACCGCGATGGAAATACGCCATTACACGAAACGATTTTGACAGATGTATCGGAGGAACTCATCCGACTTGGCGCCAACGTCAACGCTCGCAACAAAGACGGAGAAACGCCGATTTTCACCACAGTAGACGTAGATGCGATTCCACTTCTTATCCAACACGGCGCCGACCTAACCATTCGAGACAAAAAGGGCCGCAGAGTGATGGACGTTGCCGACAGCAAAGGACCTGTTTGGAAAGCCGCGCTCCGCAAAGCAGTCCAGGCATCAGGCCGATAAATTTTCTGGTTGCGGGGGCTGATTCTAACTTTCGCGTACTTGAAGTACGCGAAAGTTATGATTCCGAGACTTAGAGGTAGCGATATGCCGCCAGCGTCAGGAATTCGGTCAGTTCTTCGCTCAGAGCGAGCTTTTCGAATAGCTCGGCGGCCTGTTTGTATTTGCCGCCGTCCCAGCCGGGACGCTGGAGCATGGAGGCTACGATTTCGCGGACCATCTCCGGAGTGATTTTGCGGCCGTCGTTCAGTTTCGCGCCGTGGCGCAGCCATTGCCAGACCTGAGTGCGGGAGATTTCGGCCGTCGCGGCGTCTTCCATCAGGTTGTAGATCGGCACGCAGCCGTTGCCGCGCAGCCAGGATTCGATGTACTGGATGCCGACGTCGACGTTGAGCCGCAGACCCTGTTCGGTGATCTGGCCTTCGTGAACCTTGAGCAGATCGGCGCCGGTGATGTGGACGTCGTCGCGCTTCACCGCAATCTGGTTCGGCGTCTTCATGTATTCGTCGAAGACGGCCTTCGCGACCGGGATGAGGCCGGGGTGCGCGAGCCAGGTGCCATCGTGGCCGGCTTTCACTTCGCGGAGCTTATCCTGACGGACGCGTTCGAGCGCGGATTCATTCGCCGCCGCGTCGTTGCGGATCGGGATCTGCGCCGCCATGCCGCCCATGGCGTGAATGCCGCGGCGGTGACAGGTCTGGATCAGCAGGTCCACGTAGTTCTTGAGGAACGCGCGGTCCATGGTGACCTGGGAGCGGTCCGGCAGCATCATGTCCGCGTGATTGCGGAAGACTTTGATGAAGCTGAAGATGTAATCCCAGCGGCCGCAGTTGAGGCCGGCGGAGTGCTCGCGCAGCTCGTAGAGGATTTCGTCCATTTCGAACGCGGCGAGAATGGTTTCGATCAGAACCGTGGCGCGAATCGT
>CAZWTH010000142.1:0-6815 GCA_964636715.1 uncultured Solibacteraceae bacterium | reverse complement strand
AGCCGGGTTCGGCCACCCGCCCGTTGCCCGGCATCGCCGCGGCGGTGGTCGATCGCACCGGCCAGGAGGTGGCGCCCAACCAGGGCGGCCTGCTGGTCATCAAAAAGCCCTGGCCCGGGATGTTGCGGCACATCGTTAATCCTCGTCCGAGCGCAGTTTCGCGAGAACGGTGAGATCTTCGAGGGTGGTGGTGTCGCCCTTCACATCGCCACCCGCGGCGAGTTCGCGCAGCAGCCGCCGCATGATTTTTCCGCTGCGGGTTTTGGGGAGAGCGTCGGTGAAGCGGATGTCATCCGGCTTCGCAAGAGAGCCGATTTCTTTGCCGACCCAGGCGCGCAGTTCCTCTTTGAGAGCGGGCGTGGTTTCGTTGCCGAGCTGGAGGGTGACGAAGGCGACGATGCCCTGGCCTTTGATTTCGTCTGGGCGGCCGACGACCGCGGCTTCCGCGACTTTGGCATGCGCGACGAGCGCGGATTCGACTTCCATGGTGCTGAGGCGGTGGCCGGAGACGTTGAGAACGTCGTCGACACGGCCCATGACCCAGATGTAGCCATCCGCGTCCTGACGGGCGCCGTCGCCGGTGAAGTAACAGCCGGGGATTTGCGACCAGTAGGCTTCCTTGAAGCGCTCGGGGTCGCCGTAAATGCCGCGCAACATGGAAGGCCAGGGTTTGCGAACGACGAGATAGCCGCCGGAACCTGCTGGCACGGGGTTGCCTTCGCGGGTCACCACTTCCACCGCGATGCCGGGCAGCGGGCGTGTGCAGGAGCCGGGCTTCGTGGGTGTTGCGCCGGGCAGCGGGCTGATCATGATGCCGCCGGTTTCGGTCTGCCACCAGGTGTCGACAATGGGGCAGCGGTCACGGCCGATGTTGGTGCGATACCAGATCCAGGCTTCGGGATTGATGGGCTCGCCGACGCTGCCGAGGATGCGCAGAGATTTCATCGGATGCTTCGCGGGCCACTGCTCGCCGAGGCGCATGAAGGCGCGGATAGCGGTGGGCGCGGTGTAGAAGACGGTGACTTTGTGGCGGTCGATGATGTCCCAGAAGCGATCGGGCTGCGGGTAGACGGGGCCGCCTTCGTACATCAGAGCGGTTGCGCCGTTTTGCAGGGGGCCATAGATGACGTAGCTGTGGCCGGTGACCCAGCCGATATCGGCGGTGCACCAGTAGATATCGTCATCGCGGAGGTCGAAGACCCATTTGCTGGTGATGTAGGTGCCAACCGCGTAGCCGCCGGTGGTGTGGAGAATGCCTTTCGGTTTTCCGGTGGTGCCGGAGGTGTAGAGGAGATAGAGCGGATGTTCGGAGTCGAGCTCTTCGGCGGGGCATTCGTCGCTGGCGTTTGCCATCAGCTCGTGCCACCAGTGGTCCCGGCCCGCCTTCATATTCTGTTCGGAGCCGGTGCGTTTGAAGACGACGACGCTGTGGACATCCGGGCATTTTTCGAGCGCGGTATCGACGGTGGCTTTGAGCTTGATTTCGGCGCCGCGGCGGAAGGTGCCGTCCTGCGTGATGGCGCAGGTGGCGCCGCAATCGTGAATGCGGTCCATGATGGCCTGGGCGGAGAAGCCGCCGAAGACCACCGTGTGGGGCGCGCCGATGCGGGCGCAGGCGAGGACGGCGATGGCGAGCTCGGGGGAGGTCCCCATATAGATGGCGACGCGGTCGCCGGTTTTGACGCCGAGCGATTTGAGGACGTTGGCGAAGCGGCAGACTTCATCGTGAAGCTGCTGGTAGGTGAGAGTGCGGACTTCGCCGGGCTCGCCTTCCCAGATCAGCGCGGCTTTGTTTTTGCGCCAGGTCCTGAGGTGGCGATCGAGGCAGTTGTGCGTGATGTTGAGTTTGCCGCCGACGAACCATTTGGCGAAGGGCGCGCCGGACCAATCGAGCACTTTCGTCCACGGTATGAACCACTCGAGGTTGCTTGCGATATCGCCCCAGAATTCTTCCGGATCTTTGTCGGCTTCGGCGCAGAGGCGCTCGTAAGCCTCCATGGACGGGATGTGGGCGTGCTCGCTGGTGGCCGCGGAGGGCGGGAAGAGCCGCGTTTCATTGAGGCTGGACTGGATATCGGAGGAAGGTTGTGTGCTCATGCCGGATCATAAGCATGATATCGAAGGTGTGTGGGGCGGCGCTTCGGCGCTGCTCGGCGGTCTTCCGGCCGGCGCCTGTGACCTGAGATATTTTGGAAATTCCGGGCTGGCCTGAAGGCCTGCCGCACCATTGAAAGCCCGCCGCAAATTATTGATAACAATAGAAGCGCTATTGGCGGGCTTTCATGGTTGCTTGTGGCGCGAAGCGCCATCCGGACAGGGCCGAAGCCCCGCCCCACTCTTCTACAGGTTCGCGAGCGGGTGCATGTTCGGGAAGTAGATCAGGAATACGATCACGATCCACCAGATGGCGAGGAAGTGGGAGTAGAGGGCGGAGGCCAGGATATCGTGCTTACGCACGTTCGTCAGGCAAAAAGTAAACCAGCCGACGCACAGGACGATACCAATCAGGTGTGCTCCCGTGATGGCGAGATAGGTCATTCCGAACGGCGTGTTCGGGCCGAGCTCGAGGAGATAGATCATCCGGACCCACTCCACGGCTTCGAGGAACACAAACGTCAGCCAGGCGGAAATGGCGATGGCGATCCAGCGGATGGATTCTTCGAACTCACCCTTCCGCGCGCGATTATCCGCGATCGCCATGGTGATGCTGCCGCAGAGACCGCCGCTCGCCATGGCAAAAATGATCAGGAGGGAGCCGAACTCGAAGGGGACGGGCCAATCCGACGAGGCGTCGCGGACATGAAACATCCACACCATCAGGGCCGCGAAGAGGAGAAAGTTGATGGCAATGACAATCAGCGTGCGGCGGCGCGCCGGCGTGGCGGCATAGTCGGAGATCAGAGGGGGGATCAATTTTTCATATCCAGAAAACGAAAGTAGCCATGAGGACAAGCCACATCACGTCGAGAAAATGCCAGAAGATGGCGCTGACTTCCATGACGGTGCGGTTGAGAGGAATGGCCGGGAAAAACATGGTTCGGCAGGAGACGTAGAGGAGTGCGGCGAGGGCTCCGACAACGTGCGCGGCGTGCGCCATGGTGAGGATATAGAAAAATGCGCTGGCGGGGTTGTTGCGCATGTAGAAACCGTGATCGACGAGGAAACGCCAGTTGATGGCCTGGCCGACGAGGAAGTACGCGCCGAGCGCGGTACCGGTCAGCCAGTAGCGGCGGAAGCGCGGACGGCTCCCGGCGCGGAAGGCGCGGCGGCCGAGGTCGAGGGCGACGCTCGAGAGGAGAAGGGCGGCGGTATTCCACCAGAGCAGCGGCGGAATGGGCATGCGATGCCAGTCGTTATTGGTGGCGAGGCCGCGGCGCATGAACATCGCCGCGATGAGCGCGAAGAAGGTCATGGTGCTGGCGACCATGCCGACATAAATGGCGAGGCGGGCGGTGCGGCCGGAGGAATAGGGATCGCGGCCGTTATTTCCGCCATCGCCGCCGTGGCCGCGCGGAGGCCGGGGAGTCTGGGGCGGAGGAGAACCGAGGGACGGCTGGGTAAGAGTGGCCATCTAACGCTTTACTCCCATTTTGACCGAGACCACTCCGCCACCGGATTGAGCGGGGCGGGAGATTGGTTCGCGGTCAGAAACAGGGCGCGTCAGGCGGCTTCGGGGAAGGCGTAGCCGGATTTACCGAGAGCCTTCTGGAGCAGCAGAATCGATTCGTCTTCACGAATGCCGCGGGCCTGCGCGACTTCACCGATCAGCATGGTGCGGGCGCGATCGAGCATCTTCTTTTCGCGGAAGGACAGGGGCTTCTCCCGCTGTTGCCGCACGAGCTGTTTGAAAACTTCGGCGATCTGAAGCAGATTTCCGTTCAGCATCTTGTCGCTGTTGACGCGGAAGCGAATTTTCCAGTCGGAGAGGCTTTCAATATCGGGGCCGGCGAGGTAAGCGAGCACTTTCGAGACGTCCCCTGCGCGGGAGAGTTTTCGGAGTCCGATGGTCTCCGCGTTCGCGAAAGGCACCATCACGGTCATGCTTGAACAGATCAACCGAAGAAGATAAAACTTTTCCGGCTTCTGCGAAAAAAATCGAGTGCTGATGTTTTCAATCGTCCCAACACCCTGGTTGGGGTACACCACTTTTTCGCCTACAGCGAAGGTCATCATACGTTGAGCCTCCCACCGGACTGTCGGTGTGATGATTAATGTAGATTTAACAACCGAGCAACTCATGTTAAGCCCCTCATAAAGGTTTGTCAAGAGTTCTGGCAAAGATACTGTTTTTAAGGAAATACAGACGATCAGGGACCTTTGTGGAAGCGGTTACCGCACTGGACTCAAAATGTGCAAAATGAGTGGAATAGATTGAGTAACCACCAGTGAGAGGTGGCTAGTTTTCCACAGGGCGGACGAATCGTTACAAAGGTACTGTTCCGGCTATTTTCCGGGTGTAACTAATGGCGTTCAAATGTAGTCAGCGCAGCTCATGTAATAACCGCAACGGCGGCAGAAGAGCTTGCATTTGCGGGCGTCCAACCGCTCGGAACAGACGGGGCAGAAGAGCATGGGCTCTTCCTCTGAATGATTGGTTGAAGGGGGTTGTGCGGCGGTATCCGCGGAAATCGGGTTCGTGAACTCTTTTTGTTCTTCCACGTTTTGTTCTTCCGCGGGACTATGATCAGTATACGGAAGGATTCGCCGAATGAAATTTACTTTCGCCCTGGTGACGGCAGCCCTGATTGTGGCGGTCACGGGCAGCGCGCAGCGCCGGGTTACGATTTCGCCGAAGCCGCAGGAACCGCTGGTGCGGCAACCGGTGCGAGGCACGCGCGGGGCGGTGGCGGCGGGCAGCGATTACGCCGCGGGCGCGGGAATGCGCATGCTGTACGCGGGCGGCAACGCAGTGGATGCGGGCGTCGCTTCCACTTTCGCCGCCGCAACCACGGAGTATTCGCACGTGGGCTGGGGCGGGGAAGCCCCCATTCTGATCCGCACGAAAGACGGCAAAGTGCATTCGATTGCGGGCGTGGGTACGATGCCGAAACTGGCGACTGCGGAGTTCTTCCGGAAACGTCCGCTGCAGGTAGGCGAGATTCTGGAAAAGCAGGAGCCGAACGGGCTCAAGGGCATGATGCCGGTGGCGGGTCTGATGTGCGCGCTGGTGCCGGGGCTGCCGGATGCGGCGCTGGTGGCGCTGCGCGATTTCGGCACGAAGTCATTCGCGGAGGCGGTGGAGCCCGCGCTTGAATTCGCCGATGGAACGGCGATCGACGAGATGCGCGCGATTTCGATCCAGAACAGCCTGCCGTTCTTCACGCTGTGGCCGAGCTCGATGAAACACTTCGCGCCGGGCGGGCATGTGGCGAGGGTGGGCGAGATTTTCCATCAGCCGGATCTGGCGCGCACGCTTCGCTCGATGGTGGAGGCGGAGAAGAAGGCGCTGGCTTCGGGCGCGAGCCGCGCAGCGGCGATCGATGCGGTGCGCGATGAATTTTATCGCGGGGAGATCGCGAAGAAGATCGGGGAATTCAGCAAAGCCAGCGGCGGGCTGCTGCGTTATGAAGATCTGGCGGCGTTCAAGCTGACGCCGGAAGATCCGGTCTCGACCGACTTCCACGGCATGAAGGTTTATAAGCCGGGGTTCTGGAGCCAGGGGCCGGCGATGATCGAGGCGCTGAATATTCTGAGCGGGTACGATCTGACGGCGATGGGGCAGAATTCGGCCGACTATATCCATACGCTGGTGGAGGCGCTGAAGCTGGCGTATGCGGACCGCGACACGTATTACGGCGATCCGAAGTTCGTGAAGGTGCCGGCGGCGACGCTGCTTTCGATGGAGTATGCGGCGGAGCGCCGGGCGGAGATTGGACCGGATGCATCGCTCGATTTCCGGCCGGGGAAGATCGACGGGAAGGTGGGAATTCATCCCTCGAAATCGGAAATTGCGCGGGCAGAAAAGATTGACGACATTCTGATGGCGCACGATACGACATGCGTGAATGCGTTCGATAAAGACGGCGTGATGTTTTCGGCGACGCCTTCGGGCGCATGGCTGCCGAGCGTGATCGCGGGCGATACGGGGATTCCGCTGACGGAGCGCGCGCAGAGTTTCTTTCTGATACCGGGGCATCCGAATGAGCTGGCGCCGGGGAAGCGGCCGCGGGTGACGCTGAGTCCGACGCTGGTGACGCAGGAAGACGGGAAGCCTCTGCTGGCGTTTTCGACGCCGGGCGGGGACAATCAGGAGCAATCGCTGGTTCAGATTTTCTTCAACCAGGTACTGTTTGGAATGAATTCGGAGCAGGCGATTGAATCGCCGCGGTTTCAGACGCGGCATCTGGTTTCGAGCTTCGATAATCATGCGATGAATCCGGGGGATCTGCTGCTGGACGACCGGATTCCGGCGAGCGTGATGAAGGATCTGGCGGCGCGCGGGCATAAGATCGATACGCGTCCGAAGACGAACAGCGGGGCGGCGCCGACGATGATCCGGCTGACGCCAGGCGGCGTGCTGGAAGCGGGCGCCGATCCGTGGTTCAACCGGCAGATGCAGGCCTGGTAGGTTGAATTCCCTTTTCGATACTCAGGAAGCCGGCGGCTTTGACCGCAGTGGGTTCGATCGCGGAGCCTTGCGGGACCGTCTGCGCGAACTGGCTGCGCGGAAAATCTATGTGGGCGGGAGCTCCTGGAAATACGAGGGATGGCTCGATCAGATCTACACGCGGTCGCTCTATTCGGTGCGCGGGAAGTTTTCGAAGAAGCGATTCGAAGACACTTGTCTGAGTGAGTATGCGACGGTGTTTCCGACG
>CAZWTH010000141.1:0-13265 GCA_964636715.1 uncultured Solibacteraceae bacterium | reverse complement strand
ACCGGCCTCGGGGAATTCGTTGAGCGAAATCCACCACAAAGCAAGGCCGACTGGCTCCAGTTCCGCTCGAAATGATCGAGAGCCCCTGCCTGATCAGGATGGCTGTCAGGGACGTTGATTCATTCACGGCTTCCGAAGCCCTGCCACCTCAAAACCTATTTCGCTGACAGGCTGGCGCGGGCGGCGCGGACGATTTGCTTCGCGAGGGTACCCGACGCGGCAGTCGCGGTGAGGAAGCCGGACTGGCCGCCGTTCAGGTGCAGTTTCACTTCCGGCATGGCGGTGGCGGCGGTCCAGTTGGGGTCGCCATTGCTCCAGGTGTCGCCGTGTAACACTGCCATCGCCGCCGGACGAAGCAGGTCCGTGCTGCCGAGGGGCAGTCCGCAGACGGCGCGGAGATGCTGTTCGTACTGGCTGGTCACGGACGCGACGACGGTCACGTCCCCTGCCCTGTGCGGTCCAACCGTGAATTCATGGAGCGGCAACTGCGAGTCAGCGGTCAGAGTGAAACTGCCGCAGGCGACGCCGGTGATCTCGAGCTCTTCCATTTTTCGCCGGAGAATTTCCGTCGCCTGATGGGCGGGCCGGAGACTGATGGCGGCGGGCGCGCGCGAAATATCGGCGACGCCGTTAACGCGATCCACCGCGATCGGATCGTAGAACATCGACGATCCGTTGACGCTGCGCACGCCGATGATCACGAAATCCGCGGCAACAGTCTTTGCCGGATCGCGCTCCACCGTCGTGTGCCCAGTAACGGATTCGAGCGCGCGCAGGCCGGGCTGGAGGTTGGAAGTTTCCGCGATCGCCTGCAGGGCGGACACGGGCACGCCGTCCGACGCGACGATGATGACATCCGCGGCACGGGCAAATTCGCGCAGGCGATCTGTATCGTTCCAGTCCGCTGTAATGGAAACGTCGCCCCACGCGCCGGAGGGGGCAAAGGCATGAACCCGATAGCCCATGCGATAAGCCGCAAGGGCGAGCATCCGGGCGTTTTCGCCTCCGCCCAGCACTCCGACGGCGGAGCCAGGCAGAACAATCTTCACGGCAAAGTTTCTTCGGCCAGTTTGCGCTTCATCTTCTCGCGATAGTCCTTGAGCTTTTCGCGGAAACGAGCCCGCTTGGTGCCCATAATGGCGATCGCAAACAACGCAGCATTTTTGGCGCCTGCGCTGCCAATCGCGAGCGTACCGACAGGAATTCCGCCGGGCATCTGGACCGTGGAGAGCAGCGAATCCATGCCTTTCAGCGCTTTGCTCTCGATGGGCACGCCGAGCACGGGAAGAATGGTATGGGCGGCGGTGACGCCGGCCAGATGGGCGGCGCCGCCCGCGCCGGCGATGATCACTTCCACACCGCGGTCTTCGGCGGTGGCGGTGAACTCCATCAGGAGTTCGGGGGTGCGGTGCGCCGAGATCACGCGGCATTCGTGCGGGATGCCGAATTCGGTGAAGACGTCACTCGCCGCCTTCATGGTCTCCCAATCCGACTTACTCCCCATGATGACGGAGACAAGCGGGGACGCCGCCGTATCCTTAGCGGTACTGGCTTTGCCAGCCTTATTGGCCTTGCGCGAGGGTGAAACCTTGTTTGCCATCAAATATCCTTAGTGATTCAGTCTGAACTACGTTATAACCGGCTGCCGTCAGCTTCCGGTTGGAAATGTTTCGGCCACGCCATCTGGATTGAGGATGGCGGCCCGAGCGGGGATGAAGGCTTAGGATATCATCCATGCCAGCCATCGCGCGAATGGCAATTCGCGCGCAATTTATGCCATGCGGCGCGTATTAGTGGCAGTGCGATTCCACCCATTCCGCGCCGCCTGTGTACGGAAAGCGCGTTTGAAGCGCTTACAATTCCCAGACTGTGGCACATCGCGTGCATCGCCCGGACGCGAGGACCAAAACTGAATGATCCATCGCTCGCTTCTGCTCGCAGGGGTATTCGCAGTGTTGTGTTTCGGGAATCCCGAAACGATTGTTTTCACGGGGACGGCGGACGGCCAGTTCGCGGGGAAAAATTTTACGGCGAAGAAAGTCACTTTCACATTTCTAACGGATACCGAAGCGATCGCTCCCGGTACATATTGCTGCTACGACAATCTCACGACGCCCGCCGGAACGCAGGCGCTCGTCGAAATTGAAGGCGTGGGCTCCGGACACATGAATGGCACGCAGGGCGTTTTTGTCAACGAGCAGGAAGGCCAGATGGGCATCTGGTATTACGACTATCGAGACTATTTCGATATCTTATGGCCGGTTGGAAAGTACGATCTGAAGACGAACTACGGGCCGGTCACCGGCACAACATTTGTCTTCACGGGCGCCCCGGCTTTCACGGATGCAGGCACGCTGTATCTCACGAACATGAAGGACGCGAGCGCGACAGTCACCGTGTCGACGACTCCGGCTCCGAAGCCGCAGATTACGGCGGTAACGACTGCCTATGGTGGCACGACCGTGTCACAGAACGCATGGATCGCGATCCAGGGCACGAATCTCGTTTCCACCCAACTGCAGGCGCCCGGATTGAGTTGGGTGGGATCGCAGCCGTATATGGGCGGCTATATGGAGCCGAAGCTGAACGGCGTGACGGTGACGGTGAATGGCAAACCCGCGGTGATTTCGTATTACTGCAGCAGCGTTCCGGCGGGGTCTCCGTGCACGGCGGGTAAGGACCAGATCAACGCGCTCGTGGCGCTCGATAACACGACCGGAACGGTGAACGTAGTGGTAACAAATGGCGGCGTGGCGAGCGATCCGTTTCCAGTGACGATGGCGGCTGTATCGCCCGCCATGCTCCTTCTCAAAGACAATGCGCATGTGACGGCAACGCATGCGGACTACAGCATCATCGGACCAACAAGCCTGTATCCAGGCGCCTCGACGCCCGCAGCGGTGGGTGAAACGATCGTACTCTGGACGATCGGTTTCGGATTGCCCAGCAATATCCTCCTCGCGAATGGAGATACCCAGAGCGGAACGCTGCCGGTCATGCCGGATTGCACTATCAATGGCGTGGCGGCGCATGTAGCCTATGCGGGACTTGCGAGTCCGGGTCTGTACCAGATCAATCTGACGGTGCCCAACGGCGCGACCACCGGCGATAACCCGATCTCCTGCACATACAACGGCGCGACAACGCAGTCCAACATTCTGCTGGCCGTATCGAGATGAGCGTAGCGTGGGCAGTGCAACCGGAGTCCATCAGGCAGGATGAGGTCAATCGCTCGGTCTATTATTCGCCGGGCGTTTACCTGTATTACCTGTCGAAATCGATCGTACCGGTGGAACAGGCGTGCTTCCGGAAATACCGGCAGCACATTGAAGGGCGCGACGTGCTGGATGTCGGGGTTGGAGCAGGTCGCACTGCCCGCCATCTATCTACGCTCGCGCGGCGGTATGAAGCAATTGATTACTCGCCGGTGATGGTGCGCTACGTCCGGAAACATCTTCCGGGCGTCAGCATCCGGCAGGCGGATTTCCGCGATCTGCGAGCGTTCCCGGACGCGTCGTTCGATTTCGTGCTGGCGACTGCGAACGTGATCGATGCGCTGCCGCACAAAGGGAGGATAACCGCGCTGGCGGAGGCGAGCCGGGTGCTGCGGCCTGGCGGGGCGCTTGCGTTTTCGTGCCACAACGTTAACTACGAGGAAGCGTTTTCCGGGCCGCACATGAAGTGGTCCTGGAATCCGGTGCGCCTCGCATCGAGCGCCGCGCAATATGTATTGGGGGCGTGGAATCACCGGCGCGTGGGGCCTCTGCGGATGGTGGAGCGCGACTACGCGCTTTTGAATGATACAGGACACTTTTATTCCTGCCTGCACTACTATGCGTCGCGCGCGACGGTAGCCGCGCAGATGGCCGGGGCGGGCATACGGCTCGTTGAGACGTTCGATCGCATGGGCCGCACGCTGAGGGACGGCGAGGATGACAGCGCCAATCCGTGGCTGTTCTATGTGGGCGTCAAGCAGGCGAACACGGATTAGATTCCGCTCGGCCCGCAATGCTTCCGGTGCCCCGAGCCGAGCAGAAGCTCGGCTTGCAGCGCCGAAGCGCTGCCCCACTATCAGGCCGCCTGCTTAATGCCCGCTGTATCGCGGGGGAGCAGGAGAATCGAAATCGCGCCGATGGCGGCGACGCCGAGAACGGCGTTCATCGGCGTGGCGTAGCTGCCGAAATGTTCGCGCAGAAACGAGACGCCGAGCGGCACCCAGGTCTGTCCGATGGTGTTGACAGGCAGGATGACTGCCATGGCGCGGGCGAGCGAATTCACGCCGAATTGTTTGGCGGCCATGAGCGGAATGAGCATGTAGTCCGCGCCCATGGCAAAGCCGAAGACGAGGGCGAAGGAATAGGTTCCGCTCGAAGGGCTGACTGACAGCAGAAGCGGAATACTGGCCGCGACGATAAAGTATGTTGCGGTCATCACCCACTTCATCGAGAGTTTATCGGCGCACCATCCAATGAGCAGACGGCCGGCGACGCTCGACCACAGAATCCAGCTCTGAGCGGTTCCCCATTCGGCGTTCAACTGCGACTGGTTGGTGAATCCCTGTTCCGCGAACACAAGTTTCATGTGCTGATTGATGGCGCCGATGGCCCCAATGGAGCACAGGCTGCCGATCAGCAGCAGCCAGAACGACCACTGGCCGAGCAAATAGCCGAACGTATGCGATTCGAGATGAACGTCAGGCGGGGGCTGCATGTCGCCGTCGGCAAACTGACCGATATCGGACGGCTTGTCTTTCAGAACAAACAGCGCGATCGGCCAGGCGAGGACCATGACAAAACCGACGATCAGGAGAGTGGTTCGAAACGATGTGGCGTTGGTGAGGGGAGGAACCAGATACTTCGACGTGACCGCGCCGACCAGACCGACGCCCACATACACGATTCCCATCGCGGAGCCGCGATTGCGCTTGAACCAGTGCGAAACCATGATCTGGTGCGGAATGGGTCCGGAAAGAATATAGCCGAAGGTGTAGAGGAACCAGAGGAAGTAGTAGATGTTGATGTCGCCGGTCATGCGGCTGAAACCCACGAACGACAGCAACGTGAGGGCGGTGCCGGCGACGATGAGTTTGCGCGGGCTGAAGCGCGGAACGAGAAGCGGGCCGACCCAGAGAGTCAGAAGCGCGGCGAGGGGGAATCCGAGAGTGATGTCGTGCAATTGCCAGTGGAAAGTGTTCTTGTAGTAGTCATAGAAGAACGGCATGTTGTAGTACGGCAACCCGACGGAAATTCCAAACGTCAGGCAGCATGCGACTACGATCCACTTGCCATAGAAATTTTTCGACATGTCACAGACAATTTATCATCCGCATCGCGCGGAGCCGGTTGAACGCGCCTGGCGCGCGATTGGCGCAACCGCCCGGGAATGGGCTGCGTATACAATTTGACAATGGGGCGAAGCGGCGCGCATTGGCGCCCGTTCCCGTTCTATCAATAAACGGTGAGGAGTATTTTGAGCATTCGTTCACTCTGTATACGTGCGTTCGTCCCGGCAACCTGCCTGCTGGCGGGCCTGACGGCGGCGGTGTCGCCGTCTTTTGCGCAGCAGCCATCCGGCCAGGTGGAGCGGGTGCAGACGCCCGTGAGCGCTCCGGCCCCCGCTTCGAAAGAGCCCGATTATCCGGATCCGCGCAGCTTCTTTCTCGGAATCCAGGGTCTCGCGGTGATGCAGTACAGCGGGCCGGATATTCATGGTGGAGTGCCGGCCGCGCAGTTGGGCACCGACGAATCGCTATCCAATTTCGGCAAGCCTTCCCGTTTTGTGATCGAGGGCGAAGCGGGCATTCCCATCACGCGTACCGGCATGCTGTATGTGGATTTCGAGCGCTTCCATGGGGCCGGCGATCAGGTGCTGACGACCAGTCCGTTCATCGACAGTATCCAGTTCAACAAGGGCGACCTCATGCACACGAACTGGCACTTCCAGACGGGGCGCATTCATCTGGATGACCTGCTGTTCCCGCACAAGTTCCCGGTGGCGCGGCTGCGGTTCAAGTCGATCTGGGGAATCCGCTATATCGCCGCGGAGCACGAGGTGGAGTCATCCACCGAAGACGACGTGCTTGGCACGCCGGGCGCCAGTTTCGGCGTGGGAAACCCTTATATTCTTTATCCCGAATTTGGATTGGGAATGGAATACGCGATCACCAAACACACGCTGTTCCATGTGGAGGGCGAAGGATTCGCGTTTCCTCATCACTCAGTGATGACGGAGGGGAACGCCACGTTCTCCTGGCGTCACCAGAATCTGGAGCTGCTGATGGGAGTGAAGGCGCTCCACTTCAAGACCACTCCGCAGAAGGAAGAATACATGGTGGGCACGTGGACGACGCCCTTCGTGGGCTTCCGCTGGTATTTCTAAACAAATTGTGAAGATTCTGGATGTCGGCTGCGGCGTCAACAAGTATCCCGGCGCCATTGGCATCGACATCAACGCGGCGACCGCCGCGGACGTGATCTGCGATCTGGACCGGTTCCCTTATCCGTTCGCGGATCAATCGTTCGACAGTATCCGGGTGATCCATGTCATCGAGCATCTGACGGATGTTATCCGTGCCATGGAGGAATTCCACCGTCTGGCGCGGCCCGGCGGGCGGGTGCGGATCGAGACGCCGCACTACACCGATTTCAGCTCCTTCTGCGACCCGACGCACAAGCATCATCTGAATAGTTTTTCGTTCCGGTACTTCGGCGCGAAGGACGCGGGATTTGGATATTACACGACTGCAAAATTTCGTGAGATTTCTATCCGGGTGCGGCTACTATCCGTGTGGCGATGGCTTGGATTCGAAGCTCTGGTGAATGCGTTCCCGCGGTTCCGGCGGTTCTGGGAGCACTATCTCTGCTACGTGGTGCGGGGCAAGTCGATGGAGTTCGAGTTTGAGCCCGCTCGAGCCGCTGTTCCGGCTGGCCGACCGGCTGCGATTCCGCCGCCACGGTAACGCGGGGCGGCATGGCGAGGATCTGGCGCACCGGTATCTGCGGTCCCAGGGAATGCTGGTGGTGGCGCGGAACTGGCGTCCGCCGCAGGGTGGCGGGGAAATCGATCTGATTGCGTGTGACGGCGATACGCTCGTGTTTGTGGAGGTGAAGTGGCGGGCTTCCGGCGAGTGGAGTGCGCCGGAGCGTAATGTGGATGCGGATAAGGTGATGGCGTTGCGGCGGGCGGCGCGGGATTATGTGCGGCGGGCGCAGGCCGATCCGGAGCGGATCCGGTTCGATGTGATTGCGATTGTGGGGACGGAGATTGCGCACTATCGCGAAGCGTTTGGGGCGGAGTGATCGGCCTCCGGGCGCGAGCGGCCTGAGTGTGCGGGCCAGGCTACACTTCCAGGCGCGACTTCCCTTTTAAATACAGCGGCTCGTTTGGCGGCCTCGGGATTGCTTCCGTTCGAACATGCCAGCGGGTGTTCGTCTTCGGCGGAACGGGATTTATGTGTGTCTCATCGGCGGAGCGCTGACGTTCGGCATCGGAATCGCTCGGTCGCAGACGGAGGCCGGACGGTTGAAATTCGATACGGCGTCGATCAAACCCTGCAGCAATGGCGATCTGCCGCCGAACGGCAGGAGCGGAGGAAATATCAGCACGTCACCGGGGAGGATGAGCGTGCGATGCATGGCCGTGGCGACTCTGATCGGCATTTCCACGCGCAATGGCGTGAAGCCGCTTCTCAACGATTCATCTCGCGGCGCGGCCGGGGACCGGATCAGAGGTGGTCCGGCGTGGCTTCGCTCGGATCGGTACACGATTGACGCGAAAGCAGACGGCGCTGCCCCGGCGACGATGTTGGGGCCGATGCTGGGCCAGCTTCTCGAAGAACGGTTTCAGTTGAAAGCTCATCGCGAAGCGGAACAGCTCCCCATGTATGGGTTGACTCCCGGCAAAGGTGGACCTAAGGTAAAACCGCTCGAAGCCGGCGACTGCATTCCGCTCGATCCGGCAAATCCTCCTCCTGCGAGGTTCGCGGCTCCCGGCGAAAAGCTCCTGTGTGGCTTCATGCAGGATACCGCGATGCAACGAAGGTGATCCTGGATGCGGGCGGACTTACCTTCGCCGGGCTTGCCCGCGAACTCTCCAATACTCTGGATCGCCACGTCATCGACAGGACCGGGATCACGTGGGAGTTCAATCTCCATCTGGAATTTGCCCGTGATGAGGCCACTCGCAAACCGCTGCCAGGAGCTCCGCCGATGAGTTCCGCCTCGGCTGACCCTGCGGGTGGCCCCTCCATCTTCACCGCACTGCAACAGCAACTCGGACTGAAGCTCGAATCGATCGAGGGACCTGCCGAATATCTCGTCGTCGACCGGATCGAGAGACCCTCCGGGAACTGACTGCCGGATTGTTCACGGCAACCGGGGCGCAGCGGGCATGGCCCGCCCAGCCCGGTACAGAATCAGACTCGTCGCCTGACCGCCAGGCCCGGTTTCAAAGGTGATCCTGCTGTCAGACACTTTTGCAAAGAAACTTTTCTCGCCTTCGGCAAACAGTTCGAACTTCGGCAGGCCGGTCAGATCGCCAGGCCGATTGTGCGGTAGCTGCGTAAAACCCTGTGCGAAGAGGCGATCGCCATCGCGCGTGATTTCGAGGACGAGGTTCGGCGTCACTTGATAGCGGCCGGTGTAACTATCGAGGAGCCCGGTCTCGATGGGGATTTCCGTGCGCTGTTTTGGGGGCTCGGGATTCGCGAGCGGCGACTTGGGATTCAGCAGGTGCATTCCGATGTCATCCACGCCGCACGGAGCGCAGGCGTTGGAGAGCACCACGACTCCGGTACGCGCCTGGGGATCGAATGCGGCGAATGACGCGAATCCGCCGGTGGCGCCGTTGTGCGTTACGATCTCCCGGCCATCTGTGGAGAAAATAAACCAGCCTATACCGATCTGCGCCTTGCCGGCGGGCCGCCGCACTTCGAGCATGGCCTTCATCGCGGGCGCCAGAAGCGATTCCCGGTAGCCGAGAAATGCTTCGAGGAAAGTCAGCATGTCATGGGCGGAGGAGCGCAGCGCGCCGGCGCCTTCCAGATGCGCCGGAAGTTCTGAGCCGGCGACAGGCGAGAGGGTTGCAGTGTGCCCCATAGCCATGCGCTCTTTCGCGGCGGCTGAGAGCGTAATCGCGGTGTCCGGCATGTTGAGGGGTTGAGTAATGCGGGTTCTGATCAGAGTTTCGTAGTCCGTGCCTTCGCGGGTTGCGAGGATGTGGCCGAGAAGTCCGGCGCCGAGGTTGGAATATTCGTATTCGGAGCCGGGATCGCGCGGGAGTGTATAACGGGCAAGGAACTGATATAGATCATCGTTGCCGGCAAGCGGTGGGAGCGCAGAATAATGCGTGGCGAGGTCCAGGAGCGTGATGGATTTGCCACTGCGTACAGGCAGATATCCGGCGGCGGGATCGTGGAGCGCCAACTCTTTGCGGTGAGTCATGTCCGCTAACAGGAGCGAGGTGAAGATCTTGGTGATGGATCCGATTTCGAAGATCGAATCTGCATCGGCGTCGCCCCAGGCGATGACCTGGCGCCGATTCGGTTCGATGATGCCGGCGGCGATGCCGGTCGCTTGTTTCTGACAATCGATACGTTTTGCGAGAATCTCGCGGATTTCGTCTGTGCTAATCATTTTTCAAGGAGACACACTTCGGCTGATAGCGCCGAACTTGTTCAGAGAATTGGCTTAGCGAGGACGGGCGGAAAGCAGGCAATCCTGCGGCGCGCCGGTCATCGCTTTATCGAGCGGATGGAATTGGTATTGCACAACGGATTGACCTCCTTTCCCGAGGCAGTGGACAACTCTTTAGAGAGTATCATGAGGGCGAAAGGCGATGGCGAAATATTCGAAAGGCGATCGCGTCAGTTGGAATTCCGAGGCCGGCGCGTCACGCCGCGCACAAGGAAACGGCGCTGACCAGAATTCGGGATAACGGCTGATGGACCTGGAGCCCGTATTCACGATTGGCCACTCGACGCGCTCGATCCCCGAGTTCGTTGCGTTGCTACGGGCCGGCGAGGTGGAACTGGTTGTGGATATTCGGAGCTTTCCCAGGTCGCGAACCAATCCGCAATACAACGTGGACATGTTGCCCGGCGAACTGGCTGCGTTTCAGATCGCGCATATGCGGATTGCGGAGTTGGGCGGGCTGCGGGGCGCCACCACTGAAATTCCGCCGGATGTGAACGGGTTCTGGGAGAATCGCAGCTTTCACAACTATGCGGATTATGCGTTATCTGACGCGTTCCGGTCCGGCCTGACGCAACTGCTGGATCTCTCGGCGGCGCGGCGTACCGCGATCATGTGCGCCGAGTCTGTCTGGTGGCGATGCCATCGCCGGATTGTGGCGGATTACCTGATTCATGCCGGGCGCAAGGTGTATCACCTGATGGGGACGAACGAGGTGGTCCCTGCGAAGCTGACGGATGGCGCGGTGGCGGCGCGGGAAGGACTGCATTATCCCCGTCTCAATCCGGCGAGGGCTTCCCGGCCTGATCGATCACAATCGTATCTACCGGGCCTTTACCGCTCTTCAACCTGAGCCCGAGTTCATCGACAGACGTGATGATGGTGGAGATCACGTCCGGATGCGGGTCATCCGAGACATAGTTGTATTGGAAATCGAAGTAGCCTTTGATCCCGGTGCGGTCCACGACTGGACGCCCCATGTACTGGCTCAGTTTGAAAGCAAGAATTGGCATGGTGACGCTGATTCCGGCGACGCCATCGCCGCGGACGTTTCCGTTATGCGGGCTTCCGACCCAGGGAAAGTCGCGGACGGTTTTCGCGGGTGTCAGTTTGAGCGGCTTATAACCTTTGATCAGGAAGTACACCGGCAGATTGCTGGTCTCGCGATGGAACCGGAGTTGAAATCGATCCCTCAACAGGGCCGCCAGCATGGCGCGCTGCTCGGCATTCAAGGGCGCGTTCGGAACGGAAGGGTTCGCCTTGCTCGATTCTGAGTTGGTTGGTACACGCGCGTCGATTTCATATCTTTCCGTGTGAAGCCAGTCCGGGCCGCCGGAGATTTGAAATTTCTGGATGTCAAATGCGTACGTGATCAGCATTTCGAGAGTGCAGTGGCCGCAGCGAACGCGGCCTCCCGGATAGGTCAGATATCCAAGCACGCCGGCAGGCGGCGAGGGCTCGATGGAAGCTACCTCGAAAGCGGGTGAATGGGGAACCGGCTGAGCGAAAGCCATTGCGGCGAGCAGCAGAGAAACGGGCAAACGCATCGGTTCCTATCATAAGGAAGCCCGGCCGATGAGGCCTCGGCCTCGGCTCGTTCGACAATCTGTTCAGGGACCATGACCGCTCCGCACGCCTTTGGCGGGACACGCATGTTGTGGCATCGTTGAGATGACACCGCAAGGCGCTTATGACACGAACGATTGAAATCCCAATTCCGGATGATCTTCTCCGGCCCGTGGATGTGCCTTCCCGGGAAAGTGGACTCAGGCGCGAGGATTACATTCGCGCAGTACTTTCCCGCGAGGTCACCGGACCGCCGGCGTTCAGTGAGATTCTGAAACCTTTTCGCGATGAAGTAAATGACAGCGGCCTTACCGATGAGGATTTAGCCGGATTGTTTTCAGCCGCCCGCGACGAGTCCTTCCGCGAAAAAAATCGCTAATCAGCCGATGAGCGCCGGCCCAAAGAAGGCGCGCGTCGTCTTCGACTACGAACGGGACCCGAAGGATGAACCGTACATCAATCTGGCGGTTGCAGCAGACGCGCGGTATCTTGTGATCAAGATCTGCTGGATCTTTCCGATAGAACCAGCCCCGACGGTCAACGACTGCGAAAGGTCGCACCTGAGCTCCATATCGTGGATCCATCGCGATTCCTGCAGAATTGGAGGAGTGGAGCATAAAAAAAAGCCCCAGCCGTGAGGCCGGGGCTTCTTTAATTTGCCGATCTCAGTTCGATCAGAACTGATTCCAAAGGTACTGGTTGTAAACCTCGTGGTGGAACTGCACTTCCGGCACCTTCACGACCGTGCCGAGGAGACGCGCGCAGCGGTCGGCCGAAGCGAGCTTCAGGTCGATATAGCGGTTCTTCACATCTTCGCCGAACAGTTCCGTGGTCCACTTCGACTTGCGGAAGTTGTCGATCGCGGTATAGATGTTGTCCGGCAGATAGCGCTTCGCCGAGCGCAGGTTCTTCACGTCGTCGATCTTGCCTTCGAGACCAGTCTTGAAGATCGAGAGCAGCGCCATGTACGGATTCGCGTCCGGACCGACGGAGCGGACTTCGACGCGCGAGCTCTTCTCATTGCCGATCGGAATGCGAACCATCGAACCGCGGTCCACCGCGGAGGCGATGATCTGGTTCGGCGCTTCGAAGTGCGGATCGAGACGGCGATAAGCATTGACGCTGGCGTTGAGCGTGAGGCAGATGTCATTGCCGGCGGTGAGAATGCGATCGACGAAGCTCCAGGCGAACTGGCTGAGCTTTTCTTCGCCGCTCGGATCCCACATCTGATTTTTGCCGCCCTTCGAAACCGACACGTTGGTGTGCATGCCGCTGCCGTTGACGCCGACCACCGGCTTCGGCAGGAAGCAGGCCGTCATGCCCATGTTGCGGGCCACCTGGCGGCACAGGAACTTATAGAGCTGGATCTGGTCGGTCGCCGAGACGACGTCGCCATAGCCGTAATTGATTTCGAACTGAGACGGCGCGACTTCGGGGTGATCCTTTTCGTTCTGGAAGCCCATCGCGCGCTGCACTTCAGCCGCGCGGTCGATGAAGAGGCGCAGATCGTCACCCGGAAGCGAGTGGTAGTAACCGCCGGTGTTCACATATTCGAACTTCTGGGTGTCGTGATAGTGGCGCTCGGCGTCGACGCCTTTAAAGAGGAAGCCTTCAATCTCGTTGGCGGCGTTGAGCGTGTAACCGTTCGCTTCGTGCTGCTTCTTCGCGAACTCCTTCAGCATGCCGCGCATATCGCCGCCGTAGGGGCTGCCATCCTTGTCGATGACTTCGCCGAAGACCAGCACCTTGCCGGGGCCAAAATAATCGGCCGGGGTCCAGTAGAAGGCGTGCCAATCCATGTGGAGGCGGAGGTCGCTTTCCTTCTGCGCCGTAAAACCACGGATAGAAGAACCGTCGAACGTGAGGTTATCGAAGCTCTTGAGCAGGAACTTCTTGTCGTAGTCGAGCATGTGCAGGCGGCCTTCGAGGTCGCTGAACAGCACCGTGACAGCCTTGATCCGCTTTTCGTCGGTCAGGTATTTGATGCGCTCTTCCTGCACCTTACCGGCG
>CAZWTH010000140.1:0-10696 GCA_964636715.1 uncultured Solibacteraceae bacterium | reverse complement strand
TGGAGCATCGCGGCATAAAGCGCGGACTGGCTGAGGCGCTCCTTGTAGACGCCAAGCGGGAACAGCAACTCATCGGGAATGATGGCGTTATACATCCCCATGCATCCTTCATCGAAAACGCCGAGGATGGATTTTTCGCGCTTCAACTGGCGCCCCAGTTCCGTCCCGATGCTCGCGGCATCGGCGGGCAGCTTGAGATCTTTCAGCGTGCGCGTGTGGCTGTGATCGTGGCTCAGTTGCTCGCCGTTCAGCCAGCGCCGCAATCCGTTCAGGAAGAATTCGTCCTGGAAATCGAGACTCCACAGCGTGCTGTACGGGACGCCCGCTTTCGTGAGCGAACCATTCAGATTCAGCATGCCGACGAGGCCGGGCCACTGGCCGCTCCAGTTCGCGACGGTCAGGATCGGCCCTTTGTGGCTGATAAGTCCGCCGAGGATGTGCTGGGTGTACTGCCAGACAGCTTCCACCACGACGATTGGCGCGTCTTCGGGAATATTCCGGAAGACCTGCAATCCGCGGCTTTGGCTGTCGATAAAACCGTGGCCTTTTTCCGGGTCGAATGCATGTCCGCGGCGAACACTGTGGCCTTCCCTGCGGATAGCGTCGATTACCGCTTCTTCGGTTTGTTTTTGTGCGTCCCAGCAGACGCGGTTGGCGGAGAGGCGCAGGTCGCCATTCGCAATGAGAATAATTTCGGACATAGATTTTCTTCTACAGTTCTATCAGGCCGGGCGTTTTAGTAGGCTTCCGGGACGCCGGAGAGCGGAATGGTGACCGTTCCCGCCGCGCCCGAAGACTCATCCCGCACGAGCACCCGGAGGGTGACGGCCCCCTCCATCGCTTTCACCGTGAAGCGCAGATTGATCCCATCGCGCAATGCGCGATCATGCTGTGCCTGGGTGAGCGTGAGTTCGGGCGAATCGAGCGGAACGTCGCCAACCTGATCTTCCACGCCGGATGCGAAGCGCGTGAAGAAGGTGGGTTTGGTGCGCCAGACGGAGCCATTCTGCCGAAGCGTGAGCGCCTTCGCATCGACATTGAGGCGGAGCGTCAGTGTACCGTGGTTGCCGGCCGTGCGCGTCACCTTCGCGGCGATGGGAATGGTCACCGCATCGACGGCGCGCTCCAGTAAATCCTGTGGGGTGACCTGTGGCGTGGCGGGCTCCGCATAGAAGCCTTCCCGGTGTCGCAGAGTGATTCCGGCGCGTTTGACGCGAATGTCGATCGGGATCAGGCCCGGAAGCCAGCCGCCGTCATCGTAGAATCCGAGCTCGTAGCCAGCCATGTGGTCGGTCGAGGCTTTGTGAATTGTCGCCGCAAGATCGCTCGATTCCGCGGGAAGGAAGCGGCCGCCGGTGCGCTCGGCAATCATTTGCAAAGGATTGACGTGCGTTGTGACGGGGCCGTTCTCGGGCGAAACGGCCGCCCCCACGTAGGATGCCTCAGCGGATTCGAGAACGATATTCGCGTTACCGAGGACGCGGACGGCGTCATCAATATCTGCGAGGAATGAGGTGCCCGGCGCCTCGCGCACGGGGGTGAGCGCGATCGTCGAATCCGGAGATGGGGGCGCAGCGGGCTCATTATCCGGAAATCCGGTGCTGATCCAGATCACGATCTTCTGCCCGGAAATTCCTCCGAGATGCTTCGCAAGGCTTCGAAAAGCGTTCACTGTTTCTTTTGCGGCGGTTTCCGCCTGCGCCAGATCTGTCACGGGAGGCGGTACGACGGCGGCCAATCTGGCGGCCTTCTCCTTCAGCAGATCCAGATCGGAAGTGAACTCCTGTGCGATCTGGAAGCTATTGTTGATGAAATATAGCGCCACCTTGCCCTCGGGCGGCGCGGTCTCGAGCATTTTTTGCAATTGCTGAATTGCGAAAGCCTGGAGCGTGAAGTTCGTGTTGCGGCAATCCAGCACGAAGGCTGTGTAGCGGCCCTGTGTCACCTCAGAGACCTGCGTTCGATTGCTGAATGTGCCTCGGGGAAGCGGTTCGGTAACCACGGGAACCGGCGACACTGCGGTGAATGTATCGATCGCGTGGACTTTCCCGTTGACTCTGAGTTCGAAATCCTCCTTCGTCAGATCGGTAGCGGGCGACCCGTTCCTGCTCTCAGCGGCGACGTCGATCTGGATCAGTTGAGTAGTGGCGCGGAAGACGGCCGGCTCCTGCGCCAGGGCGCAGAAGCCAATCAGAAGGACGATCAATCGTGGCGTCATAATTGAACTCGGAATGAATATTCACATCGCAGAAAATCGCGCCGGCCTTGGAATGGCCGCATCACAGGCCATCGCCGCCGCCTTTCGTGAAAGAATCGCCGCGAACGGCGCGGTAACCGTGGCTTTTGCCGCCGCCCCTTCGCAGAATGAAACGCTCGCCGCTTTGATCGCCGCGCCGGGAATCGACTGGTCCGCCGTCACCGCCTTCCATCTGGATGAATACGCCGGAGCGAAGCCGAATTCCCCGTGGTCGTTCCGCTGCTTCCTGCGCGAGCATATTTTCGATCACGTCCATCCGCGCGCGTTCAACCCTGTTCAGGGCGAAGCGCAGGACAAACTGGCCGAATGCCGCCGCTATGGAGCGCTGCTGCCGAAGGACGGCTTCGATATCGCGCTGCTCGGCATTGGAGAAAACGGCCATCTCGCGTTCAACGATCCGCCCTGCAATTTTGAAGACCCGGAACCGGTCAAAATAGTTACGCTCGATGAAGCCTGCCGAATCCAGCAGGTGCACGATGGCGCGTTTGCAACGCTGGAGGATGTGCCCAAACAGGCGTTCAGCCTGACCATCCCCACGCTGATGGCGGCCCATCAACTTTTCGTCATGGTCCCGGGGCCCGCGAAAGCAGCCGCGGTGCGAGCGTCCATCGAAGGTCCACTGACGAATCAATGCCCCGCCTCGATCCTGCGGAGCCATCCCCGCGCGGAGTTGTTTCTGGACCGCGATTCCGCGGCTCAATTGACTACTTAGATTTCGCCGGCGTTCCGGGCAGCTTCCACGATTCGTCGAAAAGGCTCGCCCACACGATTTCGGGTGGCTCCGGCGTGTCCTTGATCTTCAGGACTGCGATGTCGCCAAAACGCGGCATCGCATAGTCGCCGTTGTAATCGTTGTCCGCAATCGTGAGGCCCGTGTTCAGCACAACGTAATGCCGCGGGCTCAACGGATTCGGATAAGCGAGCACCGGCAGGTTTTCCGCCGAGGGGTATGTGTTGCCTGCCACCGCAATCGACTGCTTCGTCCACTTCAGCGGCAGGTTCCCCGCAACCTTCGCGATCCACTTGTTGCTGCCCGGATCGCCGAACAACACGACGTTGTATTTCGTGAAGTCGTCGGCGGTCACGTCCTTATCGTCCTTGATTCTCGGATGCGCGCGATAGTCCATTGCCCACATATGATCGAAGTGATCGAGGCGGCGCAGCGCCTCCTGGTTGGCCGCCGCGTTCCAGGGCGTTCCCGTGGGGCGGACCAGCAGGAACGGATCGAGAAACGCGTCGTCGATCGGGCCCTGGAGCGCGTGCGTCTTATGCAGCCCTGTCCATGCGCCGGATTTCGCGACTTTCCACGCCGAACCGTTCCGTTCCAGAGTCACCGATTGCTGATTTCCCTTCGCCTGCAGGGTCTGGCCGTCGATTTTGATGGTGGCCGCGGCGGGGACTTCACGCAGAGTGAGACGCGTCAGATTGTTCGTTTTTATGTCGTAATCTTTGCGGCCATTGCTGCGCTGCGCGTCGATGTCGGCCCGCTGATACTGGTGCTGCAGGCCATCGAGCGAAACCCAGAAGCAATCGCTGTAGCGGGTCGTGTAGGTGACGAAACGGATGTGGTCGGGGTCCTGACGGCCCTCGTCGCCATACTTCTTCAGGAACGCGTCGAGCGCGGTTTTCACCTGCCGGTTCACGCCATGTTTCGTGCCGGTCGAAATCATGAAAATATCGCGCGTGCCTGGCAGTGACCAGTTCCCTTCCATTCCGTCAGTCGGCGTGTTCTGTGCGGGAAAACCTTCTTTCGCTAGCTGGGCGCGAATGCGCAGCGAGGATTCGAGCTGTCCGCGATTCTGGGCCGGCGCGGCTCCGCGCGGCGCGCCGACTGTCGCCACCTGATCGTCTGCATCGCCATCGTGACCGGCGAGAGGGAGATTAAAGGCGTTCAGCGCCCAGTCGATGATGTTTTCGTAGATGTGGAGCGGGCCGTCCTGGTAGGGCGGGAACGGCTGCGGCGCATAGACGAGCCGGCCGGGATACGTCCCCGCCCCGATCTCCGCCGCCGCCCACTGATCCGGATGCTGCAGTGCGATGTGCCACCCCGCGGCTCCGCCCAGCGAGAAGCCGCGCAGGAGAACACGGTCGGGATCGATTTTGAAGCGTCGCTTCATCGCCGCGATGCTTTCGAAAATGTCAACCTCGCCCGCCTGATGGTTGGCGTTGTTGCCGCGTCCAAAGCAATCGAGCGTGAGCTGGCCGACGTCGGCCGTATATGCGGTGTTGGGGAACTGCGGCGCGTTCTTAAATCCGTTGATGAAACTCGCTTCGGAAAGGCCGTTGCTGCGGCCATGCAGCCAGACGTAGAGCCGGTCCGGCTTCGTGGCGTCGTAGCCCGCTGGAATCGTGACGCCCATCGGTTGCACGGAGCCGTCGAGGTCCGAGTAGTATCCGAGAACCTTGCGGCCCGGCTCCGACACCCAGGGCGATTGACCCTTCTGCAGTTGATGCCCGCGCTCGATCCCCTGGTCGAGGACCGCCAGATAGTTCGTAACCGCCTGCGCGTTCGCAAATGATGGAAATTCCACAAGCCACGCGCCCGCTTTAGCGAAGACATCGACGTCGGCGATGAGATCGATGTCGGCTTTGGACGCCCGCAGGCTCTTGACAATGCCGTTCAACTCATCGACTTTGGCCTGATACTGGGCTTTCTGATCGGCAGTGAGCTGGATAGCCGGGCCTCGTCCCCCCCGGCCTCCGCTACCGCCACGGCCCGCGGGAGGCTGAGCGAGAATGGGGAGGCAGAGCGCCAGGGCAAGAAGTGAGCTTCGAATCATCAGAGGATATTCCTTTCTGCAAAGGAATATCATATGCAAAATCCGGGTTCAGATCGGGCGGAAAATGTTATGATTGTTGCTGTGGAGGCAAGCATCGGCTAATGCCCGCCCCCATGGGATCAGCTATAGATCGAACTCGATCCGTAGCCGGAACCGTCGAGTCCTGAGAAGTCTCAGAAGCACGAACAGCAACAGAAGGCGCATAAAACAACACCTCCTTTCTACTCCAGATTGGATGCAGACCCCGCCCACGAGCGGGGTTTTTGCATTTGTGGAGTCCGACAGGCTCCATGCAAACTTTGCCCTCTGCAAGCTCCGAAGCAGAATCGCCATCGTACGCGTTTTCGGGGGAAATTCATATACCTCTGTCGCAAAAAGGGGGTATTGCGTTCGAGCCGAAATCAGCGAAAAATCGCGGCTCCAGCATCGGTGAGAGGTGTTATGATTGTTGCTGTGGAGGCGAGCAATGGCGATGCCCGCCCCCATCGGTTCAGCTATAGATCGAATTCGATCCGTAGCCGAAAGCGTCGAGTCCTGAGTAGTCTCAGAAGCACGAACAGCAACAGAAGGCGCATAAAACAACACCTCCTTTCTACTCCAGATTGGATGCAGACCCCGCACCGCATGCGGGGTTTTTGCATTAGTGGAGTCCAACAAGGCTCCATGCAAACTTTGCCCTCTGCAAACTCTGAAGCAGAACCGCTATCGTACGAATTTCGAAGGGGAATTCATATGTATCCCTTCCGAAAAAGGAGGTATTACCGAAACGTCATTCCCGCAAAGCTGACCACACTCTGCGGATCGATATTCCACTGCTGATAATGATGGACCGTCCCCCGCAGATCCGGGCGCACCTTCAGGAACGTGTAAAACGGCGCCGAGCCGCACCACTTCAGGTCATCCCGATTTTCGCGGACCAGATCCCAGAACCCCGCAGTGTCACCCGCCGCGATTCGCTCCATGCGCTGCTTATCCCGCTCAGCCACGGCCGTCATCTCACCTGCATCCGCGCAGGCCTCGAACGAATCGCCGTACCGCGCTCCCATATGGGCCATATCGACGCCCAGCACCCAGCAGAGCTCCCCGGAACGCCGCGCCGCAATCTCGCCCAGTGTACCGAGGAACCGCCGCACGTTCTCGTCATCCTCCGGCATACCGCCTTCATAGATGCTTCGGAAAAACGAGCCGCACAGAATCGGCGCGACCCGAATATCCGGTCCGAAGACGGACTGCAGGAACACCACCTGAAACTCGATCGAGTGTTCCACCGAATGGCAGTAATCCTCCATGCCGATCGCATCGGGCGCGGCGTTCACGAGTTCGTCGATCAGCGTTCCATCCGTTCGCGCCTCGCCGAAAGGCGTTACGTACGACTTACGCGTCAGGCCAAACCGATCCGGCATTCCGTAGTGGGAAGTTCCGAGAATGACGAAAGTTCGATCCCGTAATTCCGGCCCCAAACGGGCATAGGCCGCGCGGTACGAATCGAACCCGCCCTCTGGACTCACATGCGGCGCGGCAATTCCCGCCACTGATCCGGCGCCATCCGCGACAGCGCCGCCGTCCATCCAGCGGCGCATCACCTCCGCCAGGTCGCCCGCGTTGTTCGGATAACCGGACCCGGCATGCGCTGGCGCCCGCACGGGCGATTCGGCGAACTCGCGCTGACGTTCCTCGCGAAGCCTCTCGAAATTCTCGTCTTCCAGGAATCCGGCCTTTGCCAGCGCGGCCGCGATCTGATCGCCGACCTCACCGGCGCGCAGATCGCCCGACGCGCGATACATCATTTCGTGAAGCTCACGGTCCGTTTTCTCGCCGTCAAAGTACGTGAGGCAGGGAATCAACTCCGGCGGAATAATGAGGATGGTCTGCGAGTAACGCAGCGAATCGCGCATCAACAGCCCTGGCCGGTCTTCCACCGGCGAGGGCATGATGTCTAAATCGTTGCGAAGCCGAGGGAGAACCGGCACCCGATTACTGGGTATCTCGCCGCTTCAGCGTCGGCCGATCGTCCGCGTCCGGCGCCGGAGCCTTCTCCTGGCCGCTCTCGTCGATGGTTCCATTCGGATTGCGGCGCAGTGTCGGCTTGCCGGCATCCTTTGGATCGGTTGACGTAACGGACTTGCGGCCATGCATGGCAAGAACGCGCGCCTTGATGTCGTTAAACTCGCTGGTGCTCACGACGTATTCCGGCCGTTCTTTCAGGTAATTCTGAATATTCTGCTGAGCCGCCTTGACGCGCTCGGCGGTCGGCGGATGCGACGAGAACAACTGCGAAACCGAGCCCGGTTTCCGTTTTTCCTGCGACTGTACCTTTTCGAAGAAATCGACGAACGCTTCCGGATCGTAACCGGTCTTGTACATGTACTGCAGGCCCAGCATGTCGGCTTCGGCTTCATCGCCGCGAGAGAACTTGAGGAACGTCAGCGGGATGGCGAGTTGCGCGCCCTGATAAATCGCATAACCCGCCCAGCCGCCCAGGAAAATCATCGCGGGGATGCTGGCGTAATTCACGATGTCGCCCTTGGTCTGCTGCTTCATCCCGTGGCGGGCAGCGACGTGCGCGATTTCGTGCGCCATCACGCCGGCCATTTCGGCTTCATTGTCGGCGTTCGCAATCACGCCCGTATTCACAAAGAAGAAGCCACCAGGCAGCGCGAACGCGTTGATTTCTTCCGCGTCGATCACCTTGATGGTGAACGGGACCTTGGCATCCGAATTCCGCACCAGATTCTGGCCCACGCGGTTGACGTACTCGGCGATCACCGGGTCGTCGACAATCTTCGCCTGGCGCTCCACCTCCTGCGCCATCTGTTTGCCGATTCGGATTTCCTTCTCGATCGAATAGAAGTTCAGGCCCTTGCCGACATCGCGGTTACCGATCTCGTCGGGATCCTTTTTCTTGTCTTTGGCGAATGCCGGCGTGACAAACAGCGACGGTACGAGCAGAAGTACGGTCGCCGCCATCGCGGTGCCCTGCCGCCAGGCCGCCGAGTTCACAAATAAATCCGACCTGAAAAAGGAACGCATAAGGCCGATCTCCTGCTTGTCCACGAGTATACCGCGCATTCGGCAAGCCAAATGCGACGCCTTGTCTACTCTACGTCACTGGTGTCTGTCGGGTTTCACACCGCGCGGACGGAATCAGACACGGATGCAGACCTTGCCGAAATGCGCCCCGCTCTCCAGGTATTCGTACGCAGCGCGGGTCTCCGCGAAGTCGAAAACGCGGTCGATCACCGGCCGCATGCCGGAGGCGCCAATCGCCCGGTTCATTTCTTCGAACATGCGCCGGGAACCGACGTAAATGCCCTGAATTTTCGCCTGTTTGACGAAGATGAACCGCGGATCGATTTCTCCCCCGCCCGCCAGAACGCCGATCATCGCGATGTGTCCGCCGCGCCGGATCGACTTGAGCGATAAAGGTAGTGTTCCGGCGCCGCCGACTTCGAGAACGTGATCGACGCCTGCTCCTCCCGTAAAATCCCGGGCTGCGCGGTCCCAATCGGGAGTGGTCCGGTAATTGATCACGGCGTCCGCCCCGAGCGACCGAAGGCGGTCTTCCTTGCCGTCGCGTCCGGAAGTGGTGGCGATCACCCGCGCCCCGGCCTGTTTGGCAAACTGCACGGCGAAAACGGAAACCCCTCCGCTGCCCAGAACGAGCACGGTCTGGCCGGGGCGCAGGCCGCCGGAATCGAACAGGGAATGCCAGGCAGTGACGGCGGCGCATGGCAGCGAGGCGGCTTCTTCGAAATTCAGATGATCGGGAAAGCGGACCAACCCCTCGGCGTTCAGGCAAACCTGTTCGGCCAGCATGCCGTCGATGGCGCCACCGAGCGCGGTGGCGGCTCCTGCGTCGTTCGGCGGCCCGTCGATCCAACCCTGCATGAAAGCGGCGGCCACCCGGTCCCCCACCTTTACGCGGGTGACGCCTTCGCCTACGGCGATCACCTCGCCGGCGCCATCCGAAAGCGGTATGAGCGGAGGCTGGATCGCCTTGCCGTACGCTCCTCGGGAAACAACCAGATCGCGGTAGTTGAGCGAGCACGCCCGCACCCGGACTACAGCCTGCCCCGGCCCCGCCGTTGGCTCAGGAAGTTCAACGTTTTCAAGATTTTCGAGCCCGAACGCCTTGCTGAAACGCCATGCCTTCATAAGGCCTCCCCTCCTGATTTCCCTCTTAGTTATACCGCTCATTTCCGATGATATACTGGGTTTTTCAACCCCACCCGAGAGCGTTCATGCCGACACTCAAGCCGATCGCGCCGAATACAACCGGCGAGAAAAAGATTTACCTGCTTAAACCGCGCGGCTTCTGTGCAGGCGTAGTCCGGGCGATCGACGTCGTCAAAATTGCTCTCGATCTTTACGGCCCCCCCGTCTACGTCCGTAAGGAAATCGTCCATAACAAGCATGTGGTCGATGAGCTTCGCGAGATGGGAGCCATTTTTGTGGAAGAGCTTGCGGAAGTTCCCGCGGGCTGCCGGGCGATTTTCAGCGCCCATGGCGTTTCTCCCGCGGTGCGCAGGGAAGCGAAGGAGCGGAAGCTCGAAATCATCGACGCCACCTGCCCGCTGGTCACCAAAGTTCATCTGGAAGCCGTAAAGTTCGCGCGGGAAGGCAACACAATTGTCCTGATTGGCCACAAGAATCACGATGAAGTGATCGGCACGCTGGGCGAGGCGCCGGACAGGATGGTTCTTGTCGAGTCGGTGGAAGATGTAGACGCGCTCGATCTCCCGGACCCGAGCCACGTCACGTATCTGACGCAGACCACGCTGAGCCTGGACGAGACGAAAGACATCATGGCGCGTCTCCAGGAGAGGTTCCCGGAGATTCGCGGACCGAAATCGCAGGATATCTGCTATGCCACCGAAAACCGCCAGATGGCGGTAAAGGGCGTCGCCCAATTCTGCGATCTGCTGCTTGTGGTCGGCTCCGCCAACAGTTCGAATTCCAAGCGGCTGGTGGAAGTGGGGCAGAATTATTCGGTGAACTCGTATCTGGTGAACGACTGGTCGGAAGTGAAACCGGAATGGCTTTTCGGCGTCAATAACGTAGGCGTGACGGCCGGCGCGTCGGCCCCGGAGCATCTCGTGGAAAACATCGTCAACGCGCTGCGGGATCACGGCTTCGGTCAAATGGAAGAAGTGGAGATGGTGGAGGAGGACGTTCGCTTCTCGCTGCCTCCGGAGTTAAACAGACCACCGCTGCTCAGCATTACTCGATGACCACGCTCACCCAACAGGTCAGCGAAGCTCTTCTTGCCGCGGCGCGCGGTTCCATCGATCGCGCCACTGGCGAACTCCTCTCACTCCAGCATCCGGAAGGCTACTGGTGTGCTCTCCTGACCGCGGATACAACGCTCGAATCCGACTACATCCTGTTTCAGCTCTGGCTTCATGCGCCCGAATCGAACGGCAAGTGGAATCCGCCCAATCGCGATCAGATCGGGCGCGCGGCGCAGCGCATTCTTTCGCAGCAAAACGCCGATGGCGGATTTCCCATCTACGCGAAGGGTCCCAGCGAAATCAGCGCTTCCGTGAAAGCCTATTTTGCGCTCAAGCTGGCCGGTATCGATCCCAAAGGTCCGCAGTTGTCGAAACTGCGCGAGAGTATTATCGCGCTCGGCGGCATCCAGTCGGCCAATAGCTACACG